>NZ_JBEYVO010000009.1:0-333490 GCF_040644055.1 Streptomyces sp. NPDC047043
AGCAGCGGCCGGACGAACTCCCACTCGGCATCGGACAGTTCATGGCGACGTATCACCCAACCATGATCCACCACTCAAGATCATTCGAAGACACGACCTAGTCCAGCATCCCCGGAGCCGCATCGGGCTGGCACTGCGGGCACGCCTTGACACCTTCCGCGAGCGCGCGCCGGGCCTGGTCGCGGCCGATGGCCCGGCCGCGCCTGCCCGCGTTCCAGCAGTCCCCGACGTGCACGTACAAGGCCGGGCCCCGCCGGTTGAGCCCCATATCGAGCAGCCACTCCGGCGTCGGCGGGCGGGCCTGGATGCCCCGCTGCCGCCCGGCTTCCCGGCGCTCCTCGCCGACGATCCACCGGCGGGTGCGCGCCAGGTCCCGTTCCTGCACCCGCTCCAGGAAACGGAGCAGCACGAGTCTCGATGGGACCAGATCGTTCACGCGTTCGATTCTAGACAGTAGGCTTCCGCCCGCACGTCAAGGGGAGGTGTCGTCCCGTGCCATCGCAGTGGCGTGATGCGGAAGAGGCCCCGATCCCCGTACCGGACGAGGTGCCGCACTGGACCGAGACCATGACGAGCTGCACGGGTCCGTGGCTCAAGGTGCAGTGGAATGGCCGGCGGGAGAAGACGGAGCTCCTGGAGGTCCTCGACCTGGCGGACGGAAGGCTGCGCTGCTCACCATCGTGAATACGCGTCGGCCCGGGATCCGCATCGCGTGGCTGTACTGGGATGCCGACGAGATCAGACACGCCTTCCTCGACGCGGCCCTACTGCTTCGGCGAGCATGCGAGGGCGGCCAGGAGCTCTACGGCCTCGGTGACGTACCGGTAGACGGTCGTAGTACCGCCCCGAAACCGGCCACGAGCTGGGCGTAGGCCTGGCCGTTGCCAACATGGGCGAGGACGAGCAACGCCTGTCGGCCCGCGCTCAGGCGCCGACAGCGGGTACCCAGAGCGCGCCAACACTCCCTCGGCCGGGCGGCGAGGAAGCAAAGGGCACAGCCGGACAGGCAGACCAGCATGCGAAGCCCCTGGTGGATGCGGTTCTCTTGGTCGAAAACCCATCTACCAGGGGCTTCACCCGTCTGTCACGCCAACTGCCCAGCCCCCGCGCGAGGTTGGACAGAGCCCACTGTTCGCGTTCTTCGCCGCCGTAGCGGCCTGGGGAACGGCTACCCACCAGCTCGGCCTCAATCGGAAGGATTGAGGCCGAACCTATCGACGACGGTGGGCGCTTTCCTGAGGCCCGCCTTCGCCTTTGCGATCAGCTCATCGGCATGACGCGGGCGACGACGATCGAGGTACTGGTGCTGCCGGCGGCCGCATAGGCGGCGCTGCCGTCCGAGTACGCCTTGAAGGACATGTAGGCGTGGTCGGGCACGTCGATCCCGAATTGGCTGCCCACGATGGAACCCGTACCAGAGTTGTATACCTGCGCGGCCATCTTCGAGCCGGACGCCCAGGCCAGCAACATCCGGCCACCGTAACTGACCAGGTGCGGATGGCTGGTGGCGACCGAGGTGTTGACGGTCTTGTCGGAGGCACCGGTGCTGAAGTGGTCCAGACGCGCGTGGCCGCCCTGGCTCCACCCGACCCAGTACCCGGCGTTACTCGACAAGACGATGTCGCCGCCGAACAGGGTGCCATCGCAGGTACCCGAAGCCACCGTCTGGTAGTTGGCCGGCTGCGCTATCCGGCAGTTGTTGTCGGTGGCACAGACCATCTTGAAATGGCCCACCCTTGGATCCCAGACGATGTGGTTGTCCCAGCTGTGGCTGCAGCCGAGTTCGAAACTGTCGTGCCCGGACAGCAGGGCCCCGTTCGGGTCGACCGCCTGCATCCGGTCGCCTTCGTGGATGTCGACGCAGCGGCCGTTCTGCACGGTGATGGCGTCGGAGAAGTACGCCGCGTAGTTGGTGCCGTCATAGGCGAGCCGGCCGTGGTGCTGGTACCACCAGACGAAGCGGGCACCGTCGTCGTACCCGCCCCTGCTGCTGCTCAGGTTCGTGACCTGCTGCTCCCAGACCTGGTGCCCGGAGTTGTCGAAGCGGATCATCCACATGGTGTTGCACGGGCTGGAGCTGCCGCCGCACAGCGGGCCCGTGTGGCAGTCGCCCTTGCGGGTCAGCAGCAGCACGCCGCCGTTGGCGTCGGCCGCGACGTCCTGCAGATCGATGCCGGCGAAGCTGCTGGGCGTGCCGACCAGGTGATCGCTGCAGTCGAGGTTGCCCAGGTACACCTTGCCGTCGGTGCCGAGCCAGGCCAGCCAGGAACGGCCGGACGGGGTGGCCGCGATCGCCATGGGCAGCGGCTCGGTGTCGGACTGACCTCCGTATCCGGTCACGGATACCCCGAGGTTGACCTGGGTGGTCCTCACCACCGGCGATGAGCCGACGGACCGTGAGCAGCCGCCCGCGGCGACCGGCGACGTCGTCGGTGAGGCGGAGGTCTTGGTCGGGCTGGGTGCAGCGCTGCTCTGGGCGGCGGTCGGGCTGGCGCCGGCCGAGGCGCGGCTGGTCGGGCTGGGGCTCGTACCGCCGGTGGACTTGGGCACCAGCCACGTACGCTTCGCAGTACAGGGCGACTGCACCAGCGTCTTACCAGTTGCGCTTGCGTCGCCGCTGACCGCAACACACTTGCCCGAGTGCACTGCCACCAGGTTGTATCCCGAGCCCGAGACCGCGCGCATGCGGAACTGCTGGTTGGTCTTACCGTTGCAGATGTACTGGGTGATCGGGGTGTTGTCGGACTTCGACCGGCCCTTCACGTCAACGCACTTTTTCGAATTCCGGGTGCCGATCGTGAAGGTGTTGGCCTTGCCGGAGACCGGCGTGAACCTGAAGGTCTGCTCGGCACCGCCGGTACACACGGAGGTGACCAGCTTGAGCCGGGTTGTCGCACCGCCCGGCGCGTCGGCGCACAAAGCGCTCGACTTGCTGACCAGCGTCGTGGAGAACGGCGCCGCCGTCGCGGTTGCGGTCTGAGTGAGCAGCGGTACGGAGACCGCCGCCGCCGAGATCAGCGCCAGCACCCCGGCCACAAGAGCCCATCGTCGTTTCAACAGTTTCAACGTGTGTCTTCCCTCTCGCCACGCGCCTGCCGCAGGACCGGCGCGAGGCGCGGTTCGTTCGGCGGGGGGCCGCGGGTGCTCATATACGGATCGGTGTCAGGACCAGCCCTTGGGTGGCTCGGCCGTCGCAGGAGCACGGGATCACCGCAACATGCGTCGGCGGCCTGGCCGTTGTGGGTGTTCGTGCACTGGTCGTCGCAGACGACGCATAGGTTGCCGTCAGCATCGGCTCGGATCTGCCCGACACTGCCGTCGCCGGTCAAGGGGGTCCGCCGGTGCGCCATCCGCAGATGTGTAGAGCAATACCGCAGTGCCCCTACGGCACATCCCGGACGAACCTGTGGGTGTGGATGCCGAAGTAGGTGAAGCTCTCGACGTGAGTCACGCCAGGGAGGCGTGACAGACCACTTCGACGAAGAGGAAGAGGGCGAAGGCGCCGGCAGTGAGGACGACCAGATGACGCCTTCGCAGGCGGAGACGGCGTTGGCGACGGCGCGGATGTCGCCCTCGGCGCGGACGCCGAGCATGGCCATACCCAGGTTGAACTCCTGGCGTCCCGGTTCTGGATCAAGGCGGTCCAGTGGGCTCTGTCCAACGCGCGCGGGGGCTGGGCAGTGACGAGCCCGTAGGCGGTGCGCCGGCGGAAGCACAAGCTCGACGGCTTCCACCCGAGCCACTGCAGGGTGATCGACAAGACAGTGCTCAGCCCATGCTTAGCCCTGCTTAACCCATGCTCAGCCCCCCGCCCGCACCATCGTCACCACCGCCGCCCCGCCCAACCCGATGTTGTGCGCCAGCCCGACCCGCGCCCCCGCCACCTGCCGCTTGCCCGCCTCGCCCCTCAACTGCCACACCAGCTCGGCCACTTGGGCGATCCCGGTCGCCCCCAGCGGATGCCCCTTGGAGATCAGCCCACCGGACGGGTTCACCACCCACCGCCCGCCGTACGTCGTCGCCCCCGACTCCACGAGCTTCCCGGACTCCCCCTCCCCGCACATTCCGAGGGCCTCGTACGTCAGCAGCTCGTTGACGGAGAAGCAGTCATGGAGCTCTACGACGTCCACGTCCTCGATCCCGAGTCCTGCACCCTCGTACACCTGCCGGGCCGCCTCCCGGGACATCGGCTGCCCGACGACGTCGATGCAGGACCCGGACGCGAAGGACTCCTCCGTGTCGGTCGTCATCGCCTGCGCGACGATCTCGACGAGACCGGTCAGCCCCCGCTCCTGCGCGAACCGCTCGGAGATCACCACCGCGGCCGCGGCCCCGTCCGAGGTCGGTGAGCACTGCAGCTTGGTGAGCGGCCGGTGGACCGTACGCGCGGCGAGGATGTCGTCGACCTCGTACACGTCCCGGAACTGCGCGTTCGGGTTGTGCGCCGAGTGCCGGTGGTTCTTGGCGGCCACGGCGGCGAGCTGCGCCTCGGTCGTGCCGTACCGCTCCATGTGCTCACGGGCCGCGTCGCCGAAGATCTGCGCGGTGGGCGGCGTCATCTCGAAGCCGTGCCGGGCGGCCATGATCCCGTAGTGCCGGGCGACCGGGGAGGTCGAGAAGTCCCCGCCGTCCGCTCCCCCGCCCAGCGCGCCCTTCTTCATCTTCTCGAAGCCCAGCGCCAGTACGCAGTCGGCGGCGCCGCCCTCCACCAGCTGCCGGGCGAGCATCAAGGCCGTCGATCCGGTCGCGCAGTTGTTGTTCACGTTGTAGACGGGGACGCCGGTCAGGCCGAGCTCGTAGGCGGCGCGCTGGCCGGCGGTGGAGGGCTGGAAGCAGTAGCCGATGGGGACCTGCTCCACCTCGTCATACGTGACCCCGGCGTCCGCGAGCGCCGCGCTCCCCGCCTCGCGCACCATGTCCCAGTACTGCCAGTCACGGGTCTCGGGCTTCTCGAAGCGGGTCATGCCCACTCCGGCGATGTAGGCCTTCATGGCGCGCGAGGGTAGAACACGTTCTATAAACTCACCAGCCCCTGACGCACGATCAGAAACCCATGGGTCGGTCAAGAATTGATTAGGGTCCCGAAGCAACGGAATAGTTGCCTGTGCATACGAGGTTTACCCAGCACTTATCTCTTCTGGGAGGCCTCACTCAATGACGCACACGACGACCGACCAGCCCACGCGGAGAGCGAGCAGGGCCGTGGTCCCGGTGCTCGCCTTCGCGGGCATCGTTGTCGCGGTGATGCAGACCCTGCTCGTCCCGGTCATCAAGGACCTGCCGCAGCTGCTGGACACCGCCCCCAGCAACGCCACCTGGGTCCTGACCTCGACGCTGCTCTCGGGAGCCGTGGCCACGCCGATCATGGGCCGCCTCGGCGACCTCTACGGAAAGCGGCGGATGCTGATCCTCAGCATCGCCCTGATGGTGGTCGGTGCCCTGGTCAGCGCCTTCACCAGCACCCTGCTCCCGATGATCGCCGGCCGTACGCTCCAGGGCTTCGCCATGGGCGCCATCCCGCTCGGCATCGGCCTGATGCGCGACATGCTGCCCCGCGAGAAGCTCGGCTCGGCGATGGCCCTGATGAGCTCCTCGATCGGCGTCGGCGGCGGCCTCGCCCTGCCGCTCGCGGCCCTGGTCGCCCAGCACGCCGACTGGCACGCCCTCTTCTACGGCGCCGCCGGCCTCGGCGTCCTCTCGATCGTCCTCACCCTCCTCGTCGTACCGGAGTCCCCGATGCGCGCCGAGGGCTCCTTCGACGTCCTGGGCGCACTCGGCCTCTCCGCCGGCCTGGTCCTCTTCCTCCTCCCGATCACCAAGGGCAGCGACTGGGGCTGGACCTCCGGCACCACGCTCGGCCTGTTCGGCGCGTCCGCCGTCGTACTCGTCCTGTGGGGCGTGATGGAGCTGCGCGTGCAGGCTCCCCTGGTGGACCTGCGGACGACGGCCCGCCCGGCGGTCCTCTTCACCAACCTGGCCTCGATCATGGTCGGTGTCTCCTTCTACGTCGTCTCGCTCGTCCTTCCCCAGCTGCTCCAGCTCCCGAAGGCGACGGGCTACGGCCTCGGCCAGTCGATGGTCGTCGCGGGCCTGCTGGTCGCCCCGCTCGGCCTGACGATGATGTTCACGGCCCCGGTCTACGCCCGCCTCTCCGCCAAGTACGGCCCGAAGGTCACCCTGATCCTCGGCATGCTGATCATCGCCATCGGCTACGGCGCCGGCCTCGGCCTGATGAGCGCGCCCTGGCAGAGCCTGGTCATCGCCGTCGTCCTCGGCGCCGGCATCGGCCTCGCCTACTCCTCCCTGCCCGCGCTGATCGTCGGCGCGGTCCCGGCCTCGGAGACGGGTGCGGCCAACGGCCTGAACACGCTGATGCGTTCCATCGGTACGTCCGTCTCGAGCGCCGTCATCGGCATGGTGCTGGCGAACACCGCGAACAACGTCGGCGGCGTCGAGATCCCGACCATGCACGGCTTCCGGGTCTCCTTCCTCATCGCCACCGGCGCGGTCGCCCTCGGCCTGCTGATGGCCCTGTTCCTGCCGAAGGCGAACCGCGCCCCGCAGCTGCGCGCCAGCAGCGAGGAGGACGCGGGCATCGAGCGCGCCGAACAGATCCTGCGCGGCTTCCGCGGCCGCGTCCTGGACGCCGAGGGCACCCCGGTCGCCCGCGCCAAGGTCACCCTGATCGACCGCCGCGGCCGCCAGGCGGGCGCGACGCTGTCCGACGAGGACGGCGGCTATGCGCTTGCGGTGCCGGCCGAGGGGGCGTACGTGCTGGCCGCACGGGCGGCCGGGCACGGGCCGCTGGCCTCGTCCGCGACCCACGCGGGTGACGACCGGGCGGTGGACCTGGATCTCGCCCTGCCCGCGGAGACGGTCTCCGCCCGCTGAACTCCCGCGCGGCAGCGACCCTTTGCCCCCTCGGGGACAGCAAAGGTTCGCTGCCGCGCCGCCTCTCCGTGACCACCTGTTCCTGATCGCGTCACCCCGTCGGCTTCGGCTGGGTACTCCGGTGCCTGAAGGCACACGGGGGGCCGGTGGGGAACCGGGCACGGGGGGGATGACCGGCATGGTCCGGTCCTGCCCGCGTCGCCGCGCACCCTGCCTCCTCTGTGGACCCATGAACATGCGGCCCCATGAAGAGAGAGGTAGTTCAATGTCATGCGCATGAAAAGACCGACGCGCGTCCTCGCCGTCGTCGCCACGGTGATGTGTGCGATCGCCGCCACGCTGGCGTACGTACTGGCCTTTCCCAGCCCGGCGAAGGCGGACGACGACTGGCGAAACCTCCGCAACCTCAACTCGGGCCGATGCCTGGCCGTACCCAACTCCAGCACGGCGAACGGTACCGGCCTGGTCCAGTGGACCTGCAGCGAGAACTCCGACCAGGACTGGACGTTCACCAAGGTGGCGGGCGGCAACGGCGACCGCTACCTCATCCGCAACCGCTTCAGCCTGAAGTGCCTCGCCATGCCCAACTCCAGCACCGCCGACGGCACTCAGGCCATCCAGTGGCCCTGCGACTCCACCGGCAACGAGCAGGTCTGGGTCCACGACAGCTGGAACCGGCTGCGGAACCTCAACAGCGACAAGTGCCTGGCCGTCCCCGGCTCCAGCACCGCCAACGGCACCGAGGCCGTCCAGTGGACCTGCACGGAGAACCTGGACCAGCGCTGGGTCTGGTCCGAGGACACCGCCACCTACGCCCGTCTCTACAACCAGGGCACCGGCCAGTGCCTGGCCAACCCCGGCTCCAGCTACACCAACGGCATCGCGATGGTCCAGTGGTCGTGCAGCAACAGCGACAGCAACTACTGGGCGCTCAAAGCCGTGACCGGCGGCTACCGGGTGGTCAACAAGGTGAACGGCAAGTGCCTCGCCCTCGCGGGCGCGACCACCACGAACGGCGCCGAGGTCATCCAGTGGCCGTGCGGCGGCGGTGACGAGCAGGTCTGGGTCCGGACCAGCCTCGACCGGCTGCAGAACAAGAACAGCGGGCTGTGCCTCGCCATCCCCAGCACCAGTCAGACCCCGGGAACGGAGGCCATTCAGTGGACCTGCTCGACGAGCGTGAGTCAGCAATGGCTGTGGTGACGCGCGGACGGGCATGGCCCGTACTCCTGACCGCGCTCGTCCTCACCGTCCTGTCCGGCCTGCTCCTGCCGGGCCCGGCCTCCGCCGAGGGCGTCTCGGGCGAGTCGACCGTCTACACGAACACGGTGACCGGCGGCGACGGCCCCCGCACCCCCGACATCATCAGCACCAGCGCGAACAACGCGGTCGTGGCCTGGCGGGAGGGCCTCAGGCCCGGCAACCACGACATGGGCTACATCCGCTACGCCTACACGACCGACGGCGGCGCCAACTGGAGCCGCCCGCAGACGCTGGCCCAGGAGACCAGCGACTACGCCTGGCACTACGTCATCCTCTACCAGGCCGGCAGCGAGCTGTTCGCCTACATGGGGCGCACCCCGATCGTGGACACGAGCGAGAACGACGGGGACAGCTGGAACAAGGACGGCCTGCCGATCAGCACCACCGTCGTCAAGCGCAGCACCGACGAGGGCCACACCTGGCAGGACTACCCCGCCACCTTCCCGAACATCGGCAACCTCGTCTTCGCCGGACGCCCGCTCAAGCTGGCCAACGGCAAACACGCCATCCCGTACTGGGCGACGGGGCGGGAGAACGGGGTGCTGACCTCCTCCGACCTGAAGACCTGGACGAAGGAAGGCACCGTACCGGGCGGGAACGCCGACGGCATCAAGGCCGGCGAACCCCAGATCGCCGTCTCCCAGGACGGCACGAACAAGCTGGTCATGGTCGCCCGCAGCGAGAACGCAAACGCCGTGACGGCCGAGAGTTCCACCGACGGCGCGTCCTGGACGCCCTTCGACCCGGACGCCGCCCTGCCGAGCCAGAACACGTCCAAGGGCTACTTCACCAAGGACAGCAACGGGAAGTACCTGTACATCTACAACTCCCCCGTCGCCGACTCCTCGGCCGCCGACTACCGCGACGTCCTCAACTACAAGACCAGGCGCCCCGGTGCGGCGTGGAGCGCCGCCAAGCTCTTCGCCAACGGCTCCTCGAACGACGAGGTCGACACGGCTGGAACAGGGAGGGGCTGGGACACGTACGCAATGGCCGACGAGTACGCGCCGGGCAAGTTCTACGTCGTGTGGGAGTTCGACACCACTCGCATCAAGGTGAACAAGCTGGACATCTCTGACGCTCCATGATCCGTCACCGCCGTACGCCCGCCTGAGACCTCAGCCAGGAGGGGTGCCGCATACGCGTCGCCCCTCCATTCCGCTGCCGGTCTATCCGGCGTCGTACGCGTCCGCGCACTCGCGATGCGCATCGTTGAACGCATCGAGCATCTTCTGCTGATCCGGTCGCGACCACGTCCCTGTCTGGTCGCCGTCCTGAGCGTATGACGTCAGGGTGTTGAGGTCTCCCGTGAGCGTCCACCACCGGCCGTCCTTCTGCGCGGCGCCGGATGCCTTGTCCGTGAGTGCGGAGACATCGGCCAGAACGCCGTCGGGCAAGGCGGCGTAGTCGCCGCTGTCGCCGGGGTTGAATCCGAGTTCGCGGCAGACGGCCTGCACGTCCGCAGTGACCGGGTCGGTGTCGGAGGTGCAGGCGGTGAGCGTGACGGCGGCGAGTATGACCGCTGTCGTGGCGGTGGTGCGCAAGATCCCCCCTGGGCGAGCGCGAGGCGTGGTGGTCATGTGCTGGACATTCGCAGAATCTAGCTGCGGCGGCAGCGGAGAACGGGCTTGCCGACGCGAGAGGGCCGTTCTCGTACGCATGCGAAGATGTCGCCCCGAACGCCGGGGTGGGGCGCATTGGCCAGGAGGGGCGCGATGATCGGGACGGTGTTCCGGAGCGAGGACGTACCCGCGGAGGACAGATTCGACTTCTGGCGGGAACTGCTCGGCCGTACCCGCTCCCCCACCGACATCAGCAGCGCCCACGCCGCCGACTTCTGGGCCGAACACCGGCTGCTGGAACTGGGCCCGGTGACCGTCGGGGCGATCGCCTGCCTGCCGACCCGCTACCTGCGCGGCCCCAGACAGGTGCGCCAGTCCGACCCCGAGGCCTACCACCTGACACTGCTGCTCGACGGCGGGCTGACGCTCGACCACGCGGACCGCAGGGACATCTTCGGCCCCGGCGACCTGCACCTGGCCGACAGCTCCCAGCCATTCGACCTGTGGCAGCCGCACGCGAGCGCGGTCGTCAAGGGCGTGGGCGTGGACTTCCCCAAGGCGCTGCTGCCGCTGCCCCCGCACCGGGTCCGGGAGCTGCTGGGCCGCGGCCTTCCCGCGCAGGACGGCATCGGCGCCCTGCTGGCCGACTTCCTCACCGGCCTGGAACGCCAGGCCGACACCCTCCGCCCCTCCGACGCACCGCGCCTGGGCACGGTCGTACTCGACCTGGTGACGGCCCTGTTCGCACAACTGCTGGAGGCGGAGGCGGCGCTGGAGCCGGAGGCCCGTCAACGGACCACGGCGGAACAGATCCGCGCCTTCATCCACCGCAACCTGCACGACCCTGAGCTGACACCCCGCACGATCGCCGCCGCGCACTACATCTCCGTCTCCTACCTGCACCGCATCTTCCAGCAGCAGACGCAGGGCGAGACGGTCGCGGCCTGGATCCGCAGCCAGCGCCTGGAGGCCGCCCGCCGCGACCTCGCGGACCCCGCCCAGCGCACCACGCCGATCCACGCGATCGCCGCGCGCCGGGGCCTGCCCCGCGCCTCGGACTTCACCCGCGCGTTCCGCGCCGAGTACGGGCTCTCACCGAGGGAGTACCGGCTGCGGACGGCAACGGAGCGGGAGTAGCCACCCTCGGTCGCCCACCTACCGGCGAGTACGGCAGCATGGTCCCCTCAGACGTACCCACGCCCCCTTCCCGAGAGGCAGGCCCCATGCCCGCGGCACCCAAGCCCGAGATCCTCGCCGCGTTCGAGGCCGCGAAGGGTTTCATGCCCGTGGAGGAGGGCCTCGCGCTGTATGCGGCGGCCGTGGAGGCGGGTGCGCTCGGGCTGCCGCTGCTGGAGGTCGGCACGTACTGCGGCCGCTCCACGATCCTGCTCGCCGACGCGGCCCGCGAGGCCGGCGTCACCGCGCTGACGGTCGACCACCACCGCGGCAGCGAGGAGCAGCAGCCGGGCTGGGACTACCACGACCCGGAGACGGTCGACCCGGAACTCGGCCTGATGGACACGCTGCCGACGTTCCGTCGCACTCTGCACAAGGCAGGCCTGGAGGAGCACGTGGTGGCCCTGGTCGGCCGCTCCCCGCAGATCGCGAAGTTCTGGGGCACCCCCCTCGGCCTGGTCTTCATCGACGGCGGCCACACCGACGAGCACGCCACCGCCGACTACGAGGGCTGGGCCCCCCATGTGGCCGAAGGCGGCCTCCTCCTCATCCACGACGTCTTCCCGGACCCGAAGGACGAATTCACTGGCCAGGCCCCGTACCGCGTCTACCTCAGGGCTCTCCAGTCCGGCGCGTTCACGGAGGTCTCGGTGACCGACTCACTGCGCGTGCTGCGGCGAACCGGAGCGGGGATCTGAGGGCCCGACCGCCCTGGCCGCGGACCCGCAAGAGTCCGAATGACTGCAAAATGACAGCATTGACGACAAAATGCATTCGGGACTGCATTCGCGGTACGGGACGTGCCCGACGACGTAGCTCGCGCCATCAAGATCTGCGCCGCCGAGGCCGGCCAGTCGATGCAGGGTTACCTCCTCGGTCTCATCGTGCGTGAGGCTTCGAAGCCCAGCCTGGCCGAGATGGCCGCCCGCGCCGAGCGCTACGCCAGTGACCAGGTCACACATGACGACGTCCTGGCCGCTGTCCGGCCGGTCGAAGGGTGGAGTTGGTGGATTTGCTGACCAGCCCGGCGCTCATACTGAATGGCGAGGACTATCTGCACCGCTCACCGTTGGCCCCGCGGGCTTCGCCCCACTGTTAGTCCGTGGCTTTTGGGTGCCCGAGGCCGGCGTACACGAGCCAGACGCGACGCCTGTCCTCGTCGACGAGGTACCAGAGGCGGCCCCCGCCGGTGACTTCGATCTGCCACTGCGGGAGCCTCTCCCCTTTGTACTCGCGGTAGGCGAGGTCAAACTTCAGCTGATGGTGCCGCTCGGTCTGCTCCTTGGGACACGGGTTTGTCCGCATCAGCTCCCAGGCCTTGAACGCGTTGCCTGGGGCCCTGTTGCCGACTTCTCGCCAGCCCTCGACAGCCGCTGTCTCTCCATAGCGGACGTCGTAGTCGTCTCTGCCAGGCGGTGGGGCTACCGGCTCCCCCTTCTTCGGGCTCACTCGCTGGAGACCTCCGGCGGCTCGACGGACCCGAGATCTTCACCGACAGGCTTCGTCAGCTCGCCGTGCAGCTTCTCGTCGGCGTGGATGAGGGCGGTCGACTTCCATGCAGCAATGACGGGGGCGAGCAGACCGACGTTGTCGAGGTCGACCGCAGCACGTGCTGTCTCGACGAACTCAACGAGGAACTCGCGGACCGCCACATCGGGCAGATAGCGCACCCAGGGGAAGGCTTCAGGGAAAACATGGGTGAGCATCTTCACCGCTTGGGGGTCGCTCTTCATCATGGCGACGAAGATGCGGGTCGTGGAGTCGACGACCTGCACGGCTTCCTCAGCGCGGGCAGCAGTAGTGAGGTAGAGGTCTTCGTCGTCGCGGCGGTGCAGGCGGATACCCCGGTGGGCGGTGCCCTGCATGCGCGCGATCGTGTCTTTGGGCTTCTGGAGCAGCTCAGAGAGGTTCGCTTCTGCGGGCATGGTGGTCATGACTTCAAAGGTAGTTCAGAAGTCCAGGGTTGTCCATATTTTTCTAAGCGATGCCGCGGGTAGGGGCGCCGTCGCGAGCACCGCGATACCGCCGCCCGGACCAGCGGAATCTCTTAGTGATGGAGCGATGATCGGTCGTGGCGACGGACCCGCGAGGGCGGTTTGCCGTCGGCGGGCCGAGCAGTGCCCCACGCGCTCGGCCGAGAATTGACAGTTAGTTACTCGCTACCACTGGGTTCTCGGGCACATCTGGCCGAAACGGTCGAAACCTGACAGGGCGCACATGCCCCACGCCTCCGAAGTCCGGACCGAGACGTATTGCGTTAGAGCGCACATCAATTCCTAGGTTCGAAACCATGCGATACATCAAACTCGGAACGACCGGACTGGAAGTCTCCGCCATCACCCTCGGCTGTATGAGCTTCGGCGAGCCGGACCGGGGCGGCGAGCCCTGGTCGCTGGGCGCGGACGCCAGCCGGGACATCATCAAGCAGGCCCTTGAGAGCGGTGTCAACTTCCTCGACACGGCCAATGGGTACAGCGCCGGAAGCAGCGAGGAGATCGTCGGCCAGGCGGTCAAGGACTTCACCCGGCGCGAGGAGGTCGTTCTCGCCACCAAGGTCTGGATGCGGATGCGCCCCGGCCCGAACGGCGCCGGGCTGTCCCGCAAGGCGATCTTCGCCGAACTCGACGCCTCCCTGCAGCGACTGGGGACCGACTACATCGACCTGTACCAGATCCACCGCTGGGACTACGACACCCCGATCGAGGAAACCCTCGAGGCGCTGCACGACGCGGTCAAGTCCGGGAAGGTCCGCTACATCGGAGCCTCTTCCATGTACGCCTGGCAGTTCGCCAAGGCCCTGTACCTGGCTGACCTGAACGGCTGGACCCGGTTCGTGTCGATGCAGGACCACTACAACCTCATCCATCGGGAAGCAGAGCGGGAGATGCTCCCGCTCTGCGCCGACCAGGGCATCGGCGTGATTCCGTGGAGCCCGCTGGCGCGGGGCAGGCTGACGCGGGCCCGGGACACCGCCACGGCGCGTGCCGAGACCGACGCGGGCGGCAAGATCCTCTACCGCGACGAGGACCAGGCAGTGGCCGAGCGCGTCCACGAGATCGCTGGCAAGCGGGGTCTGTCCGCGGCCCAGGTCGCCCTGGCCTGGGTCATGCGCAACCCGGCGGTGACCTCGCCCATCGTCGGGGTCACCAAGCCAGCCCAGCTGGCCGACGCGGTCGCCGCGGTGGACGTCGAACTCGACGAAGACGAGGCCGCCTACTTGGAGGAGCCCTACCAGCCGCACGAGGCCGCCTACCTGGAGGAGTCCTTCTACAAGCCGCACCCTGTGGCGGGCTCCCGGTAGTCCGGGCTACCGCAGGACCTTCGACGAGTCCTTGGCCTCGGCTTTCACAGCCCTGTGGTCGGTCCGGCGGTGCTTGCGGGCGGTCACGCGCAACTGCATGATCCGCGCGCTGCCCGCCACCGCGGCCAGCAGCAGGGCCACGCGCAGCGGAACGTGCCTGTGGGCACCGAAGTAGCTGACGTCCACCGACTGCTCCTGAATTTGGTCAAGTGGAGTCTCAAGCGATGCCTTCGTGAGCACGAGGCCCGCCTGACCTGGAGGCCACGCAGAACATCCCGTGCCCTTCCCAGCTACGCCTTCGGGACTGCCCACTCCTTCGGCTCGCCCAGGCCCGCAGGTGCGTACAGCACAGACTCGGACCGCTCCCCGTTGGGGACCGGGAACACCAGCTTCCCGCGAGCCAGTTGCCCACGGTCACCGTCACCTCGGCCGGGAACTCGGGCTTCGGGAAGTCGTCGTACGTGCTGCAGGAGGGCTTCACCCGGCTGCCGTCGCTGTGAGGCCGCCGAAGGCTGGACCTTGATACATCTGAGGCGGACGCCCACGGTCAGCAGATCTGGCGGAGCCGCGCATGCGGCAGCCACGTGTCCACCTTCGGCAAGGTCAAGCCGCACTCGCCGAGCAGCAAGGCACGCCGTGCCCGCGGGTCCGAGACGGTCGCTGGCCGCGACGTCACAGCCTCCGGAGCGTCATTCCATCGGCCGTCATGGACCATGTGGACACCATGAACGGCCGCTAGGGTGGCAAACGTGTCGTACGTAGGCCCGGACTTCGATCCTCCCCAGCCCCGCCGTCCCCGTTTCCGCCCCCTGACCGTTGCGGTCGCCGCGCTCGTGCCGGGCGCGTTGCTGGGGTGGCTGGTGTACGAGGCGGTGGGCGGCTCGGGGGGCGGAGGCAGTGCGGACCGGGCGACCGTGCGGACGACGTCGTCGGCGCCCGCGTCCGGCGCAGCCCCGTCCGGTGGATCCGCGTCCTCGCCCACCGGCGACGACAAGCACCCGACCAGCCCCACGCCGACGCTCGCCTCCCCCACCTCCTCCGCGCCCGCGGCCTCCGGCCCCCTCAAGGGCAAGGTCATCGTCATCGATCCGGGTCACAACCCCGGCAACTTCCAGCACACCGCCGAGATCAACCGCAAGGTGGACATCGGCACGAACGTCAAGGAGTGCGACACGACGGGGACGTCCACGAACTCGGGTTATACGGAAGCCCAGTTCACGCTGGACGTCTCGCACCGGCTGAAGGCGCTCCTCGAGAAGCAGGGCGCGACGGTGAAGTTGACGCACGACAACGGCTCCCCGGCCTGGGGCCCGTGCGTCGACAAGCGGGCGCAGATCGGTAACAACGCCCGCGCCGACGCCGCGATCTCCATCCACGCGGACGGCTCGGCGGCCGGCAACCGCGGCTTCCACGTCATCCTCCCGGGCTCCGTGCACGCGGGCGCCGCGGACACCCGCGAGATCGTCGCCCCGTCCGCGGAACTCGGCGAGCGCGTCGCCGGCAACTTCGTGCGCGTCACGGGTGAACCGCCGTCCAACTACATCGGCGACGGCACCGGTCTCGTCACGCGTAAGGACCTGGGCGGTCTCAATCTGTCAACGGTTCCCAAGGTGTTCATCGAGTGCGGCAACATGCGCGATAGCAAGGACGCGGCACTGCTCACCAGCGGCGCCTGGCGACAGAAGGCCGCGCAAGGAATCTCTGATGGAATCGTGAGTTTCCTGCGCGCTTCGTGATCGGCGGGCTCATCCCGGCGGACACCCTGGTCGGGTGGACGATAGGGTCTACCGACGACGAGACGAACTATGAAGGATCTGAAGTGAATATCCGCTCCCTCACACGAGGCGACGGCGTGGTGATCGGGGCAGCGGTGTTGCTGTTCATCGCGTCGTTCCTCGACACGTACGGCGGCGACAGCAGCAGCATCCCCAACGCCTGGGACAACCTCGGCCTGCTGATGAGCATGTACATCGGCGGCATCGCAGGCGCGGTCCTGATCGTCGTCGCACGCGCGCTGCCGCAGCCCCCCAAGGTCGTCGGCCTCGAGCTCGGCCCGTTCGGCGTCGCGCTGACGGTCTTCTCCGCGTGGACCGCCCTCTGGACGATCTTCGACCCGGCCGGGTCGTTCAACACGGGTGGATACGACGTCGAGAGGGGCGCAGGCCTCATCCTCGGCCTGATCGCCGCCCTGGTCCTGGCCGGAGCTGCCGTCGCCTCCCCGCTGGTCCCGGCCCTCCAAGCCGCCCTGGTCCCCGCCCCCAAGCCCGCCGCCCCGCAGCCCTACGGCGGCCAGCCCCAGGGCGGCTACGGCTACCCCGGTGCCCAGCAGCCGCAGTACGGCGGGCAGCCGCAGCCCGGGCAGCCCTACGGTGCCCAGCCGCCGCAGGCGCAGGCGCAGCCGCCGGCGCCCGCCGGGGACTTCTCGCCGTTCTGGTTCGCCGTACCGGTGCCGCGGCCGCTGTTCGCGGAGGACGGTTCGCCCACGCCGATCGCCGAACTCGCCCCGGGTACCTGGTACCTGGCCGTCGAGCAGCGCGGTCCGGGCCTGGTCGCCCAGACGCAGGACGGCCGCCGCGGCGTGCTGCAGGACACCTCCGGGATCCAGCGCGGCTGACACCCACTGCACGAGCGGCCCCTCGCCCTTCCGGGCGGGGGGCCGTTGTCGTACAGTCGCAGCTCGCAGCTTCGTAACTGACTACCCGTCAGAAAACTGGAGGCGTCATGCGACTCGGTCTCGCCCTCGGCTACTGGGGCCGCGGCCCCTCCCTCGACCACGTGCCGCTGGCACAGGAGGCCGAGCGGCTCGGCTACGACTCCGTGTGGACCGCAGAATCGTGGGGGTCGGACGTCTTCACGCCGCTGACCTGGATCGCGGCGCAGACCTCAACGATCAAGCTGGGTACGGCGGTTGCACAGATGGCGGCCCGGTCGCCGACCACCACCGCCATGCACGCGCTCACGCTCGACCACCTCTCCGGCGGGCGCATGATGCTGGGCCTGGGGCTGTCGGGGCCGCAGGTGGTGGAGGGCTGGTACGGGCGGCCGTTCCCGAAGTCGCCGCTGACCGCGACGCGGGAGTACGTCGACGTCGTACGGCAGGTGCTGCGGCGCGAGGGGCCGGTCGTGCTGGAGGGGCGGTTCCACTCGCATCCGTACGGCGGGGCGGACGGCACGGGCCTCGGCAAGCCCCTCAAGTCCATCACGCACCCCCTGCGTCCCCACCTTCCCGTCCTCCTCGGCGCCGAGGGGCCGAAGAACGTCGCGCAGACGATCCGTATCGCCGACGGCTGGCTGCCGCTGTACTGGTCGCCGAGCCGTCCGGACGTCTACGGACCGGCAGTTGAGGATCTTCCCGAGGGGTTCGTCGTCGCTCCCATGGCGCGCGTCCAGGTCTGCGACGACGTCGCCGAAGGCCTGCTCCCGGTGAAGACCATGCTCGGGTTCTACATCGGCGGCATGGGGCACGCTTCTCGCAACTTCCACGCCGACCTGATGGCGAGGATGGGCTACGAGGAGGAGGCCCGGCGCATCCAGCAGCTGTTCCTGGAGGGCCGCCGCGAGGAGGCCGTGCTCGCCGTGCCGGACGCCTTCGCCGACGAGATCTCACTGGTCGGGCCGCGTGAACGGATCGCCGAGCGGCTGGAGTTGTGGCGCAAGGGGCCGGTGACGGACCTGCTGGCGCTCTCGCCCGACCGGGCATCGTTGCAGGTCCTGGCCGAGCTGAACTCCTAGAAGTTTCATCCACGGTTCAGCGGCAACCCGATCGGTATGTCCCCTTACCATCGCAACGGTACAAACCAGGCCGGTACGGTCATAGCGATCGTAGCCGACATCATGGCCCTCATCCTGGGCCTGTGGATCCTGATGTACCTGCTGGACGCGAACCGCGCGAACGACTTCGTGCAGTTCATCCACGACGCGGCCCGCTGGCTGGCCGGCTGGTCGTACGACCTGTTCACGTTCGACAAGGCGTGGGCACGAGTGGTGGCGGGCTACGGTCTCGCCGCGGTCGTCTACCTGTTCGTGGGGCACGCGATCGCCAACCGCGCCCACCGGCACTGAGGGTTCAGCCGCAGCAGTCGGGATCCAGGCCACGGGGCAGGTGTTCGCCGCCGAACACCGCGCACGTCGCCTCGTGGCCACCGAGGGCGGCCACCGCCAACAGCAGCGATCCGGCGGTCCAAGTGGTCAGCTCCTGGGGCCAGATGGCCTCGTCCTCGAAGACGTAACCCGTCCAGTACAGGCCGGTCTCCGCATCGCGCAGGTGCTGGATCGACTGCAGTATGTCCAGCGCACGGTCGGACTCGCCCATCGCCCACAGGGTGAGGGCGAGTTCGGCCGACTCGCCGCCCGTCACCCACGGGTTGGGGACGACGCAGCGCACGCCGAGGTCCGGGACGACGAAGCGCTCCCAGCCCTCCTCGATACGGGACTTGGCCTCCGTGCCCGTCAACGCGCCGCCCAGCACCGGGTAGTACCAGTCCATCGAGTAGCGGTCCTTGTCGAGGAACCGCTCGGGGTGCCGGCGGATCGCGTGGCGCAGGGCTCCGACCGCCAACTCCCAGTCCGGCTGCGGCTCTTCGCGCTGTTCGGCGATGGCGAGCGCGCAGCGCAGGGCGTGGTGGATGGAGGAGGAGCCGGTCAGCAGGGCGTCGGTGGTGAAGCTTCCGTCGTCCTCGCCCTTCCAGCCGATCTGGCCGCCGGGCTGCTGGAGTTGCAGCACATACTCGATCGCGGCGTGGACGGCCGGCCACATGAGGTCCAGGAACGTGTCGTCGCCGGTGGACAGGTAGTGGTGCCAGACGCCCACCGCGATGTACGCGACGAAGTTCGTCTCGCGCCCGCGGTCGGTGACGTCCGTGAAGTCCCCGTCGGCGTAGGCCGCGTACCAGGAGCCGTCCTCGTTCTGGTGCCGGGCGAGCCACTCGTAGGCCCGCTCGGCGGCCTCGTGCTCGCCCGCCGCGTCCAGCGCCATCGCGGCCTCGGTGTGGTCCCAGGGGTCCAGGTGGTGCCCCCGAAACCACGGGATCGCACCGTCCTCCCGCTGTACGGCGAGGATGCCCGCGACGGTCGCGGCGGCCTGCCCGGCGGTGAGGACCCCGGGCAGGACGAGGTGTTCTGTCCGGGGAGTGGTCACTTGGCGGCCGCCACGGTCTCGGCTTCGGTCTCGGAAAGACGCGGCAGGTGCGGCTTGGTCGCGTACGCCACGAAGCTCTTGCCGATCAGCGGGTTCAGCGCCTGCTCGGCGACCCGGGTGGCCAGCGGCTTCTTCATGATGTCCCAGACCAGCAGCTTGTGGTACGCCTTCACCGGCAGCGCCTTGTCGTTGTCGACGCCGAAGGCGCACTTCAGCCACCAGTACGGCGAGTGCAGCGCGTGCGCGTGATGGGTGCCGTACGGCTTGAGGCCGGCCTCGCGGATCTTGGCGAGCAGTTCGTCCGCCTTGTAGATGCGGATGTGGCCGCCCTCGACCTCGTGGTAGGCGTCGGACAGCGCCCAGCAGACCTTCTCGGGGCCGTAGCGCGGGACGGTGATGGCGATGCGGCCGCCGGGCTTGAGCACCCGTACCATCTCGGCGAGTACGCCCTTGTCGTCCGGGATGTGCTCCATCACCTCGGAGATGATGACGACGTCGAAGGACTCGTCGGGGAAGGGCAGTGCCAGGGCGTCGCCCTCCATGGCGGTCGCCGTCGCGCCCTCGGGTGCCTCGCCGGCCTCCTGCATCGCCGCGAACCACTTCGCGACCTCGCGGATCTCCTCGCCGTTCTGGTCGAGCGCCACGACCTGGGCGCCGCGCCGGTAGCACTCGAACGCGTGCCGGCCGGCCCCGCATCCGAGGTCCAGGACGCGGTCGCCCGGGGCGAGCGGGAACCGGGAGAAGTCGACGGTCAGCACGTGGCCCTGCTTTCGGAGTCTGCGTGGGGTTCGAGGGTGGCGGCAGCCGTGATCGGCGCTGCGGCTGCGGTCGGTGGTACGGACGCTCTTGCCGTGGCCGGGGGTTGAGCGGCGGCGGAGCGGGCGATGGCCTCCCGGTACCTGGCGGCCGTGCCCTCGGCGGCCCGTGCCCAGGTGAAGTGCCGCAGCACCCGCTCGCGGCCCGCCGCGCCGAGCCTTGCCCGCAGCTCCGCATCGCCCAGCAGCCGGCTCAGCCCCGCGGCCAGCGCGCCCGGGTCGCCCGGCGGCACCGCCAGGCACGTCTCGCCGTCGCGCCCGGCGACCTCGGGGATCGCGCCGCCGGTCGTGGCGACCAGCGGGGTGCCGGTGGCCATGGCCTCGGCGGCCGGCAGGGAGAAGCCCTCGTACAGGGACGGCACGCAGGCGACCTCCGCCGAGCGCACCAGGTCGACCAGTTCGGCGTCCGAGATGCCCTTCACGAACTCGACGGCGCCCTCGAGGCCGTAGCGCTCCATGGCCTGCGCGACCGGGCCCTCCGCGGGCCGCTTGCCGACCACGACGAGATGGGCGTCGGGGTGCTCGGTGCGCACCTTCGCGAGCGCCTCGACCAGGAAGACCAGGCCCTTGAGGGGCACGTCCGCGCTGGACGTCGTCACGATCCGGCCGGGCACGACGGGCACGGACGCATCCGGCGAGAAGAGATCGGTGTCGGCGCCGATGTGGACCACATGGATACGGTCGTCGCGCACACCGAGGTGGTCGACGATCTCGGCGCGCGAGGTGCCGGAGACGGTGAGGACCGAGGGCAGGCGGCGCGCGACGCGCTTCTGCATGCGGGTGAAGGCGTACCAGCGCCGCTTGGACAGCCGCTGCTGCCAGTTCTCGGCGGCGTCCAGCTCCAACTGCCGGTCCACGGTGATGGGATGGTGAATGGTGGTGACGAGAGGCGCGCCCACATCCCCCAACAACCCGTATCCGAGGGTCTGGTTGTCGTGCACGACGTCGAACTCGCCGCGGCGGGCGCGGAGATGGCGGCGGGCGCGCAGTGAGAACGTCAGCGGCTCGGGGAAGCCGCCGGTCCACATGGTCGCGACTTCCAGCGCGTCGATCCAGTCGCGGTACTCGTCGCGCTTGGGGGTGCGGAAGGGGTCGGGCGAGCGGTACAGGTCCAGGCTCGGCAGCTCGGTCAGGCTCAGCCGGCCGTCGTACGCCTCGTCCTCGTCGAGGACGGGATACGGCTGGGAGCCGATGACCTCGACGCGGTGGCCGAGGCGGGCCAGCTCGCGCGAGATGTGGCGGACGTAGACGCCCTGGCCGCCGCAGAACGGGTTCCCTTTATAGGTGAGGAGCGCGATGTGGAGCGGTCGCTCGCCGTCGGCGGCGAGGTCCTCCTGGGGACCCGCCTGACTGGCCTCAGCGGTCACTCTGGGCCCCCTTCTGCCTGCTCTGTCCCGCGAGATTACGCCGGGACGCTAATCTAGAACAAGTTTCAGACTTGATCGTCCAGGAGGCTCTGAATCTACCGGCAGGTAGGGGCACAGTGAGCAATGGATCAGGTGATTCGCGCCACGGCGGACGCCCTGCCATGCTCGGTCCGATCATGAGCTCTCACCGACTGTCACGGAACCACGGAAACGGGACCCATGCCTGCGGAAGCCAAGCTCGAAGCCACCGGGCGCACCTCCCCACCCCTCACGGAGCGGCAGGAGGCGCGTCGCCGCCGCATCCTGCACGCGAGCGCACAACTGGCCAGCCGGGGCGGCTTCGACGCGGTGCAGATGCGGGAGGTCGCGGAGTCCTCGCAGGTGGCCCTGGGCACCCTCTACCGCTACTTCCCGTCCAAGATCCATCTGCTGGTCGCCACGATGCAGGACCAGCTGGAGCACATGCACGGCACGCTGCGCAAGAAGCCGCCGCAGGGTGACACGGCGGCCGAGCGGGTCGCCGAGACCCTGATGCGGGCCTTCCGCGCGCTGCAGCGCGAGCCGCACCTGGCCGACGCGATGGTCCGCGCCCTGACCTTCGCCGACCGCAGCGTCTCGCCGGAGGTCGACCAGGTCTCCCGGCAGACCACGCTGATCATCCTGGACGCGATGGGCCTCGCGGACCCGACCCCCGAGCAGCTCTCCGCGGTCCGCGTCATCGAGCACACCTGGCACTCGGCGCTGATCACCTGGCTGTCGGGGCGTGCCTCCATCGCCCAGGTCAAGATCGACATCGAGACGGTGTGCCGCCTGATCGACCTGACGGATCCCGAGAAAAAGGGTTAGGACGCACGCAAAGGACCTACGAGACGGGTTCCCTTCGCCGGCATTGTCCGGATCAGGTTCTGGGGGTCGCCTTCCGGCCTGACCACTGCCTTCCGGCCTCTCAGCCCGACCGTCGACGTCGGCCCCAGCGGATGCAGATGCGTCACGCCGAAGTCGGCTACTCCGGTCGAACTCCCTCACTCGTCCCGTAGGCCAATACCAGAATAGAACACCTGAAGACGGATGAAACAACCTGAAATGAAGATTTTTTCGGGCCTTTCTCCTACCGCTTCCTCCTGCTCCGGAGCACACCGAGCAGCTCGGTGAGCACCCGGAGGGCCGCATGCCGACGGGTCGGCCGCCGGGACCACACGGCGGGCAGGACCACACCCCCGTAGACCGCCACGAAGACGAGAACAGTCGCGCACAGGACGGGGTGCGGGAGCGACAGGAACTTCATGGTCATTCCTCCGGGTATGGCGGCGGCGGGCGACTTGCTCCATGACGATCGGCCATCGGGGCCGGTAGCCGGCCGGAACCCGGCTCACCCCGAACTCCCCGCGGAAGACGCAGGTCAGGTCGTACGCTTCGGAGGAATCCGCCGAACCGCACCGAAGGGGTTGGGGAGTTGGCCGTACCGACGGCGGGTCCTGTCGCGGACTTCTGTGCCGAGCTGCACCGGCTTGTGCGCGTGTGCGAGCTGCAGCAGGCGACCATCGCGAGAGCGCTCGGGCGGAGCGAGAGTTCGGTCTCCGACCTGCTCAACGGACGCCGGAAGAAGGCCCCGGACTGGAGGGACATCCGGCACATCGTTGCCCTGTGCGCGGAGCGTGGCGCGAAGGGGATCCGGTCGCCCGAGAACGTGCAGCTGGACGTGGGGTATTGGCGAGGGCGCCATGAGGCGTTGGAGCGGGCCGTCGAGCGCGCAGCCACGGCGCCGACGCACGGACCGAGCGCTCCGCTGCCTTCTTCCGCCGCTCCGGTTCCGGCGTCGACCCCCACGCTCGACCCGGCCGCCTTCCTGGACATGGGGCCGGACGAGGCGGTGTCCCTGCTAGCCGACGGCCACCCCGAACTGATGCGTTCACCGGAGCAGTTACTGACGCCGCTGTACGAAGAGCAGCGGCTGCCCTACGTATTGGACGCTCTGCTGGCGACCCTGCCCGAGCGGGTGCGGGCAGTACGCGGTGTGGCGCGCGGCGCGCTGCTCCGGGCCGCGCACGTCGTCCTCGCGGCGGCGCTGGCGCAGTGTGTGCTGCCCCGTCCACCGTTGTCGTTGGCCCTGGCCGACGTCGAGTTCCTCACGAGCGAGGCACTCCAGCCCGGCCGTCCGCCGCAAGGGCTCCTTCAACTCGACGCGGATGACCATGTGCAGCAGGCCCGCTTCGACCACTGCGTCGAGATGCTCAGCCAACTAGCCCGAAAATGCCCTGAGTTCGCGCTGGCGACGGCCCTGCCCGGCACCCGCGCGCACGACACCGCCGACGGCCGGGACGGCACTGGGCTGGCCGGCCTGGAGGAGCTCCTGGCGGAGTGTGCGGGCTTGGAGGAACCCTTCACCAGCGTCCGTTCCCCGCTGCGCGAACCCATCGCCTCACTGGAATCGCCCGGTCCCCGGATGCCGACGCTGGCGCAGGGATACGTCAACCCTCGTTTCCGGCTGGCCGATCGGCGCCAGGGCGGCCAGCACGATCATGGCGTCGCGTCGGACAAGTGGTGGGACTGCCAGCCTTCGTACGACACGATCGAGCACTTCTTCGCCGGGTATGCGCTCGGCCTTTCGGCCCTGCTCTCCCCGCTCGTCGTCCTCGGCGACCCCGGCGCCGGCAAGTCGCTGCTCACGAAACTGCTGACCGCCCGCCTCCCCGCAAGCGAGTTCCGCCCGCTGCGGGTCCAACTGCGGCACACGCCCGCCGAGGCGGACCTCCAGACGCAGCTGGAGCACGCCCTGAAGCGGGCCACGGGGCGGGTTGTGACCTGGCCGGACTGGTCAGAGGCCGACCCGGGTGTCGTCCCGGTGGTCCTGCTCGACGGATTCGACGAGCTCCTGCAGGCTGGCGCCCAGCGCCTCGACTCCGGTCGCCAATGGGGATATCTGCGCGAGATCGAGCTCTTCCAGGCACGGGAGGCGGGACTCGGCCGCCCGCTGATCGTGATCGTCACGAGCCGCACGGTGGTCGCCGACCGCGCCGAGATCCCGTACAACAGCCGGGTGCTGCGCCTGGAACGGTTCGAGGAGCCGGAGATCGAGCGCTGGCTGGCCACGTGGAACACGACGAACGCAGACCACTTCGACCGGCACGGCCTGCGGCCCCTGACCCTGCACACCGTGCTCCCCCATCTCGACCTCGCGGCCCATCCCCTGTTGTTGCTGATGCTCGCGCTGTACGACGCCACCGGCAACGCGCTGCACGGGCTGAGCGACGACGGCTTCAGCCGCACCCAGTTGTACGACCGGCTGCTCGGCGAGTTCGTGCGGCGCCAGGTCGAGAAGGACGGCCCGCTGCCTCCGGCCGAGTCCGGTATCGCCGTCGAGCGCGAACTCCACCGGCTGTCGGTGATCGCGCTCGGCATGTTCCAGCGCGGCGCCCAGGCCATCAGCGAGCAGGAGGCGGACCGGGACCTCACGGCACTCGGCGCCGAGGCGGCCAGCGGCACCGGGCTGCTGTTCGGGCGCTTCTTCTTCATTCACGAAGCACAGGCCGTGGTCACGGAGGAGCGGCTGCGCAGCTACGAGTTCATGCACGCCACGTTCGGCGAGCATTTGGCGGCGCGGCTGATCGACGGGACGCTGCACCGGAGCGCCGCTCAAGCACCCCTGGATGACAGCGAGTTGTACGTCCTTCTGTCCTTCACCCCGCTGACGGATCGCGCGCAGTTCGTGCAGAACCTGCGGGACAGACTGGCAGCGTGGCCAGCGCGGTCAAGAGCCGACCTGGCGGGAAGGCTCACCGGCTTGTTCCGGCAGGTTGCGTGGGCCGAGCGCCGGATGGACGAGGGCTACGTCCCGGTGCGCCAGACACACTCGTACCGGGACTCGGTGTACGAGGCCAACCTGCTGCTGATCACGGTGCTCGCGGCCGGACAGGTGTACGCCTCACAGCTCGTCGGATCCGCCGGCGACCTCGTCGGCAGCTGGCGGCGGCACGCGATGACATGGCAGGCACAGCTCTCCTCGCAATCGTGGGACCAGCTGTGCTCGACGCTCTGTCTCGCCCGCCTCCTGCACCCCGAGCAGAGCGAGACGGGCCTGGTGGGTCCGGATCTGCTCATCAGTACGACCTGGACACCCCTCGGCCACCACCAACTCGGGTGGACACAAAGGCTGTTCTCACATGAGGGGCCGGATCCGCTGCCCGGTCACGTCGTCGACCGGCTCATCGGCACCGGCGCCGAGGAGCTGATCAGACGGGTCATGTTCGCCGGAGACCGCGACAGCGAGGTTCTCCTGCACACCAGCTATCCGCTGCTTCTGCAACTGCCCACCGCGGTCAGTCCGATCCATGCCGCCCCATGGTCCGCGGCCGGGGCCCTCACCGCCCTGCTCACCAGGGATGTGCACGACCCCTCGAACCGGCACCGCCTGTACGTCCGATGCCTCGGCCTGACGCAGGAGGTCCTACCCGACGAGAAGGGCCCCTACCTGGAGACCGTTTTGCGCCAACTGACCCATGACGCGCCCTCGATGCCCGACGACGACCTCGCATCCGTCCTGTCCACGCTCGCCAACGCGCTCAGGAAGGACCTGCCTCGTCCCACCGCCGCGACGAAGCAACTGATGCTGCACTGCGCCGGAGACGCACTGGACCGCGGCAGCCCTAGGCTGATCGACGCGGTCACCTCCCTCCAGCCGTTCCTCTTCGAGTACGACGACGCCTCCACTGGTGCGGACAGTGCCCTTCGCAGGCTGTCGGACCTGACCCGGCTGGGTCGCTCCACCCACAACTGGCAATGGGCGGGCTCCTTGCACGGCCCGTCCGCCGCCCATACCTTCGACTCCCTGCTCGCCGAGCTCGACCTCCCTCAGGTCGCTGCCACCTGCCCCTCCGTCCTGCTCGGCCTCCTCCGCCTCGCAGCCGAACTCGACCTGGGCGACTGGCTGGCCGCCCACACCGCCGAGATCCTTGCCGCGCTGCCCGCCGATTCCTTCGGTCTCCTGCGCCCCTCGGACCTGCCCGGGCTGCGGGCCGGCCTGCCGGAAGGCGCCTTCGAGGCGGAGTTCCAGGAGGTGGAGCGAACCTGGCGCGGCCGCCCTACTCCTCCGGCGGAAACACCGGCTCCCCGCTCCCCAGCAGGGTGATCACGATCGCCTCCACCGGGCAGTTCTCGGCCGCCTCCAGGATGCGTTCGTTGGCGTCGGTTTCCGGTTCGACCGGGTGGGACTGCATGGCGGAGTCGAGGCGGAAGGCGCCGGTGGCCCGGTGGACGCACTGGGCGGAGCCGATGCAGACGGAGCGGTCGACCTCGACGTGCCAGCGGTCGCCCATGGCCGCTCAGCCCTCCCAGCCGGCCGGGAGATGGATCATTTTGTGTTCGAGGTATTCGCCGTAGCCCTCGGGACCGAACTCCCGGCCCAGGCCCGAGTTCTTATAGCCGCCGAAGGGGCCGAGCATGTCCAGGCTGAAGGTGTTCACCGAGTACGTACCCGTACGGACCTGCCGTGCGACCTCGATGCCGTGGGCCACGTCCGCCGTCCACACGCTGCCGCTCAGCCCGTAGTCCGAGTCGTTCGCGATCTTCAGGGCCTCGGACTCGTCGCCGTACGGCAGAAGGCAGATGACCGGGCCGAAGATCTCCTCGCGGGCGATCCGCATCGAGTTGTCGACGTCGCCGAAGAGGGTCGGTTCGACGTACCAGCCGCGGTCCAGGCCCGGTGGGCGGCCGCCGCCGGTGAGGATCTTGGCGCCCTCCTCCTGGCCGATGCGGATGTAGTCGAGGTTCCTGCGCTGCTGCCGTTGTGCCACCAGCGGGCCGACCTGGGTGGCCGTGTCCAGCGGGTCGCCGACCGCCAGCACGCTCGCCGCCTGCGCGAAGGCGTCGGCGAACTCGTCGTAGCGGGAGCGCGGTACGAGGATGCGGGTCTGGGCGACGCAGGCCTGGCCGTTGTTCATCCAGGCCGCCGGGACGATGCCGGCGACGGACGTGGCGACGTCCGCGTCCGGGAGGACGACCGCCGCCGACTTGCCGCCCAGTTCGAGGGTGACGCGGGTCAGGTTCTTCGACGCCACCTCCATCACGCGCTTGCCGGCCGCGACCGAGCCGGTGAAGGAGACCTTGTCGATGCCCGGGTGTCCGACCAGGTACTCGCTGACCTCGCGGTCGGCGGGGAGGATGGACAGGACGCCCTCCGGCAGTCCGGCCTCGCGGGTGATGTCGGCGAGGATGTACGCGTCCAGCGGCGACTCCGGCGACGGCTTGAGGATCACCGTGCAGCCGGTGAGCAGTGCGGGCGCGAGCTTGGCGGCGGCCACGAACTGCGGGACGTTCCACGGGACTACGGCCGCCACGACGCCGACCGGTTCGCGGCGCACGAGGATCTTGCCGAGGACGCCGTCGCGTGTCTCCTCGTAGGTGAAGTTGCGTGCGACTGTGATCGCCGCGTCCCACACCATCATCGCGCCGAGCGCCTGCGCCAGGACGCTCCAGGAGTACGGCGACCCGTTCTCGGAGGAGATCACGCGGGCGATCTCCTCGTGCCGTACGGCGATCGCGTCCTTGATCCGGGTGACGACCTCGATCCGCTCGTCGATCGACATCCGCGGCCAGGGCCCCTCGTCGAAGGCCCGGCGCGCCACGGCGACGGCCCGGTCGACGTCCTCCCGCGAGGCGTGCGGCACCCGCCCGATGACCTCCTCGGTGTGCGGGGAGATCACCTCGATGACGTCCTTGCCGAGGGGGTCGGTCAACTCCCCGCCGATGAACAGCTGTCCGTGTTCCACGAGCTCGGTCATGGCCGACTGCCTCCCCGGGAGCTGACTCTGACGGTTCATCAGATACGGGAACTGATACCAGTTCCACTGGGAGGAGTCCACAGACCTCACAGCACCCTCGAAGGGTGACTTGGGCTCCCATCGAAACCCGTTCTAGTTATAGTGGCTGGAACGCGGCGACAGGGGAGTCCATGGCACAGGTCAGCGACCACGGCGGCGGCGTGCGGTCCGTCCGAGTCCCCATTCCGGACAATCCACTCGGGTACACGCTCGTGTACGTCGTCGACACCGACCGCGGGCCGGTGCTGGTCGACACCGGGTGGGACGACCCCGCCTCCTGGGACACCCTCGCCGAGGGACTGGCCGCGTGCGGGACCTCGCCCGCCGAGATCCACGGGGTGGTGATCACCCACCACCACCCCGACCACCACGGCCTGTCCGGCAAGGTGCGCGAGGCGTCCGGGGCCTGGATCGCCATGCATGCCGCGGACACCGCGATCGTGCGGCGCACCCTGGAGACCCGGCCCGGGCGCTGGTTCGCCTACATGACCGCCAAACTCGTCGCCGCCGGTGCGCCCGAGGAGCACGTGGCGCCGCTCAGGGACGCCGCCCCGCGCACCACCCTGCCGGGCTTCTCCCCCGCCCTGCCCGACCGCGAGATCATCCCCGGCGAGCTCCTCGACCTGCCGGGGCGGCGACTGCGCGCGATCTGGACGCCGGGCCACACCCCCGGCCATGTCTGCCTCCACCTGGAGGAGCAGCACCCGGCCCAACTCCCGGGCCACGGACGGCTGTTCTCCGGCGATCACCTGCTGCCCGAGATCACCCCGCACATCGGTCTCTACGAGGATCCCGACGACGCCACCATCACCGACCCTCTCGGCGACTATCTCGACTCCCTCGAGCGCGTCGGCCGGCTCGCCCCCGCCGAAGTGCTCCCCGCCCACCAGCACGTGCTCACCGACGCGGCCGCCCGCGTACGGGAGTTGCTCGACCACCACGAGCAGCGGCTCACCGGGCTGCGGTCGCTGCTGGTCGAGCCGCTCACGCCCTGGCAGGTCGCCGAGCGCATGGAGTGGAACCGGCCCTGGGACCAAATCCCCTACGGATCAAGGAACATCGCCGTCTCGGAGGCCGAGGCGCATCTGCGGCGGCTGGTGAAACTGGGGCGGGCGGAGGCGGTGGCGGGGAGCGATCCGGTGACGTACGTGGCGGTGTGAACCGGGGTCGTGCGCGTGGCGGTGTGAACCGGGGTCGTGCGCGTGGCGGCGTAATTCGCTCGTGGGCCCAGGGTGCCCGCTGGTACCCAATGACCATGGACCCGTTGCAGCAGCTCCTCGCCGAACGCGCCTGCGAGCGCCTGATCCTCGACTTCGTCCACCGTCTCGATCTCGGCGAACCTGCCTCCGTCGCCGAGCTGTTCACCGAGGACGGCCGGTGGGAGTGGCCGCCGCCGGGCGACGGACGGCGCTCCGAGGGGCGGGAGGCGCTGCGGAAGTACTTCGGCGCGCGCCCCGTGGACAAGCTCTCGCGGCGGATCATGTCCAACATCCGGGTCACCGTGACGTCCGAGGACACCGCCGAGGCCACCTCGTACTTCACGACGTACCGCATCGAAGGCTGGTCGGGCGGCATGGTGCCCGCCGGCCCGCCCGTCCAGGTCGGCCACTACGAGGACACGTTCCGCCGCGTCGACGGGCGGTGGCTGCTGGCCTCCCGGGTCCTGCACCTCCCCTTCGGCGGCCCCACCCCGCACGTCGGCCGCGGCACCCTCGAACCCGTCCGCACCGACCGCGCCCCGCTCGTCCGCTTCGCCGACGGCAGCCGTCCACCGCTGTCCCAGGGGGTGCGCAGCGGGCCGTTGGTGTTCACCTCCGGGCAGGGGCCGCTGGATCCGGCGACCGGGGAGATGCCCGCGGACTTGGCCGCGCAGGCGCGGCAGGTGCTCGCCAATGTCGAGGCGGTGGTCGCGGCGGCGGGCGGCGACCGGCGGTCGATCACACGCTGCACCTGCTATCTGGCCGACCCCGCCCACTTCGCCGAATTCAACCGCGTCTACCGGGAGTTCTTCGCGGACTGCACACCGCTGCCCGCTCGTACGACGGTGGTGGCGCGGCTGGTGCGGGAGGGGGTCCTGGTGGAGGTGGACGCGGTGGCGGTCGTGGGCTGAGGCGTCGGGCGCTCACTTCTGGGGGGCCGGTGGACCGCGCCGCGTACCGCAGTCCTTCCTCGTACGACATCGCGCGCCGCTCCGCGAGAACCGTCTCGTGGATCTCATCGCCGATCTCGCCACGCAACCGAAGAACGGCCGGTCCGCGAGGGGATGCTGGTCGAGGTGGACGCGGTGGCGGTCGAGGGCTGAGACGCCGGGCACTCACTCCTGGGGGCCGGTGGACCGCGCCGCGTACCGCAGTCCCTCCTCGTACGACATCGCGCGTCCCTCCGCGAAGGCCGTCTCGTAGCTCTCGTGGCCGATCTCGCCGCGGACCCGGAGTTCGTGGGTGCGGCGGGCTGCGATGAGGTCCGGCGAGTTCAGCTGGTCGCCGCCCGTCAGTTCCCAGATGCGGCTGCCGACGCCGAGAAGACGTGCCGCGTGCAGTCCGTCGCCGCGCGCCACGACCGCCGCGGCCAGCACGTCGAGGGAGACGGCGGAGACCACGATGTCGTGCATCAGCGCGCTCTTGGCGATCGCCGTGCGAGCGCCGCGGACGGCCGTGGCCGCATCTCCCTGGGTCAGGTCGATCTGGGCGATCAGATAGTCGGTGACGGATCCCGCCCAGCACTCGCCGCACTCGGCGCCGGCCCTGCGGACCTCCACGGCGGCGGCACGGGCCGCCTCGAACTCGCCGCACATCAGGTGCGCGAAGGCGGCCACGAGTCCTATCTGCAACTGGGCGGCACCGAACCCGTGCGGCTGGACGGGCAGCCGCGGGACCGTGTCGACGAGTTCGATCGCCTCGGCCATGCGCCCGCTCTGCACCAGGTAGGTGCCCCGCAGGTACACGGCGGCGACCTGCGCCACCGCGTCCCCCTCCTCCCGCGCCGAGTCGGCACACCGCACCGCCAGGTTCGCCGCCTCCTCCAGATCCCCCTGGAAGACGGCCACCGCCGCACACGCCCACAGGGCCCGGGTGCGGGCCGGGCCGGGCGGCACGTCGCCGGCGAGCGCCCGGTCCAGGAAGTGCCGGGCATCGCGCAGCACACCGCAGTGGCGCCACATGAGGCCGACGTGGCCCGCCATCTCCACGCCAGCGGCGCGATCCGGACCGGCCAGGGCGAAGTCCAGCGCGGCATGCAGATTGGCCCGGTCGGCCAGGACGCGCACGGCCCAGGCGACCTGCCGACCGGTGTTCCACTCGGCCCAGCCCTGCCGGGCCAGCCGACGGTAGTGATCGCGGTGGCGCAGACGTACGGCCTCCTCCTCGCCCAGTTCGCGCAGCCAGTCGCCGCCGTACTCACGGACGGTGTCGAGCATCCGGTAGCGGGCGGGGTCGGTGCGGTCGGGCCGGACGATCGACCAGGCCACGAGTTTCTCGATCAGCTCGCCCACCCGCTCGGCGGGCAGCGGGCCGCCCGCGCAGACGAACGTGGCGGCCTCGGTGTCGAACCCGCCCGCGAAGACGGACAACCGGGCCCACAGCAGCCGTTCCAGCGGGGCGCACAGCTCGTGGCTCCAGCCGATCGTGGTGCGCAGCGCGCGATGGCGCGCGGGGGCGTCGCCGTCCTGCGAGGTCAACAGGTCCAGGCGGGAGGGCCGGTCGGCGCCGAGGCGGGTGTGCAGCTCGTCCAGGCCGAGGTCGGACAGCCGGGCGGCGGCCAGCTCGATGGCGAGCGGGATGCCGTCGAGGCCGCGGCAGATGGCGGCGATCCGTCGCCGGGCCGGCGCGTCCAGGACGAGGCCGGGATCCGCACCGGCGGCCCGCTGCGCGAACAGGGTGTCGGCGACGGCGGGTTCCGCGCCTTCCTCGCCGCCCGCACCACTCACCGGCAGCGGTTCGACCGTCATGGTCCACTCCCCCGGCGCTCCCAGCCGCACCCGGCTGGTGGCCAGGACGCGCAGTCCGGGCACCTTGTCCGTCAGGGCCACGGCCAGGGCGCCGCACTCCGCCGGCAGGTGCTCACAGGAGTCGAGGATCAGCAACAGCCGTTTGTCCCGGGCCCAGGCGGCGATCGCCGCGACGGCCGAGTCCACCGTCTGGTCGGCGAGCCGGAGCGCCTCCATGACGGCGAGGGGCACCAGACCGTCGGTGTGCAGGGCGGACAGCTCCACCAGCCACACGCCGTCGGGATACGCCCGCTGCACCCGGGCGGCGGTGTGCAGGGCGAGCCGGGTCTTGCCGACCCCGCCGACGCCCACCAGGCTCAGCAGCCGGCTTCCCTTCTCGGATGTCAACTCGGCGGCCAGCAGGCCCAGTTCCGTCTCCCGTCCGACGAAACCGCGGGTCTCCGGAGGCAGGTTGCCGAGGCCGCCCCCGACCGTGTTCCAAGGCACGTCGCACAGTGTGACGCCCTTCCGCCCACCCAGGGGCCGAAGCACGCGAGCCGGACAAAGGGGCCACAGGAGGCGACATCGCCGGACACATTCGACGCGATGCGGTCAACTCACTCTCCGTGACGGCTTGATGAGAGATAGTCGTCCCTCACTGTGCGGGGCGATCGGGAGCAAGAGGTGCCCCATGGGCGTCATGGACACCGGGGCGGTCGGTCCTCCGGCCACCCTGACCGTGCTGCTGTTCGTCGCGCCGCTGCTGGCCTGCGCACGGCTCGGCGCACGGCACACCGCCCTCGTCTGCGGCGGCGCGGCGGCACTGGCACTGGGGGCGGACGTCGCGTTCGGGCGACCGTCCCTGCTCGGCTGCGCCGCCTGTGGCGGTGCTCTCCTGCTGGGCGGCGCGATCACCGTGTACGCGGCATTCCGACGCGCCGAGCTGGAGTCGGCACTCACCCGGGCGCGCGAGGTGACCCGGATCACCCAGGGGGTGATCCAACAGCCCATCTCCCGCAACCTGTGCGGCACACACGTGCGCACACGCCACCACTGCGCCGCCCGCGAGTCGACGGTCGGCGGCGACCTGTACGACGTCGCGGTCACCCCGTACGGCCTGCGGGTGCTGGTCGGCGATGTGCGCGGGCACGGCCTGGAGGCGCTGCGGCTGACCGCGGCGACGATCACCGCTTTCCGTGAACTGGCCTACGCCGAGCCCTCGCTGCCCGACCTCGTCACCGGCCTGGACACCCGGCTCGCCGCCGAGCTCGGCCCGGAGGACTTCGTGACGGTCCTGCTCGCCGAGTTCGCACCCGGCGAGGTCCGCCTCGTCAACTGCGGCCATCCGGCGCCGCTGCGCGCCGGTCACCGTGTCGAGCTGCTCGAACCCTTCACCCCCACCACGCCGTTGGGCCTCGGTCCCGAGCCCCGTCAGTGCCGCGCCCGCCTCCAGCCGGGCGACCGGCTCCTGATCTACACCGACGGCCTGAGCGAGGTCCGCGCCCCCGACGGCTCACCCTTCCCCCTGCTGACGGAGGCCTCACGGGCCCTGCGCGAGCCGCTGCCCGAGGACGCGCTGAACCACCTGTACGACCGCGCGATCGCCCACGGGGGCACACCTCCCTGCGACGACCTCACCCTGGTGCTGTGCCAGCCGACGGAGGCGACGGTGCCGACGAGGGCCGCGGTGACCTGACGCCCACCCGGAAGGCGCGCCGTCAACGCAGCAGCGTACGGATCAACTCCTCGGCCTCCCCGAGGAGTTCGACCTCCCGTCGGCTCATCGTCGGGTTGGCCGCCCGTCGGCGCCGGGCCTCCGCCAGGCCGGCCTCGGTGAGGCGGGAGGGGTCGGCGAGCAGGGCGCTCAGCATTTCGCGGGCGCCGTCGGCGATCGGTTCGTCGTCGACGGCGACCTGGGCGAGGATCATGGCGGAGATGCCCCAGTCGAGGCCCGGGTGCCCCTCCTCCGCGTTGGACCAGTCGATCACCTGCGGGCCGGCGGGCGTGAGCATCACGTTGTCGGGATGCAGGTCGAGGTGCAGGACCCGGTAGCCCGGGTCAGCGGACTCGCGGGCGGGGACGGCATGCAGGCGCCGCAGCAGGTCGGCCACGATCGCGCCCGCCTCGTCGGCGCCCAGCGAACCATCCACACACGCCTGAAGCATCGTCGGCCCGGACAGCCGCTCCATCACCAGGTCGGTGCGCGTGGAGTCGGCGAGCCGTACGCGGGGCACGGGGTAGCCGTGGGCGCGTACGTGCTCCATCACGGCGCCCTCCGCCGCCGCGTCGCCCCATCCGTGCCGGTCGCGGCGCAGCACCCACGCCTCGTCGATCTCGTACACGTCGTTGACGCGGCCCGTGCCGAGCAGTTTCCCCGTGATCCCCATGGATCCGAACCTAGCGCCGTCTGCCTCACAGGGGGCTCTCAGCGTGTTCGTACCGACCGGTAGAGTGGCCAGGTCGTCATCACACCGTACGGGGGGAAGCCGGTGCAATTCCGGCGCTGACCCGCAACCGTGAACCGCCCGCCCGAGGGTGGTCAGCCGGATTGCCCCGCGCGGTCGTGACCGGCTCACGTGTGTCGGCAGCCCGTCGGCGCACGGCACCGTCGAGGCATACGGAGCCGAGCCGCCCGGGGTCTCCCGTGCCGCTGCCCGCGCTCCCGCCGCGAACCGAGAAGCAGCACAGAGAGGCACCCGCCGATCATGAACGTCGTCCGCCGCAGCGCCGCGGCACTGGCCGCCGCCACCGTCGTACTGGGTGCCGCCGTCCCCGCCACGGCCGCTCCCTCGCCGTCGATACCCGAGGGTCTGTACGGCAGCACGGACCCCAAGTACGACGGCGTCTGGCGCCAGTCGCTGGCGCTGCTCGCGCAGGACACCGTGGGTGTGAAGCCGGCGGCGAAGGCGGTGGACTGGCTGGTGGGCCAGCAGTGCGCGAACGGGGCGTTCGCGGCGTTCCGCGCCGATGCCGCGAAGGCCTGCGACGCCGAGGTCGCGGTCGACACGAACAGCACGGCCGCCGCCGTCCAAGCCCTCGCCGCGCTCGGCGGGCACGACTCCGCCACCGGCAAGGCGGTCACCTGGCTGAAGTCCGTGCAGAACAAGGACGGCGGCTGGGGCTACGCGCCGGGCGGGGCGAGTGATGCGAACTCGACGTCCGTCGTCATCGGCGCGCTGACCGCCGTAGGTGAGAAGCCGGCCGAGACCGCCAAGGGCGGCAAGTCTCCGTACGACGCCCTGCTCGCGCTCGCGCTGCCCTGCGACGGGGACGGCGCGGGCGCCTTCGCCTACCAGCCGGACAAGAAGGGCAAGTTGGCCGCCAACGCGGACGCGACCGCGGCGGCCGTGGTGGGCGCGCTGGGCAAGGGGCTGGCCGGGGACGCCCCGAAGCCCACCGGCACCACGCCGGCCTGCAAGAAGGCCATCGACCCCGAACTGGCGGCGCAGAACGGCGCCGCCTACCTCGTCAAGGCCCTGGCCAAGGACAAGCACCTGACGTCGACGCTCCCCGGCGCCAAGCCCCAGCCCGACTACGGCAACACAGCCGACGCGGTCCTCGCCCTCGCGACCGCCGGCCAGGGCGACAAGGCGGCCGACGCCATGCGCTGGCTGGAGGCGAACTCCAAGGCCTGGGCACAGCAGGGCGGACCGGCCGCGTACGCGCAGCTGATCCTCGCGGCGAACGCGGAGACCTTCGACGTCCACGACTTCGGCGGTCAGGACCTGGTGAAGCTCCTCAACGCGACCGGCCCGAAGCCGGCTTCCGTCCCGACCACCGCCTCCCCCACCCCCGGCGACTCGAACAAGGAGGACGCCAAGGACGACTCCGGCGTCAGCGTGTGGTGGATCATCGGCGTGGGGCTCGTCGGCGGCATCGGGGTCGGGTTCCTGATCAGCGGCCGTAAGAAGAAGCAGCCGTGATCCGCCGCGGTGTCCTTCTGCTGGCCGTGCTGTTCCTCGCGCTGGCCGGGGGTGGCCAGGCGCAGGCCGTCGGCTACCGCTACTGGTCCTTCTGGGACTACGACAACGGCCGCTGGACGTACGCCACTCAGGGCCCTTCCACCGCCCGCCCCTCCGACGGCGACGTCCAGGGCTTCCGCTTCTCGGTGAGCGAGGACTCACAGGACTCGGCGAAGCCGCGCGGCCCGGCGTCGTTCGCGGTGATCTGCGCGCGGACGCCGGCGCAGGAGGGCAAGAAGCGGGTAGCACTGGTCATCGACTTCGGTACGGCGGCGGACGCCCCGTCGGGCGAGAAGCCCCCGGCCCGCCGTACGGCCTGCGCGCGGGTGCCGTCCGACGGCACGACGGCGGAGGCACTGGCCTCGGTGGCGAAGCCACTGCGGTACGACACCGACGCCCTGCTGTGCGCCATCGCCGGGTATCCGGAGAAGGGGTGCGGGGAGCAGGTCTCGGCGGGAAAGAAGCCGACCGCTGCGGAGAAGAAGGGCGACCAGGACGGCGGGCCCTCGGTGGGGCTGTTCGCAGGGGCGGGGGCGGTTGCGCTGCTGGGCGCGGCAGCGGTGTGGCAGGCACGGCGACGCAGGCATGGCTAGTCCGCCCACGTCGCTGCACCCCGGTGCCTGGTGGCTCTGGTCCCTGGGCCTGGGCACCGCAGCCACCCGCACCAACAACCCCCTCCTGCTGACCCTCCTCATCGCGACATCCGCGTACGTCGTCGCCACCTGCCGCCCCCGAACCCCCTGGTCGCACTCCTACTCCGCCTTCCTCAAGCTCGCCCTGACCGTCCTCCTCATCCGCCTCGTCTTCGCGGTGGCGCTCGGCTCGCCCATCCCCGGCACGCATGTGATCGTCACCCTCCCCGAACTCCCGCTCCCCCACTGGGCCCAGGGCATCCGCCTGGGTGGCAGGGTCACCGCCGAGTCACTCGTCTTCGCCTTCTACGACGGCCTGAAGCTGGCCACGCTCCTGGTGTGCGTCGGCGCCGCGAACGCTCTCGCCAACCCGTCCCGTCTCCTGAAGTCCCTCCCCGGCGCCCTCTACGAGACGGGCGTGGCTGTGGTCGTGGCCCTCACCTTCGCGCCCAACCTCATCGCCGACGTCCAACGCCTGCGCGCCGCCCGGCGCCTGCGCGGCCGCCCCGACAAGGGCATCCGCGGTCTGCTGCACATCGGACTCCCGGTGCTGGAAGGCGCGTTGGAGCGTTCGGTCGCCCTCGCCTCCGCGATGGACTCCCGCGGTTACGGCCGAACCGCCCAGGTCCCCACCGCAGTTCGCCGCACCACCGCCGCCCTCACCCTCGGCGGCCTGCTCGGCGTCTGCGCGGGAACGTACGGCCTGCTCACCGCCGAGGGCGGCACCTACGGCCTGCCCCTTCTGCTCGCCGGGGTCGCCGCGGCCCTGGCCGGGCTGCGGCTGGGCGGCCGCCGCAGCCCGCGCACGCGTTACCGCCCCGACCGCTGGGACGTGCGCGCCTGGCTGGTCGCGGGATCCGGCGCCGCGGTCGCCGCGCTGCTCACGCTCGCCGCCGCGGACGACCCGGCGGGCCTGCACCCCGGTGTCGTACCGCTGGTGGCCCCCTCGCTTCCGCTCTGGCCGGCCGCGGCCGTACTCCTCGGCTTGTTTCCCTCCCTCATCGCCCCCAAGGAGCCGTCGTGATCCGCTTCGAGGATGTCTCCGTGACGTACGACGGGGCGGCCGAACCGACCGTGCGGGGCGTGGACTTCGAGGTCCCGGAAGGTGAACTCGTCCTCCTGGCCGGCCCGTCGGGGGTCGGCAAGTCGACGATCCTCGGTGCCGTCAGCGGCCTCGTCCCGCACTTCACGGGCGGCACGTTGCGGGGCCGGGTGACGGTGGCGGGCCGGGACACCCGTACCCACAAACCACGCGAACTCGCGGACGTCGTAGGCACGGTGGGGCAGGACCCGCTGTCCCACTTCGTGACGGACACGGTGGAGGACGAACTCGCCTACGGCATGGAGTCGTTGGGGCTTGCTCCGGACGTGATGCGCCGCCGGGTCGAGGAAACCCTCGACCTCCTCGGCCTGGCCGACCTCCGCGGCCGCCCCATCGCCAGCCTCTCCGGCGGCCAGCAACAACGCGTGGCCATCGGCTCGGTCCTCACCCCCCACCCCAAGGCCCTGATCCTCGACGAACCGACCTCGGCCCTGGACCCGGCGGCCGCGGAGGAGGTCCTCGCCGTCCTCCAACGCCTGGTCCACGACCTCGGCACGACGGTCCTGATGGCCGAACACCGCCTGGAACGGGTCATCCAGTACGCGGACCAGGTAGCCGTGCTGCCGGCTCCCGGAGCGCCGCTGCACCTGGGCGCCCCGGCGGACATGATGGCCATATCGCCGGTGTATCCGCCGGTGGTGGCACTGGGGCGACTGGCCGGCTGGTCCCCGCTGCCGCTGACGGTGCGGGACGCGAGGCGCCGGTCGGCCGGCCTGCGCGAACAACTGGCGCCGTCTGCCGGCAGTCACCCCGCCGCTCTCAACGCCACGCACCCTGCGGACAGCCGCGCCGCAGTACACAACAACCCCGCACCGGCTGCGGACAGCCGTACGGCAGCTCACAACTCCGCATCGTCGACGGACAGCCGCATCGCAGCACACAACACCTCCGCACCGCCTGCAGGCTGTCGTGCCGCTGGGACGGCTCCCGACCCAAAGAGAGACAGCGCCCCGCAAGCGCGGGCCGGCGACGCCTCCCCTACCTCAGCCCCCACCCGCCGATGGCTGCCCTTCCTCCGCAAGCACACAGCCACCTCCAACACCCGCACCCCAACTCCCGCACCCCCCGCCCAAGTTCACGCCCTTTCCGTCCGCCGAGCCCAGATCCAGGCCCTCCACCAAGTCACCCTCACCATCACCCCCGGCGAAACCATCGCCCTGATGGGCCGCAACGGTGCCGGAAAGTCCACCCTCCTCAACACCCTCGTAGGCCTGCTCGAACCCACCACCGGCACAGTCCGAGTCGGCGGCCGAACCCCTCACCGCACCCCACCCCCCGACCTCATCCGCCACGTAGGCCTGGTCCCCCAAGAACCCCGCGACCTCCTCTACACGGACACCGTCGCCGACGAATGCACCGCAGCCGACCGCGACGCCCAGGCAGAACCCGGCACCTGCCGAACCCTGCTCTCGGACCTCCTCCCCGGCATCCCCGACGACACCCACCCCCGCGACCTCTCCGAGGGCCAACGCCTCACCCTCGCCCTGGCGGTCGTCCTCACCGCCCGTCCACCCCTGCTGCTCCTGGACGAACCGACCCGCGGACTGGACTACGCGGCGAAGGCCCGGCTCGTGACCGTCCTCCGCTCACTCGCCACCGCAGGGCACGCAATCGTCCTGGCCACCCACGACGTCGAACTGGCCGCCGAACTCGCCCACCGAGTCGTCCTGTTGGCCGACGGCGAGGTCATCGCGGACGGCCCGACCGCCGACGTGGTCGTCTCGTCCCCGTCCTTCGCCCCCCAGGTGACGAAGATCCTCGCCCCGCAGCAGTGGCTCACAGTCGCCCAGGTGAAGGAGGCGCTGTCGTGACGCCCACCCCGCAGGCGCGCCCCATCCGCCTCGGCCCCCGCTCCACCGCCGCCCTCGCCCTGGTCAGCACGGTGGGCGCGGTCGGCTTCGGCTGGCCCTTCCTCGCCCCGCCCTCCTCGCAGATCGGCACGCACACCCAGGACGCCCCCTGGCTCTTCGCGGGCCTGCTCGTGCTGCTCGTGGCAGTGGTCGCGGCGACCATCGCGGAGTCGGGCCTCGGCCCGAAGGCGGTCGCCATGCTCGGCGTGCTCGCCGCCACCGGTGCCGCCCTGCGCCCCATCGGCGCCGGTACCGCCGGTATCGAGCCGATGTTCTTCCTGATGGTGCTGAGCGGCCGCGTCCTGGGCCCGGGCTTCGGCTTCACCCTCGGTTCGCTGACGATGTTCGCGTCCGCGCTGCTCACGGGCGGGGTGGGCCCGTGGATGCCGTTCCAGATGCTGGCGATGGGCTGGTTCACGATGGGCGCGGGCCTGCTGCCCGGCCCGGACCGCCTGCGCGGCCGGGCCGAACTGGCCCTCCTCGCCGGCTACGGCTTCCTCGCCGCCTTCGCCTACGGCACGATCATGAACCTGGCCGGCTGGCCCTTCATGGGGGCACTGGCGTCCGGCATCGCCTTCGACCCGCACGCCGCCGTCCCGGCCAACCTGGCCCGTTTCCTCGCGTACTGCGTGGCCACCTCGCTCGGCTGGGACCTGGGCCGGGCCGTCGTCACCGTCGCCCTGACGCTGACGCTCGGCCCGGCGGTGCTCAAGGCGCTACGCAGAGCCACCCGCCGGGCCGCGTTCGAGACCGCGGTCACATTCGAGCCCCGCCGGCCGGTGAAGCACCCCACATGACCCACATCACCCACTACTCACCCTAGTAGTGCATTTCGGACGCCATGTCCACGCCATAATGGCCCCTGACCTGCACTTTGAGAGCCAGGTCACACGAACCCCGCCTCCCCCAGATACGACCACAACTAGCAAATAGGGTCATTGCGGACCCCTTCCGAGCCTGCTTCTCTGGACGACGTCGCACGGCGCCGACGAGCCCCAGGGCCTCGGCGCCGACGCATGCACCGGGATTCCGGACCTGCGTACGGCGACCCCCTGTCCCCGAAGAAAGGTTCCTCGTGTTCGTCTCCCGCATCGCCCGCAGCATCGCGTCCCCGAAGAAGGCCCTCGCCTCCGCCGCCGTGGCCGCAGCCGCCACCGGCATGGTGCTGACCGCGGCTCCCGCCCACGCCGCGACCGCCGACTCGGCCGCCAGCGCCCAGGCGATCGCGCACAAGATGATCCCGAGCGCGGCCCAGTACAACGCCTTCAGCAACATCGTCGAGCACGAGAGCGGCTGGAACGTCACCGCCACCAACGCCTCCTCCGGCGCCTACGGCCTGGTCCAGGCCCTGCCCGGCTCCAAGATGGCCACGGCCGGCTCGGACTGGAAGACCAACGCCAAGACCCAGATCAAGTGGGGCCTGGACTACATGAACTCCCGCTACGGCAGCCCGAGCGCCGCCTGGGCCTTCTGGCAGGCCAACGGCTGGTACTGATCGCGCACTAGTCCCGCACCGTGTCGAAGAACCGCACCACCTGCGGGGCCGACACCGCGAACGACCCGAAGTGGTCCACGGCCCCTTGATCGACCACCCGCACCCTCGCTCCCTGACCTGCGAGGGTGCGGGCGCATGTGCGGGTGTTGCCGATGGGCACGTCGGTGTCGTCGTCACCGGCGTACAGCCGCACCGGCACGTCCGGCTTCCAGCCGCAGGTGTGGTCGGCGGCGCGCATCGCGTCCAGCAGCGGGCCCGAGGGGTGGCGCAGACGCTCGTAGAAGGAAGGCGTGAGCAGGTTCTTCACGTCCGGGGCGAGCCCCTTGACGACCTCCTCCTCGTCGTGGCTGCCGTCGAAGAGGCTCTCGACGCGGCTCGCGTACGGGGCGCGGAAGACCTCGGACGGGTCCTTGTAGAGGGGGTGCAGACGGTTCTGCGCGACCAGCCAGTACGAGATGTACAGGACGCCGCTCACGTCGTTGACCCGGCCGTCGTACAGGGCCGGGACCTCCTGGCCCTCGAGGTCGTAGGGCCCGCTGACCGGTGCCAGCGCCTTCAGCCGGAAGTGCCGGTCGGCGCCGTCTTCCAGGGCCCGCCCGAGCGCCATGGCGACCTGGCCGCCCTGTGAGAAGCCGGTCGCGTACACGTCGCCGCTGAGCGGGCGGCCCAGCCGGTCCGCGGCCGTGCGGGCGGCGCGCAGCATGTCGACGGAGGCCGTCACGGACGAGGCGGTGTCCATGTACGGGTGCAGGCCCGGACCGCTGCCCAGCCCCAGGTAGTCGGGCGCGGCGACGGCGCGCCCGGCGGAGGCGTTCAGATACGACGGGATGCGGCCGAAGTCCTCGCTCGCGGAGGGCGCGTAGGTGCGCGTGACCATGGTGCCGTGGGTGTCGGAGACCAGGTCCAGGTGCCGGGATCCACCCTTGGGGAGGGTGAGCAGGCCACTCGCCGTCGTCGGCTTCCCGTACGGGTCCACGGTCCGGTACGTCAGCCGGTACGCCCGTACGCCGTACCGCACGGGGCCGGCGGAGACGTCCCGCCCGGCCAGGAACCGCCTGACCTGCCCGGCATCACGGTCGGCGACCGGCGTGACGGAGACGAGGTCCCCGCGCCGCGTCTGCCGCGTCTGCTCACCGGCAGCCGCCACCGGGGCCGCGGCGAGCCCGGCCAGCAACAGCGCCGCCGCCCCGGCGAGTCCCCTCCGCGCCCGCCAACTGGTCCGTGTTTCATGGGATTTGCGCGTCTCATCACTCATGTCCCCGACGCTACGGACGCGCGGTTCATGTCGACATCCGAGAGTCCCCCGCGTCCGTGGTGGACTTGAGTGCACCTCGCCCGTCCGGCGACCCCGAGCCCCGGAGACTTCATGCGCGAACACGAGACACGCGGACTGCGCCTGGTGGTCGTGCTGTTGGGGCTCACGGTGATCAGCGGGCTGATCGACGCCGTGAGTTATCTGGGCCTCGGGCATGTCTTCACCGCGAACATGACCGGCAACGTGGTGGTGCTGGGCTTCGCCGCCGCCGGGGCGCCCGGCTTCTCCGTGCGGCACACGGCGACCTCGCTGGGCTGCTTCCTGCTCGGCGCGGCGGCCGGAGGGCGCGTCGGGCGACGACTGGGCGAGGGCTCGCTGCGTACCTTCACCCGGCTCACGCTGGCCATCGAGGCGGTCCTGGTGGGCGCATCCGCCGTGGCCGCCTTCGCCGCCCCGCACGCGACCGCCACCCGCTACGCCGTGATCGCCCTGACCGCCGTCGCGATGGGCCTGCGCAACGCGACGGTCCGCAAGCTCGACATCCCCGGCCTCACCACGACCACGGTCCTGACGATGACCCTGACCGGCCTGGCCGCCGACTCCCGCGCCGGCGGCGGCTCCGGCCACCGCTCACCGCGCCGCTCGGCGGCGGTCGTCGCGATGGCCGCCGGGGCGTTCCTGGGCGCGTGGCTGGTGCTCCACCACGGCCTGGGCATTCCGCTGCTGGTCGCGGCGGGGGCGGCGGGGTTGCTGGCAGTGGTGGCGTCGGGGCGGGAGTGACCCCGACGCCCTGTACTGCTTGCCGACGCCCCGTGACTACTTGCTCAGGAAGGCCAGCAGCGCGGCGTTGACCTCCTCGGCGTGGGTCCACAGCAGACCGTGCGGGGCGCCCTCGATCTCCACGTACTCGGCGGACGGCAGCAGGGCACGGAAGGGCCGCCCGGTGGAGTCGATCGGCAGGATGCGGTCACCGGTGCCGTGCAGGATCAGCGTCGGCACGTCGACCTTCGCCACGTCCGCGCGGAAGTCGGTGGTCCAGGTCGGCACGCAGGCCACCGAGGCATGCGCCGAGGCACCGGCCGCCACGTTCCAGCTGTTGCGCACGGCCTCCTCGCTGATGCGGCTGCCGAGCGTCTCGTCCAGGTTGTAGAAGTCCTGGTAGAAGGCGGTGAAGTAGGCGTACCGGTCCTTGGTGACGGCTTCCAGGATGCCGTCGAAGACCTGCTGGTCGACGCCGGTCGGGTTGTCGTCGGTCTTGAGCAGGAAGGGCTCGAGCGACGCGAGGAAGGCGGCCTTCGCCACCCGGCCGGAACCGTGGGTGCCCAGGTACCGGCCCACCTCGCCGGTGCCCATCGAGAAGCCGACCAGGACGGCGTCGGTCAGGTCCAGCGCGGTCAGCACTTTGTCCAGGTCGGCGGCGAAGGTGTCGTAGTCGTAGCCCGTGGTCGGCTGCGAGGAGCGGCCGAAACCGCGGCGGTCGTAGGTGATGACCCGGTGGCCGGCCTCCAGCAGGGCGGGCACCTGCCGCTCCCAGGAGTGACCGTCGAGCGGGTAGCCGTGGATGAGCACGACCGGCTGTCCGGTTCCGTGGTCCTCGTAGTAGAGCTCGATGGGCGCGCTGTTCTCTTCACCGACGGTGATGTACGGCATGCGGTTTCCCCTTCATGGACGGGATGTCGTCAACGGCCACCAGCACACCACCGGTGACGGGTCGCCACCAGGCAGAAGCACAGGCAGGATTACGGTCGGCAGGCCAAACGGCGTCCGATATTCCGGCTCCACGACGGGCGGCCACTTGTTCTAATTGCCTTGATGACCAGACATGATTCGGATGTTTCCCAAGGCAGTACGGCGTTCGGTGCCACGCTGCGATCCCTGCGCCGGACCGCCCGGCTGACCCTGGAGGAGCTGTCCGAGGCGTCCGGGGTAAGCGTCCGCGCGCTCGGCGACATGGAGCGCGGCCGCAGCCGCGGACCGCGGCGCCGTACCGTCGACGCGCTCGCCGCCGCCCTCGGCCTTGACGGCGGGCAGCGCGAGCGCCTCCAGCGGCTGGCCGACGCCGGCCGGGAACGCGGCGGCCCGACCGCACCGCCGTATCTCCTGCGCACCGTCGCGGACTTCACCGGCCGGGAGCCGGAACTCGCGGATCTGGAGGCGCTCGCCACCACGGCCGGCACCCGGGCCGCGGTGCTCTTCGGGCCGGGCGGGCAGGGCAAGACGACGCTCGCCGCGGAGGCCGCGCGGCGGCTGGCCGGGCACTTCCCGGACGGCTGTGTCTGTGTGCGGCTGCACGGTATGAGCGAGGCGCCGCTGCCCGCCGCCGAGGCACTGGTCCTGCTGCTGACGGCGCTCGGCCACCCGCCCGACCGGATCCCGGTGGACCCCGCCGCCCGGGAGGCCGTCTACCGGGCCACCCTGAGTGCCCGACGGGCGCTGATCGTCCTCGACGACGCGGCCGACGAGGAGCGGACCAGACCGCTGCTGCCGGACGCCGAGGGCAGCTTCGTGCTGGTCACGAGCAGGCGGCCGCTGGCCGGGCTGGAAGGCGTACGGCGGATCAGGCTCGGCGGGCTCAGCGGCCGGGAGTCGGCGACGCTGCTGGAGCGGATTCTCGGCACCCCGCGCACCGGCGGCCAGACCGAGGCGATCACCCGGCTGACCGAGCTGTGCGGCCATCTGCCGCTGGCCCTGCGGATCGTCGGCAACCGCCTCTCCAGCCGCCCGGGCTGGACCCCGTCCCACCTGGCCGACCAACTCGGCGACGAGGAGCGCCGGTTGAGCGGCCTGGTGGCGGGCGACCTCGCCGTGCGCAGCGCCCTGGCCCTCTCCTACGGCCAGCTCACCGTCCCGCACCGGCTGCTGTTGCGCAGGCTCGCGCTGCTGCCCGGGCCCGACACCGGCCCTGGCCTCGCGGCCGTCCTGACCGGCGAGGACGCGTGGACCACCGAGGACTCCCTCGACGTCCTGGTCGACCGCGGCCTGCTGGAGGAGCCGGCGCCGGGCCGGTACGGCCTGCACGACCTGGTGCGCCTCTTCGCCCGTGAGCAACTCGGCGAGGAGGAGACACAGTCGGTGGGCCTCCGCATGGCGGACTGGCTGCTGCGCTCGGCATCCGCGGCGGGCCGCTGGTTCGAGGCGCCGGGTGCGCCTCAGCCGTGGCCCGGTGAGGTCCCGGCCTTCGCGCCCGCGTCGGCCGACGAGGCGGAGGCGTGGCTGACGGCCGAACGACCCCACTGGGTCGGCGCGTTGCCCCTCATGTTCGAGGCGGGCCGGCACCGGGAGATCCTCCACGCCTCACGCACCCTGTACTGGTTCTCCGACCGCTGGGACAAGTGGCCCGAGTGGCAGAGCCTGTTCTCGTACGGCGCCCGGAGCGCGGCGGCGCTCGGGGACATCGCCGCCGAGGCCCACCAGTTCAACTGTCTGGCCTGGGCGCACTCGTACAGCTACCAGTACGAGCAGGCCGAACAACTCGCAGCGCGCGCACTGGCGTTGGCGACCGAGGCCAACGACGTAGGGCAGCAGGCCTGGGCATGGGCCTACCTCACCGGGGCCCGCATGAAGCTGAAACGCCCCGCGGAGGCGGAGCAGGCGGCCGAGAACGCCATACGGCTCTTCGAGGCCACCGGCGACACCACCGGAAAGGCGGTCGCCCAGCGCGCCCGCGGCAGCGCACTGCGCGAGGCCGGCCGCCCGGAGGAGGCCCTGGCCATCCACCGCGCCCTGCTCGGTGCCCGAACCGGTGACGTGCCCGACCTCGACAACTACATGCGGGCCATCCTCCAGCACGAGACGGCCCTGGACCTGCTTGCCCTGCGCCGCTGGCCCGAAGCTGCCGAGGCCTTCCGAGCCGTCACCGTCCCCGCCACCCACAAGGGCATCGACCACCTCCAGGCCCGCACCCTCTCCGGCCTGGCCACCGCCCTGGAACACTGCGGCGACCTGGCAGAGGCCCACACCCACTACATTCGGGCCCACGCCCTGTACACCGCGCTCGGCGACACGACCTCCGCCGCGGAGACGGCGGCCGCGATCGAGCGGACCCGCTCGGGCGACGCCGGCCGTCACTCCAGGTCGACGGGCACCCGGTGATCGGGCCGGCCGTCCTTGGCGAGGATCGAGTGGTCGCCGGCGACGGCGCGGTACAGCCGGATGCCGGAGTCCCCTTGGACGTCGTCGACGGTCCAGACCCGCCCGCCGTGCTGCACGGACCGCCGGGAGAAGACGTCGAGCCCGTGCTCGAGGTCCGGCCCCGCCACGCGCGCGGCGACGGCGGACATGTACGCGCCCTGACCGGTGCCGATGGCCGCCGACGAGTCGAAGACCGCGATCCCCACCTCGGGCCGCACGGCGATGTTGCGGGAGTGCAGGGCATCCGGCGAGGAGACCCAGAAGAACTCGCGGTACCCCTCGTGCGCGAAGTAGACGGGAGAGCTCCAGGGACGCCCGGCACTGTCGGCGGTGGCCAGCACCATGTACTGGTTGGCGTCGACGATGGTGCGCACGATCTCACCGGGCTTCATCGACGCCTCCCGCAATTAGCCTGCGATACGTGAGCGGGAAGTCCCGCTCCCAGCTTGCGTCCGTCCGCTTCTCCCAGGCGCCGCGGATGGTGTCGCCGTCGTCGCCGATCAGCCCGACGAACCGCTGCCGGAAGTCCAGCGGCGAGAAGTCCGGCGTCTCGCGCAGCAGTTGCCACACCTCGCCGTCGAAGGTCATCGCATACGTCCGTACGACGCCCCGCGAGTCGAAGTAGTGCTGCGTGTACGCACCCGTCTCCGGGTCGACCGCGATGATCGACATACTGTCCGGTACCGGGTTCGGGGCCTGGGAGCGCTGGACCAGGAACTGCCCGTCCAGGCTCCACTCGAACACACTGCGCCCGGGAGGCACCTCCAGCCCCGGGAACTCGGCCTCCACCACCCACTCCCCGACCAGCACCTCCAGCCGCTTCAGGGCTTCCTGCCGTGCCGCTGCACCCATGACGTGCACCTCCTTGTCATCAGTGCAGACGGCAGCTGCGGGCAGAACTCATCGGTCCACGAGCCACAGCCGCGCCGTGCACAGCCCGGTCTCCTCGGGATGCCGCGTCCGATTGCCCACAGTTCCTTCGGCCTCACTCTCCGGCGCACCGATCTCGAAGCCGAGGCTGCGCAGGAAGCCAAGACCCGGCTCCCAGCCCCGCGGGACGGTGGCGGTCACGCGCCGCATCCCCCGCCCGGCGGCCTCCGCGATCAACCGGCGGGCGACACCCGAACCGATCCCCTCACGCCGCGCCTCAGGAGCGACGAGGAACGCCCCCACCGCACAGCTCTCCACATCGGGATGCCGATCGACGACATCGACCAGCCCGACGACATCCGCGCCCCGGCACATCACCAACAGCCGCTTCTGGTCGAAGTCCGCGCCCTCGGGAAGCGCGTAGTACAGGCTCTGCACATCCCCCGGAAGGGCCGGATTGCCGGTCGCGGCGACGAAGTAGTCCTCGCAGGCCGCGAACAGGGCGGCCACCGCCGGCTCGTCCTCCGGACGCATCTCACGCACCGTCACTGGGCCGCCCCCTTCATCCGATGAGTCAGTAAGGGACCCGCACCGTCGTGGTCAGGTGCCTTCGGGATCCAGCTCGAACGTGAAATAGATACTCAGACAGTAGGGTTCGTCCTCGTCGTGGAAGAAATCCCAGGACACGTCTGTCAGGCGGATGTCCTGTTCCCGCACCCACTCATGGGCTTTCTTGAAGGCTTCGGCGGCAGTTGTGGCAGGAAACAGCTTCCTGGCCATGGGATGCACACCGGTCTCAGCGTGCGAATCGTCGAAACCCTCCGGAACGTCCAGGCAGAAGTCGGGATTCAGCACCATTGAGCGCGCCCTTCCAGTCGGTTTGCACGACGCCCGGTAAGACCGCCGCATCCCCGGGAAGGGTTGCTTCTGGGCACTTCAACGGTCGCCTGCGGCCCGTCGACGGGATCCTCGTCGATGTGGCACCTGAACGGTGCGAAGGGAAGCGGTCTGCCGCCCATCGACTGCAAGATCCACAAGGAGTCCTGCCACGAGGCGCCGTGGGAGACCTGGCGCGCTTTGAGCACCCAAGGCACCGTCCAGTCCTCCACGGAGGCACACACCAGGCGGCCGGCCTCCTCGTCCCGCATCCCCTGGCGGGCTCGTTGTGTGACGGATCGGGTCATCCATCGACCCACGCCGTCACGACGGCGACGGCCTGCGCTCGATCGCCACCATGGCAGCGTCGTCGCCGAGACGGCCGCCCACGTGGTGCAGCAGGTCCTTGCGCAGGTGGGCCAGGAGAGCGTCGGGACCTTTGTCGGCCTTGCCGGCCACTCGTTCCGCAAGCGGGTAGAACGTGCCGTCCCGGTCGCGGGCCTCGATGACACCGTCCGTGTAGAGCAGGGTGATGTCGCCGTGCTCAAAGGCGAATGCTTCCGCCGCGAGGTCGGTTTCCACGAATTCGGTGAGGCCCAGCGGCGGTGCCGGGTGGCGCGTTTCGAGGGGACGGACCCGGCCGCGACGCAGCAGGAGGGGCGGGGGGTGCCCGCAGTTGATCAGGTGAAGGACCGGCTCGTCGTCCGGGATGTCCATCACGGCGGCGGTGATGAACGCCTCGCCGCGATCCTCGGTCGCCACGTCGGGGGCCGCGGGGTCGTCCAGGTCCGAGGAGACGGTTCCCTCCAGGAAGGTGACCAGCGCGGGCAGGTCGGCCTGCCGGTGTGCCGCGCCGCGGAACGCGCCGAGCAGGAGGGCGGCGTCCCCGACCGCCTCCAGGCCCTTGCCTCTGACATCGCCGATGAGGATCCGCGTTCCTTGCTCCGTGCGGGCGGCGGCATACAGGTCGCCGCCGATCTGCGCCTCGGATTCGGCGGCCAGGTAGACCGAGGCGATGCGCAGCGGACCGATCCGCTGGGGAAGTGGCTTGAGCACCACCTCCTGCGCGGCCGTCGCCACCGAGCGCAGCTGGGTCAGCTCCCTCTCACGACGTTCTCGCCGGGCGGCGAACGAGGCCGCGAACGCCGACATCAGGATCAGGGCGATCAGCTGGAAGGTGTGGTTGAGATCGACGAGACTGGTCCGCACCGCTCCGACCACGGCCTGGGCCAGGACGGCGAGCGCACCGACGCAGACGGTCGCCCGAGGCCCGGCGAACGACGCCGTGACAGCGGGGGCGGCGACCAGGAACGGCCCGAGGTGGACGCTGGACGGTGCCAGGATGTCGACCACCGTGACCATCACGATCAGCGCGATCGGTACCACCAGCAGCGCATGCCGTGGTTGCCCTACCCCTGGATGATCTCTGGGGAGTCTAGGAACCATACGTACTGGATATACCGCATGGCGCCGCGGCGCCCGCCTCGACCGGCACGCCAGACGCGCACCCTCATGCCAGGGGCGTCGTTAGGCTGGTCATGAAGATCATCCTTCCCGCCGCGCTTGCCGCCGCGACTCTCGTCCTGACTGTTGCCCTCCCAGCCTCGGCGGACCCGGACCCCGGGACCCGCCAGACCGGCCAGACCGGCCAGAAGAGCGCACCCAGCTCCGTGACCGACTCCGGAAACAGCAGCCCCACGGCGATCGACACGGAAGCCGATCCCGACGCCGAAGGGCTCCTTGCGAGCCTCGTGGGCCGGGTGCTCTAGCGGTACCCGAGCACCCCGGAGCCGGGCAACGGCGGGGACGGCCGCGTCCCCGCCGGCGACCACTCGTCGTCGCTACTCGCCGGTGGTGCCATCGATGGCCTCGCGGAGGAGATCCGCATGGCCGACGTGGCGGGCGTACTCCTCGATCACGTGCTCAAGGACGAACCGCACATCGGTGTCACCGAATTCCGGGTTCGGCACGAGGCGCGCGAGGTCGACGGTCACCTCCGCGAAAACCTGCCGCGACTCCTCGCACGCCTTCAGGTAGTCCGCGTAGACGTCCGCGGCCGGCGTGGCGTCCGACTCGTCGTACCACTCGTCGCCGTCGGCGGTGACGTAGGTCCGATAAGGGAAGAAGCGAGGCGTCGTGCCCGCCAAGGTCCGCTGGAACCAGGCACGTTCAACACCCTGCAGATGGCGCATGAGCCCCAGCAGGGTCAACGCCGACGACCGCACGGGACGCAGCCGCAGTTGGGCATCCGAGAGGCCCTCGCACTTCCACAAGAAGGTCGCTCGGTGGTAGTCGAGATTCGAGGCGATCACCTCCAGCCACGGGCCCGACAGTGCGCGCTCAGGGCGGACGATCTTCTGGACCACGATGTCGCTCACGCTGGAGTCCCCTTACCGGTCATCAAGGTTGGTCGCGTTCGAGCACGTCCGCCCGAGAAGACCTCTCTGCGCATCGGAACTCATCGCTCGATGCCGCCCAGGGCCGCCACACCCACCACCGCACACCAGACACCGGCCAACAGAAGCGGGCCGAGCAGCAGGATGAGCACCAGACCGAACACCAGCCATCCCGTCGTACCACGGCCGACCTGGGCGGTCCCGGGGTCCGCGGGGTCGTACGTGATCTCGGCCCGCTCGGCGCCACCGCCCGAGGTCGTGAGCTCACGTTGTTCGCCCTGGTTGTCGACGTACGCGTACGTGTACTGCTCAACGCTGTTGTACCAGTGGGACCGCTGCAGCCGTCCCTCCACCGTGATGCCCCGGGTACGCATTCCCCAGGCTTCCCGGACCAGTTTCCACCCGATGTGCACGCCGAACCCCCCGCCGCCGATCGCCTCGGGAGCCGCCACCCACAGGAGCACCGGGACCACTCCGGCGCCGGTGACCACCAGCAGGACGAGCACCAGCACGTAGACGCCCCCCAGGGCCCACCACAGCTGCCGGACCCGGTTCGGTGCCGCCCGCTCCAGCGGCTCCTCGGTCACCAGCCCCGCCCCGTCCGGCCGCGGCTCGTCGGTGTCCCGTACGGGCAGTGCACGCTGGACGGCCTGCGCGAACTCGTGCACGGCGGGGGCGCTGCGACATCTGAGGTGGTAGGCCACCGGTTCCTCGCCCGTCAGTACGACGGCCAGCCGTCGGCCCTTGGGGCCGTGGACGTCGATCCGTTCTATTGCCGCCACCGGTATCCGGCGCTGCACGCCGTCCGCCGCCAGCAGCACCACGCCGTCCCGCAGGCGGATGGAGGCACCGCGTCTGCCGTGCAGTATCGGCGAGGACGTCTCCGTTGAGGTCACGCGGGCACATTAGGCGAGTCCAGGCCTGAGGTGGAGCGGCGGCTCTCGACGAAAGATGCGGCCCGGATGTCGAGACCGGCGTGGCGGCTCCGTCCCAGGGGCAGAGGCGGCCGACGTGGCCGCACCGCCCCACGTTCCGGAAGGACAGCCGCCATGGCCATCGCCGAGGACCTCGACCGCGCCACCGACTCGCAGTGGGACTGGGTCGCCGAGCACACCCGCACGTACCTGGCCTCCGGCGGCACCGAAGGTCATGAGCGCGATGGCGTGCGCACCCTCGTGCTCGCCACGACCGGACGCCGTACCGGTACGCCTCGCCGCACCTGCCTGATCTACGGCACCTTGGGTGGCGAGTACGTCGTCGTCGCCTCCAAGGGCGGTGCCGAGGAGAACCCGGCGTGGTTCATGAACCTCGAGGCGGACCCCAGCGTCGGGGTGCAGGTCGGCACTCGCCGGTTCACCGCACGCGCCCGCGTCGCGTCCTCGGCCGAACGCGGGCCCCTCTGGGCCCAGATGGTGAACATCTTCCCGCTCTACGACGACTACGCGCACAAGACCGCCCGCGAGATCCCGATCGTCCTGCTCACCCCGCTGGATGGACCCCGCTGGCTCAAGGCAAAGGCCGCATCGGGCGCCGGCCGTATCGCCGAGGGCGACGCATGTTGCCGCTGATGCGTCCGGAGTCCCGACCGAAGGGCCGCGCCCAGCTCGACGACAACGGCTCGGTGCATGCCGTGACGAAGGGTCAGTTGCCGTCCGGTGCGGCTCTCCTGCACGCGTGGCCTCCTTTCTCCGCCCGGCCGTCCTCGGACGCCGGCACAGTGGCGGCCTGCAGTGCCGGCCCTCCCGTCGGGAGCGTGCGGCCCCTCATGGGCCCGGTCAAGCACGACACGTTCCTGTCGGTGCGATCGCCGGGCAGGTTCGCCCGCTGAGGCCACAGGAGCGGGCGGCGGTCGACGCAGGGGCGCTCGTGCCGACGCGCGGATGGCGGCGTCACCCGCTGCCCGCGCGCCCGTCGCGACGGCCGATGCGCCGCCAGACAGCCCGCTGGAATCTGATCATCAGCACGCCCACCACGATCAGCAGCACGATGTTGAGCAGGAGCTGAATCAGCGATCCGCGCGCCTCGCTCCAGCTGGAGAACGCGCAGGAGACGCCGATGTCGGCGGCGGCCGGGATGGTGGTGACCGAGATGAAGACGCCGAGCAGAGCACTCGTCCTGGCCTGGGTCAGGGACATGATCCCGACGATGCCGGCCAGCACCGCGACGACGACGGAGAAGGCGTTGGGGGCGTCGATCAGCGTGGACACGGGCCTGAAGCCCAGCTCGAATGCCCTGGGTTGAAAGTCGAGGGCCCGCACCGCCCACGAGAACAGCAAGGTCACGAGGATGGCCAGCAGGAATCCCCCGGTCAGGGCGAACAGGCCCTGGCGGATCCTGGTGGCGTTGCCGCGGTCGATGCCCAGCGCGACGCTGGTGATGGCGCCGTACTCCGGTCCTACGACCATCGCCGCGACGATCAGGATCTGGGAGTTGGTGATGATTCCCACCGCCCCGATGACGCCTGCGATGACCAGGTAGACGTAGAAACTCGGCAGATAGGTGCCGTCGGCGCGAATCCGCGCCTCGACCTCCTCCCAGACCGGCGCGTGCGCGAGCGCCCCGAGCTGTTGCTGCTCGGCTTCGGCCGCGGTACCGGAGAAGGCCATCTCGACCGGTTCGATGACGATGGATCCGCGGCGGTCGAGTTCCAGCTCGCGCAGGCCGCGCAGCACGGCGTTGGCCGCACCGGCCAGGATGTCGCACTCGATCGCGTCACCGTCGGGGTTGTGCGCCAGTTCGGCAAGGACGACCAGGTTGAAGACGTAGCGGTCGTCGGTCAGTAACCCGACCGCCCGGGGGGTGAGATCAGCGGGGCTCACCAGCCGGACGTGGATCATCTCCATGCACCACCTCCTTCGCTCGCCGACTGCGCCACCGCGGCGCTGCGGTGCCCGAGCGCCGGAGCTCCCCGCCTGTGACCGGCTGACTCCAGCAAGTAACGCCCGGTGGGTGGGCGTCGGCAAGCCGGGTGCGCTGCTCGGCGACCGGCGACCGGCGTCACTTCGGTCGCTTCCGACGCGCAAGGACCACCCGAGTGGCCCATAGTGGACTCAGGGGTTCTTTCCGACTTTTCGGAGCACCAATGGATCGCTACCCTCCCATCGCCGAACACGGCCTGGTGGGCGACCTGCAGAGCGCCGCGCTCGTCTCGTCGCAGGGTGTCGTGGACTGGTTCGCCGCTCCGCGGTTCGACTCGCCGAGCATTTTCGCCGCCCTCCTCGACCACGACCGCGGCGGGTTCATGCGGCTGGCCCCCGAGCACCCCGACCTGACGTGCAAGCAGCTCTACTACCCCGACACGGCCGTTCTGGTGACCCGGTTCATGTCACCGGACGGGGTGGGCGAGGTGGTCGACTTCATGCCTCCGGACCGGACCGGCACCGCCACCGACCGACACACCCTGATCCGCGTCGTGCGCGCCGTGCGCGGGAGCGTCGACTTCACTCTCGAGTGCCGGCCGCGCTTCGACTACGGCCGGGCCGAGCACCAACTGGAGCTCGGCGAGGGCGAGAACAGCGGCCTGTTCCGGTCGCCGGGGATGGACGCGCATCTGCAGAGCTCCTTCCCGCTCGAGCGGGACGGCCAGGACGTACGCGGCAGGGTGGCGTTGCGCGCCGGCGAGTCGGGCGGCGTCGTGTTCACCGTCTGCGCGTCCGGCGGCGCGGCTCCCGCACCCCTCACCGTCGACGGGGTCACCGCACAGCTCGACGACACCGCCCTCTTCTGGCAGACCTGGTTGCGCCAGTCCCGCTACCGGGGCCGCTGGCCCGAGCTGGTGCACCGTTCGGTCATCACCCTCAAGCTCCTCACCTACGCCCCGACCGGCGCCCTCGTCGCGGCGGCCACCACGGGCCTGCCCGAGCAGATCGGTGGAGAGCGCAACTGGGACTACCGCTTCACCTGGGTACGCGACGGCGCGCTGTCCGTGCGGGCCATGCTGGACCTCGGCTTCGTCGAGGAGGCCACCGCCTTCGTCCACTGGCTCATGGACAGGCTGCACGAGCGCGAGGGCAAGGAGGAAGAGGCGCTCCAGACGATGTACCGGATCGACGGCAACCCCGACCTTCCGGAACAGACACTCGAACACTTCGAGGGCTACCGCGGCTCCTACCCCGTCCGCATCGGCAACGGCGCCGCCGACCAACTCCAGCTGGACATCTACGGCGAGGCCCTCTACGCACTGTCCCAGGGCCGCGAGATCGGGCCGCAGGCCACCTACCGGGCATGGAAGACGATGGCCAGGACGCTGGACTGGCTCGCCGACCACTGGGACCGGCCGGACGAGGGCATCTGGGAGACCCGTGGCGGCCGTCAGGACTTCACCTACAGCCGGGTGATGTCCTGGGTCGCCTTCGACCAGGGCCTCAGCCTGGCCGAGCACTTCCGCAGGCCCGCCGACGTGCACAAGTGGCGCAGCGCCAGGGACGCCATCCTCGAACAGGTCATGGCACGCGGCTGGAGCGAGCGGGAGAGCGCCTTCGTCCAGCACTACGGCGGCGATGTCCTGGACGCCTCCCTCCTGCTCATGCCGAGGGTCTCGTTCATCGCCCCGAAGGACCCGGCCTGGCTCTCCACCCTCGCCGCCATGGACCGCAAGCTCGTCTCCGACAGCCTCGTCTACCGCTACGACCCGGCGGCATCACCCGACGGGCTGCGCGGCTCGGAGGGCACCTTCAGTCTGTGCACCTTCCTCTACGTCGACGCGCTGGCCCGCGCGGGGCGACTGCCCCAGGCCCGCTACACCTTCGAGAAGATGCAGACCTACGCCAACCACGTCGGCCTCTTCGCCGAGGAGGTCGGTCCGACCGGGGAGCAACTGGGCAACTTCCCACAGGCGTTCACCCATCTCTCCCTCATCATGGCGGCCACCACCCTCGACCAGGCGCTCGACGCGGAGCAAGGGCGCTGACCCATGGCCACCCGTGCCCGTCCGGCACGACCACCACGGCTGACCGAGGAGCAATTCGGTGAGCTGTACCGGCGCCTGCTCTCCCGCACCGCCTGGGCCTCCGGGGACCGGGGCGCCCTGGACGCGCTCACTCCTGCCCGGGTGGCGGCCGCCGCCCGGGAGGTGCGGACCGGCCGGACGGTGACCCTCGCCGCGCCGGTGGAGACGCTGCCCGGCCCGGACAACCCGGAGCCCGCCAGACACCGGATGATCGGGCAGCCGGACCAAGACGCCTCTGGCGGGCTCCACTTCGCGAGGGACAGCTTCGCGATGAACGTGCACGGCGACGCGGACAGCCACATCGACGCCCTCTGCCACGTGATCTACGACGGCACCCTGCACGGCGGCGTGTCCGCGAGCAGCGTCACGGCGGACGGGGCCACGGCGCTCTCCATCGAGACGGCGCGCGACGGGATCGTGGGACGCGGTGTGCTGCTGGACGTTCCGCGGCTGCGCGGCGTGCCCTGGCTCGAACCGGGCGATCACGTGACCGCCGGCGACCTCGCCGCGGCCGAAACCGCCCAGCACGTCCGCGTGAGCGAGGGCGACCTCCTGTTCGTCCGCGTCGGCCATCGCCGGCGCCGTGCCGAACTCGGGCCGTGGCACGCGGCGCGTGAGCGCGCCGGACTCCACCCGTCGGCACTGGAGTTCCTCGCCGACCGGCGCGTCGCCGTGCTCGGCGGCGACGGCAACAACGACACGGCCCCGAGTTCCACCGAGGGCGTCGACTTTCCCGTACATGTGCTGGCGGTGCACGCCATGGGCCTGCACCTGCTGGACTACCTGCAGTTCGAGGACCTGGCACCGCTCTGCGAGGCGGAGGGACGCTGGTCCTTCCTCTGCGTGATCGCCCCACTGAGGCTGCCGGACGCCACCGGCTCGCCGGTCAATCCGATTGCCGTCCTGTGACCCCGGCACCCCCGGTCGTGGTCGTCATGGGTGTCTCGGGATCGGGCAAGTCCACCGTGGGACTGCTGCTCGCGCAGCGGCTCATGGTGCCCTTCCTGGAGGCGGACGACGTCCACCCGGCCGCGAACCGCGCCAAGATGGCCGCGGGTCACCCGCTCGACGACGAGGATCGCCGCCCGTGGCTGCGGTCCGTCGCCCAATGGATCCGCGAGGCGACCGACGCCGGACACGGCGGGGTGGTGGCGTGCTCGGCCCTCAAGCACGCATACCGGGAAGAGTTGCGCAGGGCAGGAGCCGGCGTGTGGTTTCTGTATCTGGCGCTGGACCGGGCGATCGCCGACCGACGGGTCGCAGGCCGTGTGGGCCATTTCATGCCCGCCCGGCTGGTCGATTCCCAGTACGCCGCCCTGGAACCGCTGCGGCCGGACGAGCCGGGCCTGACCGTCGATGCGCAGGGCGACCCGCAGACCCTCGCCGACCAGGCGGTGCGCGCCGTCCGGGCCGTGAAGTGACCGGGCGCCCGATCGACTCCGCCCGGTCGCCACCGACCGACCCGCCCGATATTTTGGAAATTGGCGCTGAATGTCCCGAATACGTGAATGTCCGTGCGGAACAGCACAGCCGCAGCCCCCGGACGGGCGCTTCGGCCCGGACAGCCGACGACTCCTAGGACGGGACCCTCTCATGGCCGACGATCAGCACTACGACGTCATCGTCATCGGTACGGGAGCGGGCGGCGGCACGCTCGCCCACCGGCTGGCCCCCTCCGGCAAGCGGATCCTGATCCTGGAACGCGGCGGCTACCTGCCGCGGGAGCGGGACAACTGGGACTCCACCGCCGTCTTCGTCAAGGGCACATACCGTGCCCCGGAGTTCTGGTACGACAAGCACGGCCACCAGTTCCCGCCGGAGGTCAACTACTACGTCGGGGGCAACACCAAGTTCTACGGCGCCGCGCTCTTCCGGCTCCGGCCCGAGGACTTCGGCGAACTGCGCCACCACGACGGCATCTCTCCGGCCTGGCCGATCCGTTACGAGGACCTGGAGCCGTACTACACCCAGGCCGAGCGCCTCTACCTGGTGCACGGTCGGCACGGCGAGGACCCCACCGGAGGGCCGACCAGTGCGCAGTACGCCTACCCGCCGGTCGAGCACGAGGCGCGCATCCAGCAGCTCAGCGACGATCTGGGGAAGGCCGGCCTGCACCCCTTCCACCTGCCGATCGGCGTGAACCTCACCCAGGACGAGCACGGCCGGCCCACCCACGACAGCGCCTGCATCCGCTGCGACCGGGTCGACGGCTTCCCCTGCCTGGTGGGCGCCAAGTCCGATGCACAGGTGATCTGCGTCGACCCGGCGCTGAAGCACGACAACGTCACGATGGTCACCCACGCCGACGTGCGCCGCCTGGAGACCGACCCGACCGGACACACCGTCACCAAGGTCGTCGCCGAGCTCGAGAACGCAACGACGGAGAGATTCAGCGCCGACATCGTGGTGGTCGCGGCCGGCGCGGTCAACTCCGCCGTTCTGCTGCTGCGTTCGGCGAACGACAAGCACCCCGGCGGCCTGGCCAACAGCTCGGACGTGGTGGGACGCCACTACATGCGGCACAACAACCTCGCGCTCATGGCGGTGTCGAAGGAACCGAACCCCACCAGATTCCAGAAGACCCTGGCGCTCAACGACTGGTACCTGGGCGCGGACGACTGGGAGTATCCGCTCGGCGGCATCCAGATGCTCGGCAAGTCGGACGCCGAGCAGATCCACGGCGAGGCGCCGCGCTGGGCCGGCGCCATCCTGCCCGACATGCCCTTCGAGGTACTCGCCCACCACGCCGTCGACTTCTGGCTCTGCGGAGAGGACCTTCCGCTGCCCGAGAGCCGGGTCACCCTCGACAAGGACGACGCCATCCACCTGGCCCTCGACGAGAAGAACAACATCGCCGGGTTGAAGCGTCTGCAGCACAAGCTGCGGGGGATGCTCGGGCACCTGGGCATGCACGAGCACCACCTGCTGGATCACAGCATCTACCTGCACAAGGGCATGCCGATCGGCGCCACCGCACACCAGGCCGGCACCGTGCGGTTCGGCGACGACCCACGGACTTCGGCCCTGGACGTCGACTGCAAGGCCCACGACCTCGACAACCTCTACGTCGTGGACACCAGTTTCTTCCCCAGCATCGGCGCGGTGAACCCGTCACTGACCGCCATCGCCAACGCCCTGCGAGTCGGCGACCACATCGCCGCCCGGCTGAGCTGACCGGGACAGTCGCTCGTGAACCGGCCGAGCACCGCTACACGTTGTCGCCTGCCGTCCTGGCGGCCCGGGTGTCGGCGTCGGTGAGCTCCTCCAGCTCACCCATCGTGTCGAGCCGGTAGAGCAGGACCAGCGCCGGACCGACCAGCACGATCGCGATGGCGGTGACGATCACCAGCCAGCGCAGAGTGTGGGCGGCGCCGGCCGCCTCGGTCACCGTCAGCGAGGTGGGCAGCACGTAGGGCCGCTGCGCGAAGCCCCAGGCGCCGACGACCAGGGCCACGCTCGCCACCGAGGTGTGGCGGGACCAGCCGTGCGACCGGCGCAGCAGAAGCAACACCGTGGCCAGACCGCACAACGCAGCCAGAATGATCAGCAGCAGGCCCGCGCCCCCGGTGAGGCCGTCCCAGACGTAGCGGGCGTCATGGTGCGTGACGGGCAGGGCGATGAGCGCGAGGACCACAACCGCTGCGAAGGCACACAGCGCCCGCAGCCGAAAGTAGTCGACGAGATCGGGCGCGCCGAACCGCAGGGCGTCGGAGCAGAGGAAGACCGCTCCGAGGAAGGCGGTGGCGGCGATGGCCAGCAGACCCGTGAGGACGGAGGTTGCATTGGCCCAGGCGTCCGCGGAGGCGCTCGTGCCGACCTCGACCCGGCCGGAGGCGATGCCGCCGAGCACCGCCCCGAGGAAGAACGGCGTCATCAGTGACGACACGGCGAACATCGCGCCGTAGACCCGTTGTTGGGCCAGGCGGCGGGTCGGCCTGCGCAGGGCGAACCCGGCGCCGCGCAGGACCAGGCCGCCGGCGGCGAGGGCGAGCGGCAGCCACATCGCGGTGAAGACGGCCTGGAACATCGTCGGAAAGCCGGTCCACATGATGACCAGGACGAAGATCAACCAGACGTTGTTGACCTCCCAGACCGGTGCCATGGCGTGGTCGATGAGCCAGCGGGGCCGCTTGCCGCGCTCCGCGCCGCCGGCCAGCAGGTCCCAGAAGCCCGCGCCGTAGTCGGTGCCTCCGGCGCAGGCGTAGGCGGCGACGGCGAGCACCAGCACCCAGGCGATGAATGCGGCCATTACGACGCACCGCCAGGGGTGTGGTCGGATCCGCCGCCAGGCACGGTGCCGACGGTCGTGGGCTCGGGCTCGCTTCTGGGCCCGTAGGGGGTGTCGGTCTCCGGCGGCAGTTCGGCGCGCGCGGCAGCCGCCCCCTCGTCGGCGATGCGCCAGCGGGTACGCATCTTCAGGACGACCGCGAGGAACGAGCCGAAAACGACCCCGTACACGACGATGACGATGCCGAGCATCGCCCACAGCGATCCGGCGCGGGTGCCGGTCACCGCCTCCGAGACCCTCATGTGCTGGTAGACGATCCAGGGCTGACGGCCGACCTCCGTGGTGATCCACCCACACTCGACGGTGACCAGGCAGGCGACTCCCGCGAGCGCGGCGCAGCGGTAGAACCAGCGGCCGCGCGGGTTGTCCCGATGTCTCCACCAGGACCAGGCGTACCAGAGCGCGAGCAGGATCAGCACGCTGCCGATGGTGACCATGATGTCGAAGGCCCAGTGGGCGATGGTGGCCTGAACCGCCGTCGGGCGGTCGCTCGCCGCGACCGACGACAGGCCCGTCACCTTGGTGGCGGGGCTGAATCCGGCGAGGATCGAGTCCAGTTGGGGGATCTTGAGGCCGCCGGAGATCGTCCCGTCGGGGTGCAGCCGCCCGAACATGTACTCCGGTACGTGGGTGTCGGTCTTCCAGACGATCTCCGTGGCGGCGAACTTGATCGGCTGTTTGTGGAAGACGGCTCGGGCGGCGGAGTCGCCGAGCATGAACTGGATCGGAGTGAGGATCGCGGCAACCGTGAAGGGCACGGTGAAGCCGAGCCGGTGGTAGCGGTCACGGCGCCCGCGCAGCCAGCCCACCGCGTACACACCGGCGACCACATAGCCGGCGGTCAGGAGCATCGCGACCACGAAGTGCCAGTACTCCGGGCCGAACATCGGGGTGAAGATCGCCTGCTGCACGTCGACGTGGATCGGCCTGCCCTGCGCATCGAGGCCGAACCCCTGCGGGGTGTTCATCCAGGAGTTGGCCGCGATGATGCCGAACGCCCCCATCAGGGCCGCCGGCGGCAGCGGTACGGCCAGCCAGAAGTGCGTCCAGGGCTTGAGCCGGCGCCACCCGTAGAGGTAGATCGCGATCAGGACGGCCTCCAGGAAGAACGCCCATGCCTCGACGCCGAACCCGAGGCCGAACACGTCGCCCCAGCGGCCCATCATGCCGGGCCACAGCAGGCCGAACTCGAAGGACAACACCGTGCCGGTGACGATGCCGATGGCGAACTGCACGGCCATCACCGCCGACCAGCGCCGGGCCAGGGTGAGGGCGACGGGGTCGTTGCGGCTCAGTCCCCGGTGGTGCATGAGCAACGTGATGAACGGCAGTGCCACGCCGAACGGGACCAGCAGGATGTGCGAGGCCAGGGTGAAGGCCATCAGCTCTCGCGCCGGCAGGAGCTGGGCGGGGGTGCTGTTCGCCAGAAGGACAGCGGTGCTGAGCATGGGCGCCTCGATGGTCTGGTCAGGGCGGCGGGGACGCCGTCGGTCCGGCCGCCCGGGCTGCCGACCCGTCGGCGTCGGGCAGGGTGAAGGCGCGTTCGCGGCGCGAGCCGGTGGCGAAGGCGACGGACCAGCTGAGCACCGCTCCCAGCCTGCTGCGGAAGCCGGTGAGGAAGGCCAGGTGGATGAAGAGCCAGGCCAGCCAGCCGGTGAAGCCCGACAGATGCAGCGGGCCGACCTTGACCACGGCCCGGCCGCGGGCGATGTAGGCGGCGCTGCCGAGATCCACGTACTTGAAGGGCTTCGGTGTCTTCGTCCTGCCTTCGACGGCGTGGCGCACGGTCCGGCCCGCGTACGCACCCGACTGCATGGCGACCTCGGCCAGACCCGGCAGCCTGTTCAAGCTCATCACGTCACCGGTGACGCGGATCTCCGGATGGCCGGGGAGGGTGAGGTCGGGTTCGACGAGGATGCGTCCGGCCCGGTCCTGCTTGGCGCCGGTCGCCCGGGCCAACGCGGCGGCGATCGGCGGCGCCTCGACGCCCGCCGTCCACAGCACGGTGCGTGCGGCGAACCGCGTCGTCCTGCCGTCATGGTCCCGTACCGTCAGACCGTCCGCGCCGACGTCGGTGACCGTCGTGCCCAGGTGGAGCTCCACACCGAGACCCCGCAGCGTTCGGGCCGCACGGTGGGCCAGTCGAGGGCCGAACGCGCCCAGCACCGCCTCGGACCCCTCGAAAAGCAGCACCCGGGCCTGGGCGGAGTCGATCGTCTGGAACTCCCGCTCGAGCGTGTGCCCGGCGATCTCCCGGATCTGTCCCGCGAGTTCGACACCGGTCGGCCCGGCGCCGACCAGCGCGAAGGTGAGCCACTGCTGCCGTTCCCGGTCGTCCGCGGCCGTTTCGGCCATCTCGAACGCCCGGTAGATCCGTCGGCGGATGTCGAGCGCGTCCTCCAGGGTCTTCATGCCGGGGGCGTACGCGGCGAACTCGTCGTGCCCGAAGTAGGACTGACGCATACCCACCGAGACGATCAGATCGTCATACGGCAGCACGACGGCCCCGCCCTCCGGTCGCCGGGCGTGCACCAGCCGGGCGCCGGCATCCACGTCGGTGGCTTCGGCGAGCACGCAGCGCACGTTGTGGTGGCGCCGCAGGACTCCGCGGAGCGGTTGTGCGATCTGCCCCTCGGACAGGATCCCGGAGGCGCACTGGTACAGCAGCGGTTGGAAGAGGTGGTGGGCACGGCGGTCGACCACAGTCACCGCGACCGGTGCATTCCGCAGGGCGCGGGCGGCGAACAGCCCCGCGAACCCTCCGCCGACGATGACCACCCGGCGGGGCGTGACGTGATCCTGCATCGGAGATCAGCCTCCGGTGGCGAACCCGGGGAAAAGAGTCATTCCGCCGTCGACGTAGAGGGTGGTCCCGACGACGTAGTCGAGCAGGTCGGACGCCATGGCGACGACGGCGTTGGCAATGTCGTCCGGGTCCCCCACGCGGCGGTACGGGATCAGCTGCAGAAGCTCGGCCTCGGCCTCGGGAGTGGACCAGGCGTCGCGGTTGATCGGCGTGCGGATGGCGCCGGGCGCGACCGCGTTGACCCTGATCCGATGGGGGGCCAACTCCTGGGCGAGGGTCTGCATCAGCATGCCCACACCGCCCTTGGAGGAGGCGTAGTTGACGTGCCCCGACCAGGGGACGATCTGGTGGACCGAGCTCATACAGATGATCTTTCCCGCCGAACGGGAGACCTCCTCCACCACTCCGCGCCGCATGAACTCCCTGGCGGCCTCCCGCGCGCAAAGGAACTGACCGGTCAGGTTGACGTCGATGACCTTCTGCCACTGGGCCAGCGTCATGTCCGTCAGGGCTGCGTCCCGCTGAAGGCCTGCGTTGGCCACCATGATGTCGATGGTGCCGAACTCCTCGACCATCCGCGCGACCATGGCGGTCACCTGGTCCTCGTCGGACACATCGGCCTCGTGGGCGTAGGCGCGGACCCCGAAGCCCTCGATCTCCTTCACGACGTTGTCCGCCTCGTGCGCACCGACGACGTAGTTGACCACCACGTCCGCTCCGGCCCGGCCCAGGGCGACGGCGGTCGCCAGGCCGATGCCCGAGTTGGCACCGGTCACCAGCGCCTTCTGGCCCCTGAGGAGCTGCGCGGACAGCGTCCGGCGGCTCTCGCTGACGTTTCCTGCCACCACGATCTCTCCCTCTGCGTTGCGGACGGACGCCCTCAGCAACCGGACGACGCGTAGGAACTTGGCTGGACGTCGGCCGACCCGCCAGGACCGACACAGGAGCCGTCGCACACCCGGCCCCCCGACGAAAGCACCCTGCCTCGCGGGTGGGACCGACCGGCGCGCAAGGCAGCCGCACTTCGGCCGGGCACGTCACACGGTCGGGCTACCAGCTGCTCCCCAACACCGTGAGTTGCTGCGCCGCGGCCTGCCGCCACGCACAGTCTCCGAGGACGGGCCACGGGCGAGCTCGCTGTGGGACGTCGGAGACTCGGAGGCAGAACTGCCGGCCCCCGTGACCGCCACACGGACAGCACCAGCTCCAGGTTCTTCAGCGGCCTCTCCCGGTCGGCGACGCGTCAGTGCAACACGGCAGCGGCGAAGGCGGCCAAGTGTGCGCCCTGCCGTCACCCGAACCTGTACTCAGGGCACTCCAGGACCCCGTCCGACCGGCCGCACTCGAACCACACCGTCTTCCCGCCACCGGACGCGGCCGACACCCCCCACTTGTCGACCACCGCGTCCAGGAGCAGCAGTCCGCGCCCGCCCTCCGCCTCCAGTGACAACTCCGCCGGGGAGCACGGCGGTTGAGGGCAGCCGTCCGCCACCTCCACCCTGACTGCCGCCGCCGACCGCAGCACCAGCAGCACACAGCGCCGGTCCGGAACATGCCGTACGACATTGGCGACCAGCTCTGTCACGCCCAGTTCCACGGCGTCGGACAGTTCCGCCAACTCCCACTCGTCCAGCAACGAGCGGACGATACGGCGGATGTGACGGGCCGAATGCTCACCCGCGGTGAGGCTCAGCCGGTACGTGGGGGGAATGTTGAGGTTCACAGGACGAGCTTGATCCGGCGCAACTACTCTGGGCTACGGGGCGGATACAACCAGTCCCACAGTCCGCGGCAGTCGTTGCACTCAAGGGGGGCCGTGCGTGACCCACATCAACACCCTCGACCCGGGCGCCTCGCCGCTCGACTACTACGGCTACGAGTTGCGCCGCTACCGCGAGACCGCGGGACTGACGCAGCGTCAACTCGGAGACATCGTCAACTACACGGGCTCGATGGTCGGCCAGATCGAGACGGCGAGGAAGCTGCCGACGCAGGATTTCAGCGAACGGGCGGATGCAGCACTGGGGACGGGCGGGGCGTTGTCACGGCTCGTCGAGCTTGTGATGCGCAGTCAACTGCCGGGCTGGTTCAGGCAGGTGGCGGAGCTTGAGGCGCGTGCCATTGAGATCTGCACCTTCCACACCCACCTGATCCACGGGCTTCTGCAGACGAAGGCGTACGCGCGTGCCGTGCTCGGCGCGCTGGACCGGGCCAACCTCGACGACCGCACGGAGGTTCGGCTGGCCCGTCAGCGCATCTTCGAGAAGGACGAGCCGCCGGTCCTCTGGGCTGTCATCAGCGAGGCCGCCCTCTGCCAGCAGATCGGTGGGCCGGAGATCATGCGAAACCAACTGGCTCGCCTGTTGGCCTTCGAGGACAACCCCCGGATCAACATCCAGATCCTGCCCTTCTCGTCCGGAGCACACGCGGGCATGCAAGGCTCGTTCGACCTCTTCCTCTTCGCCAGCGACCCGACCATCGTCTATACGGAGGGCTACGGAAGCGGGCATCCAACCGCGAACCCAGACACCATCAAGGACTGTTCGCTCCGTTACGATCATCTCCGAGCCGCCGCCCTCTCCCTCAAGGACTCGGCGGAGCTGATCCGGCGAGTGATGGAGGAACGCTATGGAGAACCAAGCGACTCAGTGGCGTAAGTCCAGCTACAGCGGCGACCAGGGCGGCTCGTGCCTCGAGATCGCCGAACTCCCCGGCGCCACCGTCGCCGTACGCGACTCAAAGACCCCCGCCGGGCCGGTCCTCTCCTTCCGGCCCGACGCATTCCGTCGTTTCGTCTCCTGGAGCGGCGCTACGCCTGAGGTCTGACACCCCCCACCTTCGCCGCCTGGTGGGCTCTCCACTCCTTGCGGAAGAAGTAGGCGCGCAAGGCGCCGACCGCCAGGAACAGCAGCCCGATGCCGGCCCTGCCCAGGCCTCCTGCCGTGAAGAACCAGTAGAAGGCCAGGCCGGTGAAGAACGCGCAGACGGCGATGATGATGGGTTCGCGGATGTAGAAGGGCAGGACGCGGAGGATTACGTTGATCAGCATTGGGTAAGTTGACCAGTTCGCGTCAATCCGCGCCACCTACTTGCGCTTACAGGCGCTGAATGATCGTGCCCGTGGCCAGCCCACCGCCCGCACACATGGTGATGAGCGCGAACTCCTTGTCCGACCGCTCCAGTTCATGAAGTGCCGTCGTGATGAGCCGCGCCCCGGTGGACCCCACCGGGTGCCCGAGGGCGATGGCGCCGCCGTTCACGTTCACCTTCTCCAGGTCCTGCTCGAAGACCTGCGCCCAGCTCAACACCACTGACGCGAACGCCTCGTTGATCTCGACGACGTCGATGTCCTTCAGGGACATGCCGGCCTTGCCCAGCACCGCCCGCGTCGCGTCGATCGGGCCGTCGAGGTGGAAGTGCGGGTCGGCCCCGACCAGCGCCTGGGCCACGATTCGCGCCCGCGGCTTCAGCTTCAGCGCCCGTGCCATCCGCTTCGACGCCCACATGATGGCCGCCGAACCGTCGCTGATCTGCGAGGAGTTGCCCGCCGTGTGGATGGCCGTCGGCATGACCGGCTTCAGGCGGGCCAGCGCCTCCATGGACGTGTCGCGCAGGCCCTCGTCGCGGTCGACGAGCCGCCACATGCCCTGCCCGGCGCGCTGTTCGTCCTCCGTGGTCGGAACCTGGACGGCGAAGGTCTCGCGCTTGAAGCGCTCCTCGGACCAGGCGATCGCCGCCCGCTCCTGCGAGATGAGGCCCAGCGAGTCGACGTTCTCGCGCGTCAGCCCGCGGTGGCGGGCGATGCGCTCCGCCGCCTCGAACTGATTGGGAAGGTCGACGTTCCATTCGTCGGGGAACGGCTTCCCGGGGCCGTGCTTCGACCCCGACCCCAATGGCACCCGCGACATCGCCTCGACACCGCAGCTGATCCCGACGTCGATCACGCCCGCCGCGACCATGTTGGCCACCATGTGCGACGCCTGCTGCGAGGAACCGCACTGACAGTCGACCGTCGTCGCCGCCGTCTCGTACGGCAGGCCCATCGTCAGCCAGGCCGTGCGCGCGGGGTTCATGGACTGTTCGCCGGCGTGCGTCACCGTGCCGCCGACGATCTGTTCGACGGCGTCGGCGGGGATGCCGGTGCGGCCGAGGAGTTCGCGGTAGGTCTCGCCCAGGAGATAGGCGGGGTGCAGGTTGGCGAGCGCGCCGCCGCGCTTGCCGATGGGGGTGCGTACGGCTTCTACGATCACGGGTTCCGCGGCCATGGGGGGAGATCCTCTCCTCGGTTCCCGCGCGGCGCGGGGGCGTCCCGGCCGGCCCCGCCACGCTGAACTAGTACGTGTTCTAGTTCTGTCAGCAGTCTGCTGACAGCTCAACCACAACCGCAAGGGTCGTGCACGCTATTCGGCTTCAATTCGGCTTGCCGTACCCCTTGCACCTTGTAGAACCCGTTACTACCTTCACGGCAGCCCGATTTCTGATGGACCGTCAGAAGAACGTCCGTAGACCGTCAGAACTGTTCAGAACACAGGCTTGGAGCTGCCCATGCCCTGTCCGGCTCTCCCCGACGGGTTCGACTTCACCGACCCCGACCTGCTGCACGCCCGAGTGCCCCTGCCGGAGTTCGCCGAGCTGCGCCGGGCCGAACCGGTCCGCTGGATCCCGCAGTCGGCCAACCTGGCCGGCTTCCAGGACGAGGGGTACTGGGCCGTCACCCGGCACGCCGACGTCAAGTACGTCTCGACGCACCCGGAGCTCTTCTCCTCGTACCTCAACACGGCGATCATCCGCTTCAACGAGCACATCGAGCGCGACGCGATCGACGCCCAGCGGCTGATCCTGCTGAACATGGATCCGCCGGAGCACACCCGCGTCCGCCAGATCGTGCAGCGCATCTTCACGCCGCGCGCCATCCGGGCGCTGGAGGAGCGGCTGCGCGACCGCGCCCACAACATCGCACAGAGCGCCCTCGCCCAGTCCGGCCCCTTCGACTTCGTCACCGAGGTCGCCTGCGAACTGCCCCTGCAGGCCATCGCCGAGCTCATCGGCATCCCGCAGGACGACCGGGCCAAGATCTTCGACTGGTCCAACAAGATGATCTCGTACGACGACCCGGAGTACGCGATCACCGAGGAGGTCGGCGCCGAGTCGGCCACCGAACTCATCGCCTACGCCATGAACATGTCCGCCGACCGGAAGCAGTGCCCGGCCAAGGACATCGTCACGACGCTGGTGGCCGCGGAGGACGAAGGCAACCTCAACTCCGACGAGTTCGGGTTCTTCGTACTGATGCTGGCGGTCGCGGGCAACGAGACGACCCGCAACGCCATCACCCACGGCATGCACGCCTTCCTCACCCATCCCGAGCAGTGGGAGCTGTACAAGAGGGAGCGTCCGGAGACGGCGGCCGAGGAGATCGTCCGCTGGGCGACCCCCGTCAACTCCTTCCAGCGCACCGCCACCCAGGACACGGAACTGGGCGGGAAGTTGATAAAGAAGGGCGACCGGGTCGGCATCTTCTACGCCTCCGCCAACCACGACCCGGAGGTCTTCACCGACCCGGACACCTTCGACATCACCCGCGACCCCAACCCCCACCTCGGCTTCGGCGGGGGCGGCCCGCACTACTGCCTGGGCAAGTCCCTGGCCGTCCTGGAGATCGACCTCATCTTCAACGCGATCGCCGACGCCCTGCCGAACCTCACCCTGTCCGGCGACCCGGACCGCCTGCGCTCGGCATGGATCAACGGTGTGAAACACCTTCTGGTCCGGGCCGGTTGACGATCTCGGGCCGGCGGCTTCCCGGCGCCGCCGGCCCGTCCTCGACGGATGCCGCAACAGAGCGCGCCGCGAGGTGCCGTACGACGAACTCGGCGTCCCTTCCGACGCCCTGGATCATCGACGAGGCCATCGCGTACTGGAAGAGCCTGCCGACGAAGTACAGGCCGGGCTGTGACTCCACCACCCCGCGTCGCTGCGCCGGTTCCCCGTCCACGTCGAACACCTCCGCGTCGGGCAGGTCGATCCAGGAGGTGTCCGGCCGGAACCCCGTGCACCACAGCACGTTCGTCACCTCGGGCACCGTCCCGTCGGCGAGCACCGGCCGGCCGTCGCGCACCCCCGTCGTGCGCGCCACCCGCCGGACACCGGCCGCCTTCAGGTCCGACGACTTCACCCGGATCAGCGGGGCGCTGTGCGCGAGCACCTTGGGCCGGACCTTGCGGCCGATCGGGGTGCGCACGGTCAGCAGGTGCCGGAAGAGGAAGAAGAGGGCCGGGGTCAGGAACCTGGCCTTTCGGCTCTCGATCCGCCAGGGGATCTGTCCCGGGTGCGGGCCGGAGAGCAACACCGTGTGGGTGCGGGCGAGTTCGAGGGCGATGTCGGCGCCCGAGTTGCCGGCGCCGACGATCAGGACCGGGCCGTCGCGGAGCTGGTCGGGATTGCGGTAGTCGACCGCGTGCAACTGGGTGATCCCGGGGGCGAGTTGACCGGCGTAGGCAGGGATCTTGGGCAGCCGGTCGTATCCCGCCGCGACGACGACGTTGTCGGCCTCGTACCGCAGATCACCTGCCGTCTCGACGACGTAGCGGCCGTTTGTGTACGACACCCGCCGCACCGCTGCCCCCGTCCTGACCGGGAGTTCCGCCCAGGCCGCGTACGCCTGGAGGTAGTCGGCGAACTCGTCGCGGGTGGGGAACGACCAGGCGGGGCCGGGGTACGGCAGCCCGGGCAGGCCGTCGAACCGGGCGGGGCTGAACAGCCGCAGCGAGTCCCAGCGCCCGCGCCAGGCGTCGCCGATGCGCTCGCCGGCGTCCAGGATCACGAAGGGCCGGCCGGTGCGGGCGAGGTGGTATCCGGTGGCGAGGCCTGCCTGGCCGCCGCCGATGACGACCGTTTCGATGCGCTGGGTGTCCATGACAGCTCCTCCGTGATGTCCGTGCCGCTGCTGGTGGGCCGTGTCCGGCGGTCGGCCTCGTAGATCTCCACGGCCTGGCGCAGCATCCGCTCGGCCTCGGCGTGCTCACCGAGCAGCCGCAGCAGGGTGCCCAGGTCGGCGGCGCTGTCGGCGAGCCGCAGGCGCGCCGCGCGGACCTGTTCGCGAAGACCTTGGAGACCGTCTGTACCGCTCTGGTCGTCGGACACGTGTCGATGCTCGTGCCGGGGCGGGGGCGGCCGCATCGAGAGGAATGCCCATCCATGCCCATGCGCCGGGGCGGGCGCATGGGTGGTTCTGCGCAGCCGCTGCTCTGCTGCTGCTACGCAGGCGTGTCGCGCTGCACGAGCCCGTGCTCGAAGGCGTAGGCGGCCGCCGCGGTGCGGGAGGTGACGTCGAGCTTGCCGAAGATGTTGCTGACGTGCCGGGCGACGGTCTTCTCGCTGAGGAACAGCTCCGCTGCGATGGCGTGGTTGGTGCGGCCGCGGGCGATCAGCCGTACGACTTCGAGCTCGCGGGGCGAGAGCATCGGATGGCGATCCTTGGCGTCGCCGGTGAGGCGCTCGACGCGTGCCACGGCCGGGGCGGCGCCGAGCCGCTCGAAGACCTGCCGGGCCGAGTCCAGCTCCCACCCCGCCGAGTCCTCGTCGCCGAGCGCCCGGCAGGCCAGGCCGATCGACACCCCGACGCGCGCGGCCTCGTAGGGCACCTCCAGCTCCCGCCACAGCCGCCCGGCCTCCCGGAGCAGCGCCAGGGCCTCCCCCACCGCACCCTCGGCGAGCCGCACCGCCCCTTGGGCCTGCGCGGCCATGGCGCGCAGGGCGACGGCGCCGTGCGCACCGGCGATGCCCACCAACTCGTCGGCCGCCCGGGCGGCTTCGGCCGCGGTCTGCTCGCCCTCCGCGAGAAGGATCTCCACCGCCGCGGGCAGCAGGCGCGCCCTGCGCATCGGCTCCGTCGTCTCCGCCAGTGCCCGGCGGATCGCCGCCGTCGCCGCATCGCGCCGGCCCCGCACCAGCCGGAGCAGCGCCAGGCCGGGCTGGGCGTCCCAGCCGTACTGGAGGGTGTCCCGGTAGGCCTGCTCGGCCTCGGTGAACTCGCCGCGCAGGCGGTGCAGTTCGGCCAGCTGGTAGAAGGCGCCGCCCGCCACCTGTTCGCCGTAGCCGGCGGTGAGCTGGGTGCAGGCCAGGCGGGCCTCGCGGACCGCGTCCGGCCAGGCGCCGCCGAGCTGGAGCAGTGCGACGCGGTGCACCCGGCACAGGCCGCGGTAGGCGCCGGTGAACTCGGGCTGGGCCGCGCACCACTCGGCCAGCGCCTCGCTCCACTCCTGGGCGCGGCGCAGTTCCTGCAGCTCCTGGCAGGTGCCGATGACGACGCAGTAGATCATCCCGGTGCAGCGCGCGGACAGCGCGCCGTCGGTGACCGCGACCATCGCCTCGTCGAGTTCGGCGAGCCCGGCGGCGACCTGCCCGTTGCTCACCAGGGCGAGGCCCAGCGTCATCGCCGTGCCGGCCGCGAGGTCGGCATCCGTGCGGGAGGCGGCCACCTCGGCCAGCCGGCGGGCGGTGTCGAGCATCTGCTCCGGTTCGCCCGCCCGGAAGTGCAGCTCGGCCTCCAGCATGAGCAGGTAGGCGCACTCGGGGCAGCCGGGTTCGGTGGCCGCGAGGCGCCGGGCGCGGGCCAGCCAGGCGCCCGACTGTGCGAACTCGCCGCCCCAGGCCAGCGCCTTGCACAGCCAGTACGCACACCGCAGCGCCGCCCCCACCGCCCCGGCCTCGGCGTACGCGGTGTAGGCCCGCCGCAGCAGCGCCACCGCGTCGTCGCCGCGGCCCAGCATGTCGGCGGCCTCGGCGAACAGCTCGACATCACTGGCCTGCAGCGGACGCTCCGCATCGGCCTGCGCCAGCACGTCGTACGCCCGGCCCCAGGCCTGGCCCAGCACGGCCTCGCGCCCTCGCCCGACCTCCGCGTCCCAGTCCATGCCGCCTCCGCACAACATTGCACCCCGAAGGAGGCGGGGCTGTCACCCGGTGCGGCCCGGTCCGCTCAGGGCGTGCAGTGGCCCGGACGGGCGTAGACGACGATCTGGGCGCCCAGGACCCGGGTGCGATCGCAGGGCTCGTAATACCTCTTGAGGACCTGCCGTTTGACCCTCTCCTGCGGGAAGGCAAGGAGGCGGGGCTGTCACCCGGTGCGGCCCGGTCCGCTCAGGGCGTGCAGTGGCCCGGGCGGGCGTAGACGACGATCTGGGCGCCCAGGACCCGGGTGTGTTCACAGGGCTCGTAATACCTCTTGAGGATCTGCCGTTTGACCTTCTCCTGCGGGAAGGCGTCGAGCGGCTGGTCCGGTGGGTCGGTCAGGGCGATGATCCGGTCGGCCGCGAGGATGCGGCGGCGGATCTCGTCGGCGGGGAGTTCGGTGCCCTGGAGGGTGCGCGAGGCCGCCGGGGACTTGGCGAGCGCGAGGTCGTCGAGGCGGTCGTAGATCCGGGGGAAGGCAAGGAGCCATTCGCGGCGCCGGGCCGGCATGAAGAGCACGCCGTCGCCGTTGTGTGCCGTCTTCTCCACGGCGCGGGCGACCGCGACGACGTCGTCCTTGCGGCTGTCGGGCTCGCGCACCATCAGCGACCACGGCAGCAGGACGGCGACCGCGGCAGTGGCGAGCAGGCCGGCCGCCAGCAGCCGGGCGGCGGGGGCGAGCCGGTGCCGGCGCCGGATCGCATGGGCCAGCAGTGCGCCGGCCGGCAGCGCCAGTCCGGTGAGGCCGTAGAGCACGTACCGGTCGACGTACCACGGCTTGACCAGCGAGATCGTCATCAGGAGTCCGGCCGGGGCGATCAGCAGCGGCAGGGACAGGCGGGTCATGGCCATGGCCCCGGGGCCGCCCGCGCACACCAGGAGCCGGCACAGCAGCACGCCCGTGGCCGCGACCGCCAGGAACTGCAGCCACATGCTCAGGGAGGGACGTCCGAGCCAGCCGAGCTGCTCGTCGGCCTGTCCCGCGCTGGTCAGCATCAGCGGCAGCAGGCCCGCCGCCAGGCAGGTCGCGGCGACGGCCCAGCTGCACCATATTCGGCGCGGCACCTGTAATCCGGCCAGCGTCATGCCGTGCGCGGCGAGCGCCAGCGCCGCGAACTCGTGCAGCCAGCAGGCGAGTCCGAGGGTGAGGGCGTACGCCGTCCAGCGGCGGGCCCGCGGGTCTGCGACGGCGCGCAGGAAGAAGTACGTCGCCCAGGTCACCCCCGCGGTGACCAGGGCGTACGAGCGGCCCTCCTGCGCGTACTGCTGGGTGGCCGGCAGCAGCGCGAAGACGAGTCCGGCCAGCGTGCCGGCCCGGCGCCCGGCGAGCCGGGTGCCGATCGCGCCGACGCCGGCGGCCGCGAGGGCGCTCGCCAGCACCGAGGGCAGCCGGAGGGCCGTCGGGCCGCCGTCCCACACGGCGAACACGGCGTGCAGGAGGAGGTAGTACAGGCCGTGCACGGCGTCGATGTGGCCCAGCAGACCCCACAGTTCGCCCAGTGACCGGTGGGCGGCCTGGTAGCTGACGGACTCGTCGCGCCACATGCTGTCGTGCCGGCCTATGCCCCACAGTCCGAGGGCGAGCGCGGCCACGGCAGGGGCGGCGAGCGGTGCGGCCCGCTTCGCCCGGCCCACCTGCCGGACGGGCGGTGGCTGTCCGGGGCGGGGGCCGCGTTGGACCGGGAGCAGCCCCGCCGTGTCCACTTGTTGAGTGATGACGTCCTCCGGAGACGGGGGCCGGCGGGCTGACGGGCTGGTCACGGTCGCACCGTGCGGGTCCTTGCGGAACGGGTGCCCCCGGAGTCAACAGCCTTGTTCGCGGCCACCCGCGTTCCGTGAGACGCACACCATCCGCCTCCGGTTCATCAGCCGGCAGTCAATGCCCCGAGGAGGCCCGGCCCGTCGACGCCGCCACGGCTTGGGGCACCGGGTCGTCCTTGCGGGCGGTCGCGGCGGCGGCGCGCGGTCCCGACAGCAGGTACATCAGCCCGAAGCCCGCGCTGACGATGGCGGCGCCACCGACCGCGTCGAGGATCCAGTGGTTGGCGGTCGCCACGATCGCGGACACGGTGAACAGCGGGTGCAGCAGGCCCAGCGCCTTCATCCACCACTTCGGCGCCAGGACCACGATCACGACGCCGCACCACAGCGACCAGCCGAAGTGCAGCGAGGGCATGGCCGCGTACTGGTTGGTGACCGCGGTCAGCGTGCCGTAGTTCGGCTTGGCGAAGTCCTGGACGCCGTGCACCGTGTCGATGAAACCGAGCCCCGGCATCAGCCGCGGCGGCGCCAGCGGGTACAGCCAGAAGCCGACCAGGGCGAACACGGTGGCCAGGCCGAGCGCCGAGCGGGCCCACCGGTAGTCCGCGGGGCGGCGGATGTACAGCACGGCCAGGATGGTCAGCGGGACGCCGAAGTGGAACGACTCGTAGTAGAAGTCGAGGAACTGGCGCAGCCAGTCGATCTTCACCACGGTGTGGTTGACCCAGCCCTCGACGTCGATGTGCAGCCACTGCTCGAGCGTGTGGACCTGGCGTCCGTGGTGCTCGGCGGTGGCCCGGTCGGCGGTCACCCTGACCCGGACCCGCTGGTAGGCGGCGTAGGTGACGCGGATCAGGAGGAGTTCGAGCAGCAGGTTCGAGCGGGTGACGGCCCGGCGCAGGAAGGGCACCAGCGGGACGCGCCGCCATCGCGCCGGGACCGGGGCGGCGTACTCGGTCGGGATCGGCGTGCGGTAGTAGGGCGAGGTGCGGGACAGGAACGGGACGACGGTGGCCGCGGCGAGGGCGGCGAGCAGCACCATGTCGTCGCGCAGCGTGTACAGCTGCGACATGTTCGGCAGCATCATCTTCGCCGGCAGCGTCATCACCAGGACGACGGCGACCGGCCACACGAACCGGTCGGAGGCCCGCCTGCCGACCCGCCCGACGACCGCGAGCAGCACCCACAGCAGCTGGTGCTGCCAGGTGGTCGGCGACACCGCGATCGCCGCGCAGCCGGTGACGGCGACCGCGAGCAGCAGCTGGCCGTCGCGCGCGTAGCCCACCGCGCGGCGCACGCCCAGGACCGCGACCGCCGTGCCGAGCGTGAGGAAGAGGGCGATCTCCAGCGGGCCGGTCAGGCCCAGCCGGAGCAGCGCGCCGTGCAGGGACTGGTTGGCGAGGTCGTCGGCCGGTCCGCCCAGGCCGGTGCCCGCCATGTGGTGCACCCAGTACATGTACGAGTCGCGCGGCATCGCCGCCCAGGTGAGCGCCGTGCACGCGGCGAAGGTGGCCCCGGTCGACAGCGCGGCCCGGCGCCGCCCGGTGAACCACAGCAGCGGCGCGAACAGCAGCACGGTCGGCTGGAGCGCGGCGGCGAGTCCGATCAGCAGGCCGCTGGTGCGTTCGCCGCGGACGATGAAGCAGCCCAGCAGCACGAGCAGCACCGGGAGGATGCTGATCTGGCCGAGCCAGAGGGCGTTGCGCACCGGCAGCGACAGCATCAGCAGGCTGATCGCGACCGGCGCGGCGAGCAGGGAGGCCCGGCGGCTCACCGGCTGGGGCAGGGCGCGGGCGACGACCAGGCCGAGGGCGGCCACCAGCAGCAGCGTGCCGAAGGTCCAGCCCCAGCCGAGGGCCTGCTCGGCCGCACGGGTGAGGGGCTTGAGGACGAGACCGCCGAACGGGGTGCCGGTGAACTGGGTGGAGTCGTACAGCGAACCCTTCACATGCAGGACGCCGTTCGGGCCGACCCAGGTCTCCAGGTCCGTCAGTCGCTCCCCCCGGGGAGTACGCAGAACGACGGCCAGTTGACGTACGGCGAGCACAGCCGCGATCAGCCACAGGCCCAGACGTGCGACGCGCAGGCGTCTTCTGCCCGCTCCGGCAGCCGTCGCTCCGAAGGTTCCCGCCGGTCGCCCGCTGTGCTCCACGTCCGCCACGCCGCGTCGGCCTCCCGCCCCGCCGTTTCTCTGGGCCCCCCGAGAGAGACGCAGGCAACCCGGGCTTCACCTGTCGTCCCTCTCCCTTTTGTCTGGATGACGATAGTCCGGCGGGAGTGGGGCCGCCTCCGCGGTACGCGAGATGGATCACAGCGCAGGCGTACGAAAACCGCTGCCGGGCGGGCCTACGGGCCTGCATACGCGCCGTTTACGTGCCCTGTGCAACGACTTGCGTGCACCCCGTAAGGGGGACAAGGCCCCCTATGGTCGCTTTGCTATGTCCCTTCTCGAAAAATCCCCCCACAGTGCGTCCCCCGGTCCGTCCCCCGTCCACAGCACTCCCGATGTCACCGCCACCGACCCGGCCCTGGTGCGCCGTGCCGTGAAGGCCGCCGCGCTGGGCAACGCGATGGAGTGGTTCGACTTCGGCGTCTACAGCTACATCGCCGTGACGCTGGGCAAGGTCTTCTTCCCGTCCGGCAACCCCACCGCCCAGCTGCTGTCCACGTTCGGCGCCTTCGCCGCGGCCTTCCTGGTCCGCCCGCTCGGCGGCATGGTCTTCGGCCCGCTCGGCGACCGGATCGGCCGCCAGAAGGTCCTCGCACTGACGATGATCATGATGGCGGCGGGCACCTTCGCGATCGGCCTGATCCCCTCGTACGCCACCATCGGCGTGGGCGCACCGCTGCTGCTCCTGCTGGCCCGCCTGGTGCAGGGCTTCTCGACCGGCGGTGAGTACGCGGGCGCGTCGACGTTCATCGCCGAGTACGCGCCGGACAAGCGGCGCGGGTTTTTGGGCAGCTGGCTGGAGTTCGGCACGCTGGCGGGCTACATCGGCGGCGCGGGCCTGGTCACGCTGATGACCGCGCTGCTGTCGCCGGCGGACCTGGTGTCGTGGGGCTGGCGGATCCCGTTCCTGATCGCCGGCCCGATGGGCATCGTCGGCCTCTACCTGCGCATGCGCCTGGAGGAGACCCCGGCGTTCGCGGCGGAGCTGGAGAAGGCCGAGTCCACCCGCCCGAAGGTGCCCCTGCGCGAGATGGTCACGGGCCAGTGGAAGGCGCTGCTCCTGTGCATGGGCCTGGTCCTGGTCTTCAACGTCACGGACTACATGCTGCTGTCGTACATGCCGAGCTATCTGACGAGCGAGCTCAAGTACGACGAGACCCACGGCCTGCTGGTCGTCCTCGCCGTCATGGTCCTGATGATGATCGCGCAGCCCTTCACCGGAGCCCTGACCGACCGCATCGGCCGCCGCCCGGTGATCGCGGCAGGCTGCGCGGGCTTCCTCGCCCTGTCCGTCCCGGCGATCCTCCTCATCCGCCAGGGCAGCCTGGCGGCGGTCGCGCTGGGCATGGGCGCCCTGGGCCTGCTCCTGGTCTGCTTCACCGCCGCGATGCCCTCGGCGCTGCCGGCCCTGTTCCCGACCCGCGTGCGCTACGGCTCCCTGTCGATCGGCTTCAACGTCTCGGTCTCCCTGTTCGGCGGCACGACCCCCCTGGTCGTGACGGCCCTGATCGGAGCCACCGGCAACATGATGATGCCCGCGTACTACATGATGGCGGCCGCGATCATCGGCGGGGTGGCGGTCTGGTTCATGACCGAGTCGGCGGGCAAGCCCCTGCCCGGGTCGGCGCCGGCCGTGGAGCGGTAGCCCCGGGCCGCGGGCCGGCGGATGAGGCCAGGGCCGCACAGTGCCGGCGGCGCGTCGAGCACCGCCGACTCCCTGACGGCCTCGAGCCCGGCAGCCGGCCGCCCGAGGCAGCGGCGGCAGCGGGCCACGGCCGTCGTCCGCCCGCCACCGCCGCGGCGGACGAAGGGGCAGCGCCTCGTTCGCGGAGGAGCGGCCGTCCCGGCCGGCGACGGCCGCGGGCCGACGGATGAGGCCAAGGCCGCACAGCGCCGGCGGCGCGTCGAGCACCGCCGACTCCCTGACGGCCTTGAGCCCGGCGGCCGGCCGCCCGAGGCAGCGGCGGCAGTGGGCTACGGCCGTCGTCCGCCCGCCACCGTCGCGGCGGACGAAGGGGCAGCGCCTCGTTCGTGGAGGAGCGGCCATCCCGGCCGACGACGGCCGCGGGCCGACGGATGAGGCCAAGGCCGCACAGTGCCGGCGGCGCGTCGAGCACCGCCGACTCCCTGACGGCCTTGAGCCCGGCGGCCGGCCGCCCGAGGCAGCGGCGGCAGTGGGCCACGGCCGTCGTCCGCCCGCCACCGTCGCGGCGGACGGAGGGGCAGCGCCTCGTTCGTGGAGGAGCGGTCGTCGTCCCGGCCGGCGACGGCGCAGTCGCCCCTCCCCCACCCACCGCAGCGTCTCAAACACGCCCTGGAACCGGTCCCTCCCCCGTACCGTCTGAAGCCCTGTCCACGGCATCCGGGAGGCTTCGGGGAATGGGCTGGTTCCTGCGGAAATGTGCGCGGGTGCGCGTACTGACGGTCGTCGGCGCGCTGCTCGCGGTGCAGCTGGGCTCCCTGATCGCGCCCGCGTACGCGTGCGGCTGCGGGGCGATGATCCCGGGGGCCCAGCAGCGCGTGGCCGTCGGCCGTGAGGAGTCCGTGGTCCGCTGGGACGGCCGCCAGGAACAGATCGTGATGAGCCTGACAGTGGACGGGGATGCCCAGAAGGCCGCATGGATCATGCCCGTTCCGCACCGCGCGACCGTCGAGCTCGGCGACCCCGAGCTGTTCACCCAGCTCAGGAACGCCACCGCCCCCGTGCGCCGCGACCGCTACCACTTCTGGCCGCAGGACGGCGACTGGCCCCTCGTCACCGGCGACGACACCAGCGCCGGCGCACCGCCGCCGGGCGCCGCCGCACCGCACGTGGGCGTGGTCGGCCGCCAGCAGCTCGGCCCCTTCGACGTGGCCCGTCTGACGGCCACCGACCCCGCCGCCCTGAACGGCTGGCTCGACACCAACGGCTTCGTCATGCCGCCCCGCCTGACCGACGCCCTCCAGCCGTACGTGGACCGCCGCTGGGAGTACGTCGCCGTCCGCCTGACCCCCGCCACCGCGTCCACCGCACTGAGCGGCACCCTCGACCCCCTGCACCTGACCTTCGCGGCCGGCCAGCCCATCTACCCGATGCGCCTGTCCCGCCTCGCCCGCACCCCGCAGTCCCTCGGCCTGTACGTCCTCGCCGACCACCGCATGGAGACCCGCACCGCGATCGGCGGCGACCGCCCCCGCACCACCTTCGCCGGACGCGTCACCACCCCCGCGGGCCCGCTCGCCGAACTGGCCAAGGGCACCCCGTACCTCACCGCGATCGGCCAGGAGTTCCCGAACCCCGCCTCGATCTCCGGCGACCACGTCCTGCGCCCGGCACCCGAGGACACCCCGTTCCAACAGGTGATCTACGAGGACCATCTGCGCACGGTGGCCGGCGTCCCGGCGTGGCTGCTGACGGTCGTGGGCACACTGGCCCTGGCCGTCACCGCGGCGACCGTCTTCGCCGTACGGCGCTCACGCGCCCGGAACCAGCAGACGCCCACGTTCGTTAGGCCAACTAGTTAGCAGCGTTAACCATATGAAAGGCGCAGGTGCATGAGCGAGTCGCAGCTCTGGCACGACGTGGACGACTACTTCACCACCCACCTCTCGCCGGACGACGCCGTCCTGGACGCGGCCTTGCGCGACAGCGACGCGGCCGGACTCCCCTCCATCGCGGTCACCCCGCCCCAGGGCAAGTTCCTGCAGCTCCTCGCCGAGATCCAGGGCGCCCGCACCATCCTGGAGATCGGCACCCTCGGCGGCTACAGCACCATCTGGCTGGCCCGCGCCCTGCCCGAGGACGGCAGGCTGATCTCGCTCGAGTACAGCGCCAAGCACGCCGAGGTCGCCACCCGCAACATCGCGCGCGCGGGCCTGGACCGGATCGTCGACGTGCGGGTGGGCCCCGCCCTGGAGTCGCTGCCCAAGCTGGCCGACGAGAACCCGGCCCCCTTCGACCTGGTCTTCATCGACGCCGACAAGGTCAACAACCCGCACTACGTGGAGTGGGCCCTCAGGCTCACCAGCGCCGGCAGCCTGATCGTCGTGGACAACGTGGTACGCAGCGGCCGGGTCGCCGACGCGCACAGCACCGACCCGGACATCCTGGGCAGCCGCGCCGCGATCGAACTGATCGGCTCCCACCCGAGGTTGAGCGGCACGGCGGTCCAGACGGTGGGCAGCAAGGGCTACGACGGCTTCGCACTGGCCCGCGTCCTCGGGTGACCCCCGCTCCCGTCTCCTTGACCCTCCGGTTCAGAACTCGTGGTAGAAGCCGACGTTGACGCTGCGCGGGGCGGTGCGGTCCCGGACGACGATCTCGCCGTTGCCGCCCCTGGGCAGCGCCACGGTCCCGCCGTAGACGAGCGTCTGTGCGTACTCCCCGACGATCAGCCGGACCTCGGAGGACGGGTCGGCCTGCGAGCCGCGCAGCCAGGTCACCTGCCAGGTCCCCTCCGGGCCGCACAGGAACTCCAGGTGGACCCGCGAGATGAACAGCCAGTCGTCGGGCGTGGCCAGACGGCACACCGACTTGTCCCGGCCCACCCGCAGCACGGCGCCGGGCTCACTGGGCGCGTCGGCCATCTGCATGCCGGCCGTGGCCCCCTCTTCCGCCCCGGAGACGGTGGCCATGGTCAGTTCGAGCACGTGCGCTCCTCTTGAAGTGTCATTACACAGCCGCCGCATGATAAATCGCCCGGCCATACCGCGTCCGGCACAATGGAGTCATGACCGAGCGAAAGCCACCGGGCGTGCCGTTCGAGTCCTGGGTCGACAAACAGATCCGTGACGCCGAGCGGCGCGGCGACTTCGCCCAACTGCCGGGCGCGGGCAGGCCGTTGCCCGCCGGCACCGACACCTCGTACGACGAACTGTGGTGGATCAAGCAGAAGATGGCCCGCGAGGGCCTCTCGGTGCTGCCACCGACCCTCGCCCTGCGCAAGGAGGCCGAGGACGCGCTCACGGCGGCGTACGCGGCGCCCTCGGAGCGGCTCGCCCGGAAGATCATCACGGACGTCAACGTCAAGATCCGCGACATGATGTTCAAGCCGCCGCCCGGCCCCCCGCTCGGGATGAAGCCGTACGACGTGGAGGCGGTCGTACGGGAGTGGCGGGAGCGTCGGACGGCGGTCGACGGGGCGGACTCAGCTGTGCAGTAGCCGCTCGGCCAGCGCGCGGTAGTCCCGCAGGGCCAGCCGGAGCTGCTCGGTGTCGGGGTGCGTGGCAGGCTCCCCGGTCCGCTCGCCCTCCTGCCAGGACATGCGCAGGGTGCGGCGGCGCCGGGTCAGGGCCTCGGTGAACCGCCCGGCGATCTCCTCGACCACGTGGTCGGCCTCCTCGACGGCGTCCCGGGGCCCGTCGACGAACCCGGAGACGGCCTGGCGGAGGCGGAGTTCGAGCTTGTCGCACTCGTCGTGGGGAAGCAGGCGGGCGGTGGGGGTGGTGGTGCCGGTGCGCTGTCCGGTGCCTTCGGTGCCGGAGGTGCTGGCGGGGCCGGCAGTGCTGTCGGGGCCGGGCTCCGTGCCCTCGCGGTCCGCCGCCCCGGTCGCCTTCGGCGGGGTCGGCGAAGTGCCTCGCGGGCCCGCGGGCTCGCTCCCGGTCGCCTTCGGCGGGGTGGGCGCCACCGTGTGCGGCTTCGTCCTGTCGTCGGCCTCGCTGCCTTCGGCGCCGACGCCGGGGCCGGCCTTGGCGTCCGTCATGTCGCTCAACTCCCCTTCGCCTGGTGCCGGTTGAAGGCCCACGGCAGGCGCGTGCGGCCGTTGGTGCGGGTGTGCTGCTCGGGCTTGGCGGGCTTCTTGGAGTCCTCGCGGGTCGGGCTCATCAGGTCCTCGAACAGGGCCCGGGCCTCGACCATCGCCTCGCGCATCTCCTCGGTGTCGGCCCGGTCGCCGTCCTGCCCGCCCGCGCCCACGCGGGCGACCCGGTGCACATGCCGGTAGCCGTGGACATGGCCGGCGTGGTGGACGGAGAGCGCGGCGAGCTGCTCCTCGTACTGGCCGCCGTCGGGGAAGCCACGGTCGGCCGCGACCTCCGAGAGCAGCCGGTCCGCCTCGGCGACCGCCTCCCGCGGCGCGTCGACGAACCGCTCCTGCGCGGCCGTCCAGCGAGCCTCGAACTGCTCGCGCCGGCCGGGCTCCAGCGGCTGCTCGCGCAGCGATCCGTGCCGCTCCACCCGTTCGGTGAGCTCGCGTTCGGCGGCCTTGGCGTCCCCGTCGTGCCGGGCCAGCGTCCGGTCGTACTCGGGACCGAAGCGCCGCTTCAGGTCCCGGCCGCCGTGCGGACCGCGGGCGTTCAGGGTCAGGGCGGCCGCGACAACGACCACGGCCGCCACGATCACGATCAGAGCGATGATCATGCCTGTGGACATGGGTGCCTTCCGGTGGGTCGGCCCAACGGGCCGGTTCCCCGACCGGGTTGCCCGGAGGGCACCCCTCAAACGGTCAACTGTCGCCCTTCGGCAGTGTTTCGGCCGTCCTTCGGTGCGCTCAGGGCGCGAAGCGGCGCAGGCCGGTCACCGACCACACGGTCGCGATGCGCCCCCGGACTACCTCGAACAGGTCGATGCCGCTCTTCTGCGTGCCGTCCTCGCGCGTCACGTACCAGCAGCAGGCGACCCGGCCGAGCACGGGGTCGACCAGCGGGGTGCCCTCGGCGGCGTACCGGCGTCCGGGGCTCTCGGCACGGTGCCGGGCGATCAGGTCGACGATGCCCGAGGGGCCGTGCAGGGAGTCGGTGTCCGAGCCCTCGGGGTTGCCGGCGAAACGGATGCGGAAGTCGGGGGCGAGGAAGCCGTCGGGGTCGCTGAAGTCGCCGTTCCAGAGGGCGGTCCAGCGGTCGAAGAGGGCGAGGCCGGTCGCCGGGGTGAGGATGTCGGAAGCGGTATGTGACATAGCACTGGCCTTTCGTGGCGCGTCCGTCGAGGTCGGACACCAGACTCGGCGGCCTGCGCGACACCCTCCTGTCGGTGATTGCCGTCACATTCCGAACTCGGCCAGCGGCACCAGGTCGGAGCCCAGCGTGTCGAGTTCCGCGAGATCCACATGCCGCTCCGGGATCCGCTCGTCGAGGGCCTGGACCGCCTGTATCCGGTCGACGCGGAAGCCGCGCGGCGCCTCGCGCATCCGGCACCAGGCGGCCAGGTACCAGTGCTCGTCGCCGCCGAGGAAGCCGACCGGTTCGACGTCGCGGCCGGTGACGGTGCCGGCCGCGTCCACGTACCGCAGCCGCAGCACCCGCCCGGCGGTCAGCGCCTCGCGCAGCGGCTCCGGTACGACGGGGGCGGCGGAGCGCGCCGGGGCGGCCGCCGGGACGAGCAGCTGCACCCGGCCGGTCATCTCGGCGGCCGCCGCCCGCTCCCGCTCCGGCATCACCGCGAGCACCTTGTGCAGGGCGCTGCGGGCGTCCGCCGCGAACGGCGTGCCCGCGAGCGCGTGCAGCCCGACCGCGAGGGCGGTCGCCTCGGCCGGGGTGATGGTCAGCGGCGGCAGCGTGCGCCGCCGGTCCAGGACGTAGCCGCCGGTGCGGCCGGGCTGGGCGTACACCGGGACGCCGGACTGCTGCAGCGCCGCCAGGTCCCGCTCGACGGTGCGGACGCTGACCTCGAAGCGCCGGGCGAGCGTACGGGCGCTGCGCGGGCTCGGCGCGGCGGCGCGCAGCTCCTCCACCAGGGCGTAGAGGCGGTCGGTGCGGTTCATGACGCCCAGTCTGCGGAATCCGGTGGGCCGGCGTGTCCCGTATTCGGTTGCGCGCCCCCCCTTCGACTCCCCCGTCGCCGCGGCCCTTTGGCGGGCGCACTACACGGAGGCCAGCGACCGCTACTGCCTCCTGCACGAGGGGCACCGGACCGACCCGGCCGAGCCGGAGCGGGAGATCGCGGCCCGCACGGCGCCGAACGCGCCCCGCCGACGGGCCAGTTGCTGATCGCACGCCACGAGGGCGAGCCTGCCGGATCGGCGGGCGTACGGCTCCCGAACGCCACGACGGCCGAACCGACCCGGATGTTCGCGCAGTACGAGCAGATGAGCGGCAAGGGCGGCGCCACGCCCCTCATGCGGGCCGCACAACGACGACAAGTACGCCGGCCACTGGTTCCGCACGGACAACTGACGGCAAGCGGCCTTCCAACGCCCACTGCGCCGCCGGACGCCGGCGGCGAGGTGGGGCTGGTGCGTCACGGGCGCGGTGCCGGCCCGCGGGCTCAGGCGAGGGCGGCGACCAGCAGGGCGAAGGCGGCGACGATGACGGCCACGCGGACGTAGTGGAAGCGGTTCCAGCGATTCAGCTGCTGCTTCCAGTCGGCGGGCCGGTTCTCGGGGGTCCACGTCTTGTTCCGGTTGTTGATCGGGACGAGCAGCAGAATCGACATGACCACGCTGAGGATCAGCAGCGCGCCGGCGACGACGACCAGGCCGGCGCCGTCGTGGTGCCATCCGGCGACGGCCCAGACCGCGCTCAGGACGAGCGAGCCGATGTACCAGAACGGCATCACGGCGCCGAGCATCCGGCCCCCGTGGGCATGGCCGAGCTGGCCGCTGTCCTCGGGGAGTGCGTTGAGGATCGGGTTCATGACGAAGGCGACGGAGAACTCCACCCCCACCATCAGGCCGACGACCACGGTGGTGACGATCTCGAGTGCGTTGAGCATGACGACCCCCTGGGATCTAGCGCTGCTAGCCGATGAGGCAACGCTAGTACTACTGCCGCTCGATTGTCTAGCGGTGCTAGGATCGATTCATGTCGGTACAGGAACGCAAGCAGCGCGAACGGGCGGAGCGCGAACGCCTCATCGTGGCCACGGCCCGCGAACTCGCCGAGCAGCAGGGCTGGGACGCGGTCACCACCCGCCGGCTCGCCGAGCGCATCGAGTACAGCCAGCCCGTCCTTTACAGCCACTTCCGCGGCAAGCGCGAGATCATCGGCGCCGTCGCCCTCGAGGGCGCCACCGAGATGGCCGCGGCGGTGCGGGCCGCGACCTCCGCCGCGGACGGCCCGCGCGCCCGGGTCACCGCCCTGGCCCGCGCCTACCTCGACTTCGCCGCACGCAACCCGGCGGTCTACGACGCCTTGTTCCAGCTCGACGGCGGCCTGGCGTACGCGCAGGAGGACACCCCGGAGCCTTTGAAGGACGCCTTCGCCGCCCTGCTCGAGTGCCTCGCCGAGGTCGCCGGGGACGGCATCCACCCAGGTCTGTTCACCGAGACGTTCTGGGCGGCCCTGCACGGCCTGGCCACCCTGACCCGGGCGGGACGGCTGCCGCCGGGGGACGCCGAGTGGAGGGTGGAGCTGCTGGTGGACCGGCTCGCCGTCATCTGACACATCGTCCCGGCGGGCAGGCAGCCCGGGTCCTCGGGCCCCGCGCCGCCTGCGGCATCGCTCCCGGTCACGGCGCCCAGCAGCACCTAGTGCGCCCCCGTGGGCGAACGCCCCGTAAGAGACGCCCCGTTGTGGGGCTGCTCGCGGTCCGAGCCGCACAGTTCGTCGTTGAGTTCGTGGACCAGCTGGGCCAGGTCGGTCGGGCGGTCCGGACCCCACCAGTCGCCGAGCAGGTCGGCGAGGGACTCCTCGCGGGCCATCGCGAGCCGTTCGGCGACCTCGCGTCCGGAGTCGGTCAGCGAGAGGTCGAGGCCCTCGCGGGTGGCGAGGCGGCGTTCCTCGACCTGGCGGGCGGCTTCCATGACGACGGTCAGCGGCACGGAGCTGCGCTCGGCGAGCACGCCGGGTTCGACGGAGCCGTACTTCTTGATGCGCAGCAGCAGCCAGCTCGCCGCCGGCAGCAGGTCGTAGCCCGCCCGCTCGGTGATCGTCCGGTAGACCTCGCGCCGGCCCTCGCGGGTGCCGAGCAGGGACAGGGCGCGGCACACCTCGTCGTAGGAGGACCGCTGGACCGGATTGCTGGCGAGCGTCTCCGTGACGTCGGGCGCGGTGACGGAGCCGCGCAGCTTGTCCTCCTTGAGGAACCAGGCCAGGACGAAGCCGAGGAGGGCGACGGGGGCGGCGTAGAGGAAGACGTCGGTGATGGCCGCCGAGTAGGCGTGCAGGGCCGGCGCGCGCAGGGCGGGCGGCAGTGAGCCGATGCCGCGCGGGTCGGCCTTGAGCGAGTCCGCCGAGAGGCCGGCGGGCAGCCGGGCGCCCCGGAAGGCGTCGGTGAGCTTGTCGCCGAGGCGGCTGGCGAAGACCGTGCCGAAGATCGCGACGCCGAACGAGGCGCCGATGGAGCGGAAGAAGGTCGCGCCGGAGGTGGCGACGCCGAGGTCCTCGTAGGCGACCGCGTTCTGCACGATGAGCACCAGCACCTGCATGACCAGGCCGAGGCCGAGGCCGAAGACGAAGAAGTAGGTGCTCATCTCGGCCGTGGAGCTGTTCTCGTCGAGCTGGTGGAGGAAGAGCAGCCCGAGGGCGGTGATCCCGGTGCCCGCGATCGGGAAGACCTTCCAGCGCCCCGTGCGGCTGACGATCTGCCCCGACCCGGTGGACGACAGCAGCATGCCGAACACCATCGGCAGCATGTGCACGCCGGACATGGTGGGCGTCACGCCCTGGACGACCTGGAGGAAGGTCGGCAGATAGGTCATCGCGCCGAACATGGCGAAGCCGACGATGAAGCTGATGATTGCGGAGAGGGTGAAGGTGCGGATGCGGAACAGCTTGAGCGGCAGGACGGGTTCGGCGGCCCGGCGCTCCACGGCCACGAACGCGACGGTCAGTCCGACGCCGAGGACGATCAGCCCGACGATCTGCGTGGAGCCCCAGCCCCAGGTCGTGCCGCCGAGGGAGGCGACCAGGATCAGACAGGTGGCGACCGAGGCGATGAGGAACGTGCCGAGGTAGTCGATGACATGGTGGGCCGCCTTGCGCGGGATGTGCAGGGCGGTCGCGATCACGGCGAGCGCGACGACGCCGACGGGCAGGTTGACGTAGAACACCCAGCGCCAGCTGAGGTGTTGGGTGAACAGCCCGCCGAGCAGCGGCCCCAGGACGCTCGTCGCACCGAAGACGGCCCCGAACAGCCCCTGGTAGCGCCCGCGTTCACGCGGCGAGACGACATCGCCGACGATCGCCATCGACAGCACGATCAACCCGCCGCCGCCCAGGCCCTGGACCGCCCGGAAGGCGATCAACTGGGGCATGTTCTGCGCCATTCCGCACAGCGCCGAGCCGATGAGGAAAATCACGATCGCGAGCTGGAACAGCCGCTTGCGTCCGTACTGGTCGCCGAGCTTGCCCCACAGCGGGGTCGCGGCGGTCGAGGCCAGCAGATAGGCGGTGACCACCCAGGACAGGTGCTCCAGACCGCCGAGGTCGCTGACGATGGTGGGCAGCGCGGTCGACACGATGGTCTGGTCGAGGGCGGCGAGCAGCAGCCCCAGGAGCAGGGCGCCGATCGAGACGAGGACGTTCCCGGACACGTGCTCGTCGGCGGCGCCGCCCTGCTTCGGGGGCCCCGCGGGCGACTGCGCGTCTCGCACATTCCCCGTCCTACCGTGCGCATCCGCGGCCATGAAGACCTCCAGCGGCTCTGGTTACACGTTCATGGTGAGTCCATGGTGATCGGTGTGACCGGTTATGGCCTGTTGAGTCCTGTTGGAAGCCGATATTCCGGGGGCCACCAGCCACGGGGCGGAGATGATCTGGATAAAGTCTGGAGTTCGCGAGGGGAGCGTGAAGGGAGGGACGAACGCGTGACAGACCCGAAAGGTCACCTTTGCCCGGAGTGTGGTGCGCCCAGAGGGGCGGACAACACCCCGTCCTGCGGCTGCACACAGCGGGCGTCCGACGCCCTGCGCGATGCCCGCACGGCCGAGCAGGCCGCGGCGGAGGACTTCGATCCGCTGCGCATACGGCCCTACGTCGAGCTGGAGGCCGACGGGAGCGCGCATCCGGTGCCGCCTCCGGTGCCCGCGGTCGAGGCGACGATGCCGTTGCGGCCGGTGAGCGCCGAGGTGCCGAGCAGCGACGACCTGAGACTGTTCGAGGGCGCCCACGAAGAGGGCGACGAGGACGCCGGGGACGCCGGGGACGACGCGGCGTACCGGTCGCGCCGCAGACGCCGCACCGTGCTGCTGGGCGTCGGCGGGGCCTTCGCGGCGGTGATGGCGGCGGCCGGGCTGGCGAGCGGACTGTTCTCCTACCAGAAGCCCACGCGGGAGACCGCGCTGCCGGACGACGTGCGGGCGAGCGTGCCGGACGCGTCGCCGAGCGAGGCGTCCGGGTCGCCGTCCGCCGGCGCCACCTCCCTACGGCCCGCGCCGCCGGCGCCGGTGGTCAGCGCGAGCCCGTCGCTCTCGCCGTCGCCGTCGCCGTCGCTCACGAGCGCCTCGCCGAGCCCGTCCCGCTCGGCCGGGCCGACGGCGACCCCGCCGACGGCCACGGCGACCGGCACGATCTCGTCGGGTTCCGACAACAGCCGCCAGACCGCGCCCCCGGTCCTGAGCCGCGGCTCGAACGGCCCCGAGGTCACCGAACTCGAACTGCGCCTGACCCAGCTCGGCCTGTACACGCGCAAGGCCAGCGGCCACTACAACGAGGGTGTCGAGGACGCGGTCAGCCGGTATCAGTGGGCACGGGGGATCACGGACGACGAGCTCGGGGTGTACGGCCTGAAGACACGCTCACGCCTGGAGTCGGAGACGACCGAACCGTGACGTGCCGGGGGCTGCCGCCCCGGACGGACTGGTCTTGCTCACCGTACGTAGAGCCGGATCCGCCCGTCCGGGGCAGCCTCCACCCGGATCCGGGTCAGGTCCCGCACCACCACGTCCGGCTCGTGGAAGTCGGCCCGTGCCCCGACCCCGACGACCCGCATCCCTGCGGCCCGCCCTGCCTGGATCCCGGCCGCGGAGTCCTCGAACACGATGCAGTCCTCGGGGTCGACGCCCAGTTCCGCCGCGCCCTTGAGGAAGCCCTCGGGATCCGGCTTGCTCGCGCCGACGCTCTCCGCGGTGATGCGCACCTGGGGCAGTTCCAGCCCGGCGGCCGCCATCCGCGCCGTGGACAAAGCCACGTCCGCCGACGTCACGAGCGCATGCGGCAGCCCCCGCAGAGACGCGAGGAACTCCGGCGCCCCGGGGATGGCGACGACGCCGTCCGTGTCGGCGGTCTCCTCGGCGAGCATCCGGGCGTTGTCGGCCAGATTGTGCTCCATCGGCCGGTCGGGCAGCAGCAGGGCCATGGACGCATACCCCTGCCGCCCGTGCACCACCTTCATGACCTCCGCCGCGTCCAGCCCGTGCCGCTCGGCCCAGCGCCGCCAGATGCGCTCGACCGCGGCGTCGGAGTTCACGAGGGTGCCGTCCATGTCCAGCAGGAGGGCGCGGGCGGTGAGGACGGTGGGCACGGTGGTGACCGTCATCGGCAGCTCCAAGGCGCGAGAGGCTCGGGAAGAGCCCGAGGGGCGGGCGTACGGGTGGCGCCCGGAGGGACAAGGCGGCCCCGCCCGCCGGTCAGGGAAAACGGGCGGGAGCCACTTTGTTCCTCCACGGTACAAAACAGGGGCCGCATCCGCCACCGCCTTGGGCAACAGTTCACCGGCCGTTCAGCTCAGCCGGCCAGGGCCTCCCAGAGGCTCCACCCGCCGAGCGCCAGCATCAGCAGTGCCGCGATCTTCGTGATGAGAGCCAGCGGCACCCGCTTCATCAGCGCCTTCCCGCCGACGATGCCGAGCCCGGCCACCGCCCACAGCGCCAGCACCGCACCGAGCCCGACGGAGAGCGGGTCGTCGTAGCGGGCCGCGAGGTTCGCCGTCATGATCTGGGTCAGGTCACCGAACTCGGCGACCAGGATGAGCATGAATCCGGCGCCGGCGACCTTCCAGAAGGACTGGTTGTCGGGCTTGCGGATCTCCTCCTCGCCCTCGCCCTTCTTCATCAGCAGCACGGCCGCGCCGCCCAGGAACAGCACGCCCGTCAGCGCGTGCACGATCTGCTGCGGCAGCAGTGTGAGCACGCTGCCGGCCGCGACGGCGAGGGCGACATGCAGCGCGAACGCGGCGGCGACGCCGGCGAAGACGTACGAGGCGCGGTAGCGGGTGCCCAGCACGAGCCCGGCGAGCGCGGTCTTGTCCGGCAGTTCGGCCAGGAAGACGACGCCGAAGACGAGCGCCGTGACGGTGATGCTGATCAAGGTTCCTCAATCGGTCGGGCTGCCCCACCGAGAGTGCGACTTGCGTGTGCGGACACCTCGGCATGGCAGCACACTCGGCGCCCGCGCCAGGGGGCACGGGCGTGCACTGCTTGCCGAAGGTCTCGCTGGCGAGGTCCTCGAGGGACCCGCCTCCGGGCGCCGGCTCAGGCTGGCTGAGCAGTATGTCGACGGTCCGGCGAAGAGCTACTCCCCTTCTGCGCCGTCCATCGTACGTGACCCGTGCGCGGGAGAAAGTTCGACCGTGAACCTTGTCGTGTCATGAACGCGTCACTAACTTCTTACCGGACACTCACCTCCCGGCAATACGGCGCCGCGAGCATTCCATCGCTCGCACCCCAACGCCCCCACACCCCAAGGGAGTTCGCATGCCGAAGTTCTACGCGCGTCGACGGCTCAGCATACTCGCGGCTCTTACCGGACTCATAGCCTCCGTCGGACTCTTCAACGGTCCGACCGCCTCCGCCGCGCTCCCCACCCCGGTCAGCGCCGCCACCGCCCGCACCTACCTCGCCTCGCTCACCGTGGCCACCGAGAACCGCACCGGCTACGACCGCGACCTGTTCCCGACCTGGATCACCATCAGCGGCACCTGCAACACCCGCGAGTACATCCTCAAGCGGGACGGTACGAACGTCGTGACCAACTCCGCCTGCACCGCCACCAGCGGCAGCTGGTACTCCCCTTACGACGGTGCGACCTGGACCGCCGCGTCCGACCTCGACATCGACCACCTCGTGCCGCTGGCCGAGGCCTGGGACTCCGGCGCCAGCGCGTGGACCACCTCCGAGCGCCAGGGCTTCGCCAACGACATCACCCGCCCGCAGCTGCTGGCCGTCACGGACAACGTGAACCAGTCCAAGGGCGACCAGGACCCCTCCACCTGGGTTCCGTCCCGGTCCGCGTACGTGTGCACCTACGTCCGCGCCTGGGTCCAGGTGAAGTACTACTACGACCTCTCCGTCGACTCGGCCGAGAAGTCCGCGCTCACCAGCTACCTCGCCAACTGCTGATCGCCCTGCGCTGATCGTTACGCAAGGAACCTCCCCGCTCACCTCCGTCGTTCCGTACCGTACGGGGCGACGGAGGAGGGCATGACGTGGCCGAACTGCGCCTGGGTCCGCTGCTGAGGTATGCCGACGGCTCGACCGCGACCGTGTGGGTCGAGGCGAGCCGTCCCAGCACCGCCGAGGTGCGCTGCGCGGACGGCACCCGCGGGGAGGCCCGCACCTTCCAGGTCGCCGGGCACCACTACGCGCTGGTGCCGCTCGCCGGACTGACTCCGGGGACGGAGACGGCCTACGAGGTCCATCTCGACGGCACGCGCGTGTGGCCGTTGCCCGACTCCCGCTTCCCGCCCTCCGTCATCCGCACCCGGGCCGACGGCGCCGAGGTCCGCGTCACCTTCGGCTCCTGCCGCTGGGCCGCCCCGGCCGCCGACGAGCACGACCCGGTCGGCCCGGACGCCCTGGACACGCTCGCCGCCCGGATCGCCGCCCACCCGCAGGCCGAACGCCCCGACGTCCTGCTCCTGCTGGGCGACCAGGTCTACGCCGACGAGACCTCCGAGGCAACCCGGCGCTGGCTGGCCGCCCGCCGCGACCTGAGCGACCCGCCGGGCAACGAGGTCGCGGACTACGAGGAGTACACCCGCCTCTACTACGAATCGTGGCTGGACCCCGAGGTGCGCTGGCTGCTGTCCACCGTGCCGAGCTGCATGATCTTCGACGACCACGACGTCATCGACGACTGGAACACCTCCGCCGCCTGGCTCGCCGACATGCGCGCCACCCCGTGGTGGCGCGAGCGGCTGCTGAGCGGCCTGATGTCGTACTGGGTGCACCAGCACCTCGGCAACCTCTCGCCGGACGAGCTGGCCGCCGACCCGCTCTACGCCGCCGTACGCCAACTCCCCGACGGAACCAACGAGTTGCGCGCCTTCGCCTGCAAGGCCGACGCCGATCCCGCCGCCGTGCGCTGGAGCTATCGGCGCGACTTCGGCCGCGTACGCCTGCTGATGGTGGACACCAGGGCGGCCCGCGTCCTCGACGAGGAGCACCGCGCGATGCTCGACCCGGGAGAGGCCGAGTGGCTGCGCGCACAGGCGCTGGAGGGGCCCGGGTCCTACGACCACCTCCTCGTCGGCACCTCGCTGCCCTGGCTGCTGCCGCACCTGGTGCACGACGCCGAGTCGTGGAACGCCGCGCTGTGCCGGGGCGACCGCGGGGCGCGCTGGGCGCGCTTCGGGGAGGACCTGCGGCGGCGGGCGGACCTGGAGCACTGGGCGGCCTTTCCGGCCTCCTTCACCGCGCTGACCGAGCTGATCGCCGAGGTCGGCTCGGGGGACGGGGCGCCGGCGACGGTGCTCGTGCTGTCGGGAGACGTGCATCACGCCTACGTGGCCGAGCCGACCTGGCCCTCCGGCGCGCCGGACGCCCGGGTGCTGCAGCTGACCTGCTCCCCCGTCCACAACTCCATCCCGCTGTCGATACGGCTCGGCTTCCGCTTCGGCTGGAGCGCGGCGGCCCGGGCTCTTGGCCGCCGCTTCGCCCGGCACGGGCGTTGTGCTGCGCCGCCGGTCAAGTGGCGCAAGACGGGCGGGCCCTGGTTCGGCAACCAGCTCATGACGCTGACCCTGCGGGGGCGTTCGGCCCGGCTGCGGCTGGAGCAGGCGCAGGCGAACGGCTCACTGAAGACCGTGGAGGAGTCCGCCCTGACCACCCCGTGAGTGAAGGGAGGAGTCCCCTCCCATCACCCCATCCGTGACAAACGGGGTGTCTGAGACTCGCGTTGGCTTCCGTGACCGGCGACGGCATGATGAGGCGGACCGTCCGCTTCCAGCGGGTGGTTTGCTGCCAAGCGCCCCCCACGCCCGGGAGTCACCCTTTTGTCTGCACCGACCGCGGAACAGCTGCCCGTCTCCTTGGCCGTGGTCGGCGCAGGACCGCGCGGCACCAGCGTCCTGGAACGCCTGTGCGCCTCCGTGCCCGAACTCCTGCCGCCGGGCGTGCGGCTGACCGTCCACGTGATCGACCCCGCACCGCCCGGCGCCGGCAGCGTGTGGCGCGCCGCCCAGTCCCCCGAGCTGCTGATGAACACCGTGGCCTGCCAGGTGACCCTGTTCACCGACGACAGCGTGGACTGCTCGGGCCCCGTGCGGGAGGGCCCCAGCCTGCACGAGTGGGCCGCCGGCGCACTGGGCGCGGACGAGTACCCGACCCGCGCCGACTACGGCCGCTACCTGGAGTGGGTGTTCGCGAAGGTGGTGCGGGAGGCCCCGCCCGCCGTCCACGTCGTGACGCACCGGGCCCGGGCCACCCGCCTGGACGACACCCCCGACGGCCGCCAGACCCTCACCCTCGACGACGGCCGCACCCTGCCCGGCCTGTCCGCCGTCGTCCTGGCCCAGGGCCACCTCCCGACGGCCGCGGACACGACCGGGCGCCACCTGGCGGCCTACGCCGACCGCAACGGCCTGCTCCACTACCCGCCCGCCAACCCGGCCGACCTCGACCTCTCCCCCGTCTCCCCCGGCGAACCGGTCCTGTTGCGCGGCCTGGGCCTCAACTTCTTCGACCACACGGCCCTGTTGACGACCGGCCGCGGCGGCCGCTTCGTGCCGGGCCGGCGCGGCCTGCGCTACGTCCCCTCCGGCCGCGAACCCCGCCTGTACGCCGGCTCCCGGCGCGGCATCCCCTACCAGGCGCGCGGCGACAACGCGAAGGGCCCCTACGGGCGTCACACCCCGTTCGTGCTCACCCCGGAGGTGATCGCGGGCTTCCGCAAGCGCGCGGACTCGGGCGAGGCGCCGGACTTCCTCGCCGAGATCTGGCCATTGGTGGCCAAAGAGGTCGAGACGGTCTACTACACGGCGCTCGTACCGCGCCCGGAGTTCACCGACCGCTTCCTCGCCGTGCCCCACCGCGACCCCCAAGAGGCGGACGTGCTCGACGAGTTCGGCGTCCCGGCGGCCAAGCGCTGGAGCTGGGACCGGATCTCCCGGCCGTATACGGAAAGGGAGTTCGCGGATCCCGGGCAGTGGCGGCAGTGGCTGCTGGCGTATCTGCGCGAGGACGCGGCGCAGGCCGCCCTCGGCAATGTGGACGGCCCGCTCAAGGCGGCCCTGGACGTCCTGCGCGACCTGCGCAACGAACTGAGGCTGATCGTCGACCACGGCGGCCTCACCGGCGTCTCCCGCCGCGAGCACCTGGACCGCTGGTACACCCCGCTCAACGCCTTCCTGTCCATCGGCCCGCCCCGGCGGCGCATCGAGGAGCTGGCCGCGCTGGTGGAGGCAGGCGTGGTGGAGGTGCTCGGCCCCGGCCTCGAGGTGCGGGAGCAGGACGGGGCGTGGAGGGCGCGCTCGCCCGAGATACCCGGCTCCGAGGTCCGGGTGACGACCCTCATAGAGGCCCGCCTTCCGGAACCGGATCTGCGCCGCACCGCCGACGAACTCCTCGCCCGGCTGCTGAAGACCGGACAGTGCCGGCCGCACACCGTCGACGGCTACGAGACCGGCGGACTGGACGTCACCGAGCGGCCGTACCGCCTGAAGGACCGTCAAGGCCGGGCGCACCCAAGACGGTTCGCGTTCGGGGTGCCGACGGAGGGTGTGCACTGGGTGACCGCGGCGGGCGCCCGGCCAGGGGTGGATTCGGTCACACTTTCGGACGCGGATGCGGTGGCCAGAGCCCTTCTACGTGCGACTGCGGCCGAAACGGAGCCGGAAACGGAGGCAAACCGGTGGCCAAATGTTGAACTTGCAAGCATCGATTAGGCCCACCTAACGTGGGTTGCTCGTTCGGTACCGCCGCCCCCACAGCCGGTCAGTCCCCGACCGGCCCGACTGCACCGAAGGAGCACCCCCCACCATGTCCGCACGCCTCAATACCGCTCAGCCCTACGCCCTCGGCCTGTTCCGCATGGTCGTCGGCCTGCTCTTCGCCTGTCACGGCGCCGCATCGCTCTTCGGCGTCCTCGGCGGAGCCATGGGCACCAAGGGCGCCACCATCGACGCCGGCACCTGGCCCGGCTGGTACGCGGCCGTCATCCAGCTGATCGCGGGCGGCCTCGTCCTGCTCGGCCTCGGCACCCGCGGCGCCGCGCTGATCGCCTCGGGCTCCATGGCGTACGCGTACTTCGACGTGCACCAGCAGATGAACCTCTGGCCCATCCAGAACGGCGGCGAACTGTCCGTGCTGTTCTGCTGGTCGTTCTTCCTGCTGGTGTTCACCGGCTCCGGCGCCCTCGGCCTGGACCGGCTCTTCGCCAAGCGCTCCACGGCCGAAGGCAAGCGGACGGTCGAGCAGACGCCGGTCGCCGCCTGATCCACCGCACGACAGGGCCTTCCCCCGCCGGCCGGGGGAAGGCCCTTCCCCTTTCGGGCGGCGGGACGGCTGAACGGTCGGGGCGTCTGGACGGTCGGGACGCTCGCCGGGTGAGTGAACGTACTGTGCCGATCACACGCGCCCCCCATGAATCTCCTGTCACACCACGGGCGTACGCTGTATGGCTGTTACGGCCGCCCTTGCCGCTCCCTCGCGACGTCGCGGCACGGTCGGACCACGGGGGAGTCACGGGGAGATACGCGGTGCTCGAGAGTATGGGGTCGCTGACCGGCAGCCCATGGATATACGCCATGGTGGCGCTGTCGGTCCTGCTGGACGTGTTCCTGCCGGTCCTGCCCAGCGGGGTGCTGGTGATCACGGCCGCCACCGCCGCGGCCGCGGGCTCGGCGACCGGCCAGGTACCGCACGAGGTCCCCGACATCCTGGCCCTCGTCCTCTGCGCCGCCACCGCCTCCGTCCTCGGCGACCTGGTGGCCTACCGGCTGGCCTGGCGCGGCGGTGAACGCCTGGACCGCGCGATCGCCCGCTCCCGCCGGCTGACCAGCGCGCAGGAACGTCTCGGCGCGGCCCTCGCCCGGGGCGGCGGCCCCCTGGTCATCCTCGCCCGGTTCGCCCCGGCCGGCCGCTCGGTCGTCTCCCTCGGCGCGGGCGCCGCCCACCGCCGCGCCCGCGACTTCCTGCCCTGGTCCGCCCTCGCGGGACTGACCTGGGCGACCTACAGCGTGGCCCTCGGCTACTACGGCGGCCGGTGGCTCGGTACGACGTGGCTGGCCACGGGGGTGTCGGTGGTGGCGCTGTTCGGGGCGGGGGCCGGGGCGGCGTATGTGATGCGGCGGCCGGCGAAGGCGTCGTAGCCGCCCCTCATGGCGGCTAGGCGGGCGCAGGCGCCTTCTGTCCCCGGATCTGGAGACCGTCCAGCAGTTCCGCCGTGGCCTCGGCGATCGCGTCGACGGCTTGGTCGAAGACCTCCTGGTTGTGTGCGGCGGGCGCCCGGAAGCCGGACACCTTCCGTACGAACTGCAGGGCCGCGGCCCTGATCTCTTCCTCTGTCGCCTCTTCGGGCAACGCGGGCGGACGAAGTGTCTTGATGCTCCGGCACATGAGACAAGTCTCGCTCAACTCCCTTGTCCCTGCGATGATCCTTTCCGAGGCGGCCACCGATGCGGGGCCGACCGACGAAGGGACAAATGAATCATGGCGAACGACGAACTCACCGTGGCCGTGCTCGGCCCCGGCGGCATCGGCGGCCTGCTCGCGGGACTGCTGGCGCGCGCCGGACACCGCGTGCTCTGCCTGGCCGGCGAGGACACCGCCGAGACCCTGCGCCAGGACGGAATCCGCGTCCGCAGCGGACTGTTCGGCGACTTCACCGCCCGCGTCGAGGCGGACACCGTCCTGCGCGAACCGGTCGACGCCTGCCTGGTCGCGGTCAAGCACACCGCCCTGGACGCCGCCCTCGACCGCGTCCCGCCCACGGCTCTGGACGACGCCCTCCTCGTACCGTTCCTCAACGGCGTCGAACACCCGGCCACCCTGCGCGCCCGCTACCGCCCCGGCCTGGTCGCCCCGGCCGTCATCCGCGCCGAGTCCACCCGGATCGCGCCCGGCATGATCGAGCACGGCAGCCCCTTCGCCGAGATCGACCTGACCGGCGAAGGAGTCGACCGCAAGCGGCTGGACACGCTCGCGCTGGCCCTCGACGCCGCCGGACCGACGACCCGCGTCCTCGACGACGAGGCGTCGGCGCTGTGGGCGAAGATGTCGTTCCTGGCACCCTTCGCCCTGCTCACGACCCGGTACGCGGTCCCGCTGGGTGACGTACGCACACAGCATCGCGACGAACTGACGGCCCTGGTGGCGGAGACGGCCGCGGTCAGCCGCGCGTGCGGAGGCCCCGCCGATCCCGCACAGGCACTCGCCCGCTACGACGCCTTCCCACCGCAGACCAAGTCCTCCATGCAGCGCGACGCGGAGGCCGGCCGCCCGCTCGAACTGGACGCGATCGGCGGGGCGTTGCTGCGCGCGGCGCAGCGGCACCGGGTGAGCGTGCCGGTCGCGGCGCGGCTGGTAGGGGAGTTGAGGGACGCCGGCCACTGACAGGCCTGCGTCCTGGGCCGGTTGACGTCCGCGCGGGTGCGGGTGTCAACCGGCCGCCCGCAGATCGACCCGCCAGTCGTTGGACGTCATCCAGTGCCCCTTCGGGTACTCGAAGTCGACCGGGCCGAGCAGCGTGAAACCGGCGCGGCGGCACACCGAGTTCGACGCGGCGTGGTCCGCGCCGGGAAAGGCATGCAGGTACTGATGCCCACCGGCGGCCCGCGCGGCGTTTATGACACCCCCGGCCGCCGCCACGGCCAGCCCCCGCCCCTGGAACTCGGGCAACACGCCCCACCCCGTCTCCCACACGGTGCCGCCCCGCCACTCCCGCTCCCAGAACCCGACCGAACCGACGGTCTCGCCACTGCCCGCCAGCACGACCCGGTACATCTGCCCCGCGGCCAGCTCGAGATACCGACCATGCCGAGCGACGAGCTTCTCCTCGCTCTCCGGCCCGCCCAAGTGCGCGGTCATCTCAGGGCTGTTGGTCCTCTGCAGCAACCAGAAGTCCCCCTCACCCCACGGCTCCAACCGCACCTGCTCCACCTCAGCGATGTCCATACCGCCAACGGTAGAACCAGGGTCTGACAGCGGCCCTCGATGCCGGGCAGGTCAGCTGAACTGGCCGACCTGGTAGTCACCCGCGGGCTGCTGGGTGATGACATTGCCGCGGTTGAAGGCGTTGATGACGGCGATCAGGGTCACCAGGGCGGCGAGCTGGTCCTCGTCGTAGTGCTTGGCGGCGTTCTCCCACACCTCGTCCGGGACACCACCGGCGGCGTCCGCGAGGCGGGTGCCCTCCTCCGCCAGCTCGAGAGCGGCACGCTCGGCCTCCGTGAAGACCTTCGCCTCGCGCCAGGCCGCCACCAGGTTGATGCGCACCGCGCTCTCCCCGGCGTGCGCGAGCTCCTTGGTGTGCATGTCGATGCAGCCGGCACAACCGTTGATCTGGCTGGCACGGAGGTTGACCAGCTCCCGCGTCGCGAACGGCAGCGTCGAGTCCGCGAGCGCGTGGGCCGCGGCCACGATGTGCTTGAAGGCCTTGGCGGCGACCGGGCTGGCCATGAGGTTCATCCGAGCTTCCACAGTGCACTCCTACGTCGTTGTCGGTCGTTGCACCCCTTGGACCGAACAGCCCCCACCGGCCGTGACAGAAACAAAGGTGACCTGCGTCTCACGACACGCTCCGAACCACGGATGCGATCAGTCGCGGCCGGCCGCGACGATGAGGCGCCGCAGCGCAGCGCGGGCGGGCGAGCCCCAGGTGGCCTTGCCTCCGGGGCGGCCGCGCACGCCGGCCTCTCTGGGTCCCTGCAGGACGGCTACGGCGGAGGCAAATCACTCGATACGGCGAGCATCGCAGGTGGTCGGAGACCGCTACGCGGTGGTGCAGCGCTCGGTCTCGGCGATGATGATCTTCAGCGCCTCGGCGATGCGGTCGTGGTGGGTGCGGTGGGAGACCACGCAGACGCGCAGGGTGTAGCGGCCGTCGACAACCGTGCTGGAGAGCACGATGCGCCGGTGGCCGTTGATCCGCTCCAGCAGACGGCGACTCGCCTCGTCGGCCCGCTCGGCGGCCGCCCGGCCGCCGTCGACGGGGCGGACGCGGAAGATCACGGTGGACAGGTCCGGGCGCTGCGGGACCTCCAACGCCGCGACGCCGCACAGCGTGTCGTGGACGTGTTCGGCCAGGTCGAGCTTCTCGTCCAGAGCCTCGCGGAAGGCGTCCACCCCGTGCAGGTGCAGGGGAAGCCAGGCCCGCAGACCGCGGATCTCGTGGGTCAACTCGGGCCCGAGGTGACCGGAGTCCGGCACGCTCCCCGCCGCCCGCATGTCCTGGAGGTAGCTGCCCGTGCCTTCGTGCGCGGCCTGCAGGGCGGGGAGGTCGCGGACGACCAGGGCGCCGGTGCCGAACGGCATGAACAGGGTCTTGTGCGGGTCCAGGGTGATCGAGTCGGCCTGCTCGAAACCGGCGAGGCGCTTGGCGCCGCGCGCGGTGAGCCGGAAGAAGCCCCCGTAGGCCGCGTCGATGTGGAACCACACGTCCTCGCGGCGGGCCAGGTCGGCCAGCTCAGGCAGCGGGTCGACGGTGCCGGTGTCGGTGGTGCCGGCGGTGGCCACCAGCAGGAACGGCCGCAGCCCCGCGTCCCGGTCGGCCCGGATCATCGCGGCGGCGGCGTGGGCATCCATCCGCAGGTCCGGGGTGTGCGGCACGGTCCGTATGCGGGCGGCGGGGATCCCGGCGAGGCGGGCGGCCTTGGCGACGGAGTGGTGGGCGAAGGCGGTGGTGTAGACGGTGCCGCCGGCCAGATCGTCGCCGAGCCGGTGGTGGCGGGCGGCGACCGTCGCGGAGAAGGTGGCCATCGAGCCGCCGCTGGTCAGCAGGCCGCCGCTGCCCTCCGCCAGGCCGCACACCTCGCGGGCCATCCAGCGGATCACGCTCTCCTCCAGCGCGGCGAGGGCCGGGGCCACCGAGGCCAGGCCGCCGTAGCGGTTGACGGCACGGTTGTAGAACTCGGCGAGCGCGGCCGAGTACAGACCGCTGCCCGGGATGTATGCCAGGTGGCCGGGCCCGGCCGTCTCCAGAGCGCAGTCGGCGGCCTCGTCCAGGCGCGCGAGCAGAGCCTTCAGGTCGCCGCCCCGGTCGGGCGGCGGCGCCAGGAAGGACTCCACGAGGTCGGCCTCGGCCCGCGGGGACAGGGGGCTGGCCGCGGGGCGTGCCGCGAGCTGGTCGGTGCGGTCGACGACACGCTCCAGCACGAGACGGCCCATTTCGGTCATCGTGGCGCGGTCGGGTTCCAGGGGAAAGGGGTGCATGAGGCAGTCCGATGGCAGTGAGAGGCGGTACGGAGACGGCAGCGGACCGGCTTGGCGGCCGCGGCGCGTGACCAGAATGCGCCGCCGAGCCCCGCACACGATGGCGTAGTGAGCGCCGATACGGCGCCGCGACGCAGGATTATTCGCCGATACGGCCGATACGCTGCATTTCATGCCACGCCCCCTGTACGACCGCATCGACCGGGCGATCCTGGACCACCTCCAGCGCCACGGCCGCACCCCCAACGTCGACCTCGCCGAGGCCGTACGCCTCTCCCCCTCGTCCTGCCTGCGCCGCACCAAGGCGCTGGAGGAGGACGGAGTCCTGGCCGGCTACCGGGCCGACCTGGACCGCGAGCGCCTCGGCCTCGGGCTGACGGTGTTCCTCTCCCTCAAGGTCGAGCACTCCCGCACCACCTCCCAGGTCGTCGAAGCGGCACTGAAGGCGATCGACCACGTGGTCGCCTGCCATGTCGTCTCCGGCGACGCCGACTTCCTCGTCGAGCTCGCCGTGCCGGACCTGCGCACCTTCGAAAAGGTGCTCACCGACCAGATCCTTGCCATCGGCCCCGTTCGCGACGCCCGCAGCACCTTCTGCATCCGCACCGTCGTCGACCGCGGCCCGCTACCCCTCAACTCCTGGCCCGCACCGCGCGCATGACCGCACGACACGGCTTCACCTGCTTGGCGAACACCGCGCTTCCCCGGCCCGACGATGAAGCAGCAAGCCGAGCACCGCAGCGGCCAACGGAAGCGCTCACTGGCCAACTGAAGCGCCCAGTCACACCCGTCCGCATGAACCCCGAGAAGGAGCTCGCATCCCAAATTCGAACAGGCGTAGCATTGCGCCGTGGCTGAGACCTATGACTTTCCCAGTGACCTCCTCGCCGGTCAGGAGGAGCTGCATCAGGTCCGGGCCGAGCTGTCGGCCCTGCTCAAGCGGCTGCCCTGGTCGGTCGAGCCCCTGGACGCCTTCAGCGACTCGGGCGGCTGGCGCAAGGTGGAGCGCCCCGCCTCCCCCGGCTGGACGGCCGACGAACAGGCCGAGGTGGAAAAGCTCCGCCAACGCGAACACGAACTCGCCGTCTTCGTCAGCACCCACCGCTTCTGGGCGGAGGTCACGACCGGGGAGCGCGTGCAGGCCCGCATGAGGCTCAAGCACGCACACGAGGAGTGAACGAAGAAGACCCCGGCCGCGGCGGCCGGGGTCTTCTCGTGACGGTGGGCGCGGACGGTTTCGAACCGCCGACATCTGCCTTGTAAGGGCAGCGCTCTACCACTGAGCTACGCGCCCGGGACAAGTCGACAGCCTACCTTGCCAGGGGCAGTGCCCTGCAAACCCGTATCGGCCCCTGATCGGGACCCGGACCGCGACCCTGACCGGTCCGGGGGTTTACCCCACCCCGATTCCGGGAGGATCCCGGATCCCCCTCCAGCCCCCCACTCCCTACGGTCGAAGAGCCTTCACAATCCGTCGCAGGGGGAAGATCACCATGGCCCGCATCCGTACCCGTCCCGGCACCGCACGCACCGCACGCGCCGCCCGTATCGCTCTCGCCGCCGGGGCCGTCGTGGTTCTTGTCGGGGTCGCCACCGGCTGTGGGGCCTCCGCGGGGGACGACAAGGATCCCGATCATCGGACGTTCGCGCTGGAGGGGCGGACGCTGACCGTGGATTCCGACGACTCGGCGCTGGAGATCGTCGCCGCGGACGGGAATCCGGCGGGGAAGGTCGAGGTCACGCGGTGGTTCCAGGGGTCGGTGGCCATCGGCAAGGATCCGAAGGTGAGCTGGAAGATGGCGGGCGACAAGCTGACGCTGCGCATGAAGTGCTCCGGTGTCGTCGCCGACTGCTCGGCCAAGCACCGGATCGAGGTGCCGCGCGGGGTCACCGTGAAGGTCGAGGACGGGGACGGGAGTGTGCGGGCGCGGGGGTTCGAGGATGCGCTGAGCATTCGTACGGGGGACGGGTCCGTGCATGTCACGGACTCCACGGGGCCGCTGACGCTGCGCACCGGCGACGGCTCGGTGCACGCCGACGTCTCCTCGCGTCAGGTGCGGGCGGAGACCGGTGACGGTTCGGTTCACCTCGAACTCGGCGCCGTACCGGACCTGGTGGACTCCCGCAGCCACGACGGGTCCGTCACCATCGCGCTGCCCAGGTCCACGTACCGTGTGACGACCGAGACGGGTGACGGTTCGGTGGACGTGTCCGTGCCGCGGTCCGGCTCCAGCTCACACGTGGTGTCCGCGCGCACCGGTGACGGCAAAGTCACTCTCAGGACCGCGAACTAACCGGCCCGTGTGTTCGTCCTTAACCGGTGGGAGAATGAAACGAGGCACCGGCCTGGACGGATGACAGCACGGGAGAGGGATGTGACGGCGACACCTTCGCAGCCGTACTCGCCGTTGGTGCCGCGCGCGCATCGCGGGCCGTTGCGTGCACATCGTCGGGCGGTCATGGACACCGTCACGCTTCTCGCTCTGCCCCTCGTCGCCGCGCTCGCGCTGCCGGCCGCGTTCGCCGGCGGTGGCACGCGGCGGTGGTTCGGCGGGCGGGCGGAGAGCCAGCGGGCCGAGGCGCAGGCCGCGAAGGACGCCGCGGCGGCCGCGTTCTACGAGCTGGACACCGCCCAGCGGGACATGCGGATCTCGATCGAGACGATCACGGCGGTCGACGACACCCCGGCCGCCCGGCGCGCGGTCTCCGACTTCGAGGCGCTGGGTCGCCGTATCGACGAGGTCAGCCAGCGCTACATCGAGGCGGTCGACGCCTATGACCTCGACCGCGACGAGCTGGAGGCCTCGGTCGCGTCGCGCGCGCGTACGGAGCTGACCCGGGCCAAGGACGAGCTCGCCAACGTCAAGCGGGAGCTGGACCGTTTCGGCGACAGCCTCGGGCCGCTGCTCGGCAAGGCGGAGACCCAGCTCGCCCGGCTGGCCCCGGCGGTGGAGCGGGCGCGCCAGGGGCTCCTCGCCGCCTCGAACGCCCTTGATGCCGTACGGCAGACGAAGCTGAAGGCGGACGACCTCGCCGCCCGTCTCGCCGCCCTCGGCCCCGAGCTGACCAAGCTCAACCAGGGTGCCGGGCAGCATGGTGTGCCACAGACCCTGGAGCGGGCCGAGCGGGTGGCGCGGGAGGCCGAGGCGGTCCGGGTGGAGGCCGAGCGGCTGCCGGAGAAGGCGGCCGAGATCGACCACCGGCTGGTGTCGCTGCGCACGCGCGCGCAGGCGCTGACCACGCGTGCCGGGCAGGTCGAGCCGGTGCTGAGCGAGCTGCGGCGCCGGTTCGCGGCGGCCTGCTGGCAGGACCTGCAGCACGTTCCGGAGCAGGCCGAGGAGAACGTCCGGCAGGCCGAGCTGAAGCTGAAGGAGGCGCAGGCGGCTCGGGACGCCCAGCGCTGGCCGGACGCGACGGCGCTGCTGTCGACGGTGCGTGCGCTGCTGAACACGACGGACGAGTCCGTGTCGGCGGCGCGGGACCGGCTCCAGCGCCTGAACGCCGTACAGAAGGACCCCCAGCAGGAGATCGACCGCACGCGCTTCGCGATCCGGGACGCCCAGCGGCTGGCGATGACGGGCCGGACGACGCCCGATCCGCGGCATGCCCGGCCGCTGGACGATTCGGTGGCAAGGCTGGAGCAGGCGATCGCCGGCCTGGAGGGCCGCCACCCGGACTACTGGCACTTCCTCACGGAGACCGAGGCGGTGCGGCAGACGGTGGGGCGGGTCGTCTCGCAGATTCGCGAGGAGCGTGGAGGCGGTCACTGAACTGCCGCCCCCACGCGGCCGGTTCGCTAGCTGCGGTAGGCGTAGTACGCCGAGTTCGGGTACGACGCGATCAGGCTCGCCAGCGAGCGCCGGTACGTGTCCACGTCGTGGTACGTCAGATACGGCACCCCGCTCGAGCTCCGGTACGTCGTCATCATCGAGTGGTCCTTCGACCCGTCCTTGTCGAAGTCCATCTGCAGCACGTCACCGACGTCCATCTGGTAGGCGTTCGCCAGCGCCGTCGTCCGCTTGGTGGTCTGGGTGAACCACGACCACTCGTTGACGCCGATCCAGGTGTCGGACTCCCCCGAGGTCTTGGAGTACCAAGTGCCGTAGTCCTCGCTCGAGTTGGTGACCTGCTTCCAGCCGCCGGCATACAGGGACTGGCTGAGGTAGTTGGTGCAGTCGCCGCCCGCGCTGTTGTAGCGGCGGTAGGCGGTGTTGTAGTTCTTCCAGTACTTCTCCGCGTACGTCGCCATCGCCGCGTAGTTGTACGTCGTCCCGGAGCCGAGGTTCTTGGGGTTGGCGGGGGCCGGGTAGGTGGTGGCCGCGCGGGGCGCGTCGATGACGGCGCTCGGGCGGACCGGGGTCGCGGGGGCGGCCGGGGCGGGCGCGTTGACCGGGCGGGGGCCCTGGTCGGTGAGGCGTTCGCGGGTGAGCTGCCAGGTGCCGTCCGGGCCTTCGGTGAAGGTGAGTTGGTGGTGTGCGGTGAAGCCCGTGGTGGCGGGTTCGTCGCCGCGTATCTTCGCGTACGTCAGTGTGGTGCTCTCGGTGACGCGGACCGTGGCGGTGCGGCCTTGCAGGCGGGTGCTGTCGATGTGCACCTTGGTGTCGGCGCCGGTGTAGGCCTCGCCGAGCGCGGCGAGCCGGGAGCGGGTGCCGTGCAGGGCGGTCAGGGTGGCGGTCTCGGACTTGGCCTGGGCGGTGGCCAGTTGGACGCCTGCGGTCGCCTTCAAAGCCGTACGGGTCTTGGCGGACCCTTCGACCAGGGCGGCCGTGCGGTCGGTGAGGACGGCATCGGCGATGCGGCCGAAGGCGTCGGTGGTGGCCGCGGTCACGGCGGGGCCGGCGGGCGAGTCGGCCGCGTGGGCGGCGGAGAGCGGAAGCAGGGCGGCCGAGAGGGCCATCGCGGCGACGACCGTGCAACGGCCTCTGCCGACAGCGGACTTGCTGGGTCTCACGGGGGTTTCTCCTTGCGGTGGGGGGTGGTTCATTTCACGACGGTCGACCAGTCGGGCGCCTGTGCGGGGTCAAGGCCGCGCAGCCGCGCCAAGGTCTCCGGTTTCTGCACGTCCAGCCAGTCGGCCAGTTCCTTGAAGGACACGCACTTGACGCCCTTCTTCGTGCAGACGTTCTTGACGATCCGGTCGACGGCCTTCATGTAGATGCCGCCGTTCCAGTCCTCGAAGTGGTTGCCGATGAACAGCGGGGCGCGGCTGCCGTAGTAGACGCGGTTGAAGCCGTTCATGTAGGAGTCGACGGTCTGCTTCTCCCACTGGGCGTAGTTCGCCGGGTTGCCCTGGACCTCGCCGCCGGTCTGGTTGTAGAGGAAGTTGAAGTCCATCGACAGGGCCTGGTTGTCGGCGGAGTACGGGACCAGCTGGAGCGGGAAGTCCCAGACGCCGCTCTTCTTCGACGGCCAGATCTGGAAGTCGCCCGGGGAGCTGGCGTCGTACTTCCAGCCGAGGCCCTTGATGGCCTTCAGCAGGTTCTTCTGGCCCTCCAGGCAGGGGGCGCGGCCGCCGGCGATTTCCTTCTTGAAGTCGAAGGGCAGGGCGGGGACGTCCGTGAAGCCGGTATTGGTCTTCCAGTTCTCGACCAGGGAGTAGAACTGGTCGATCTCCTGCTTCCAGTCGTCGACGCTCCAGTACTTGCCGCTGGTCCTGGAGTCGCAGAAGTGGCCGTTGAAGTGGGTGCCGATCTCGTTGCCCTCGTTGTAGGCCAGCCGCAGTTGCTCCAGCGTGGTGCGGACGTGCTCGTCGGTGGGGTAGTCGATCGCGGCGGCGCCGGGCTTGTGCTGCGGTGGGTGGTAGAGGGTCTTCTTGCTCTTGGGCAGGAGGTAGATGCCGGTGAGGAAGAACGTCATGTGGGCGTCGTACTTCTTCGCCAACTCCCGGTAGTGGGAGAAGAGATGGTCGCTGCCCTCCAGCGCGCCGTCCCAGGAGAAGACGACGAACTGGGGTGGTTTCTCACCGGGTTTGAGCGGCTCGGCCTTCAACTCGCCTTTCTGCGGGCCGGTGTAGGAGGTGGAGCCGTCTCCGAAAGTCTTGATCTCTCCGTCCGGGGAGGGTTCCGCGGTGGACGTCCGCGCGGTGCCGGCGGGGCGTTTCGAGGCGGCGGCGGTGGGCTCGGTGTGGTCCTGGCGGGTCAGGACGAGGAAGCCGGAGACCACCGAGGCCACGACGAGGAGGGCGGTCAGGGTCCGGACTTCGGGGCGGGTGGGTCGGCGGGATGTACGCGCTTTCCTGCGACGGCCCTGGGGTCCATTGCGCTGCATGGTGCGGGGCATGCGGTGCTCATTCTGCGAGGGGGGTGGGGGGTGTGGTGCAGGGTCTCGGTGGTCAGCCGAAGCCCATGGCGCCCGCCCAGACGGCGTACGGGACGCTGTCGGCGGTCGTGCCGGCGAGGCCCTTGAGCGGCAGTGGCTCCAGGGACTTGGCCAGGTCCATGCGGTAGACGACGACCGCGGTCGACACGGAGTCGGCGGTGCCGGCGTACCAGGCGGCGGTGTCGTCCGCGGTGGTGCCGGACTTGCCGGTCGCTCTCGGGGCCGCCACGGTGGGGTGGGCGGCGCGCAGGGAGTCCGTCAGTGCCTGGGAGACCTCCTCGGCCACCTGGGCGTCGACCGCGCGGCGGGCGATGGGTGTGCTCAGCGCGACCCTCGAGCCGTTGCGGGTGATACGGCGCACCGAGTACGGCTCGGTGTGCAGGCCCGCGGCGGCGAAGGTGGCGTATCCGCCGGCCATCCGGATCGCGCTCGGTGTCGAACTGCCCAGCGACAGCGCCGGTACCTGCGGTCCCAGGCTGGAGGAGAGCAGCCCGGCGGCCACTGCGGTGTCGCGCACCTTGTCCAGGCCGGTGTCCATGCCGAGCTGCATGAACGGCGTGTTCACGGACTCGGCGAGCGCCTTGCCGAGGCCGATCCGCCCGTAGGACCTGCCGTCCTCGTTGTGCGCGAGGACCTGCTTGCCGCTGCGGTCCCAGTACGGCCCCTCGGGGGTGGTGACCGGGATGCCGTCGTCGCCGTCGTACACGGTCTGCGGGGTGATCCGGGTCGTGGGCCCGCCGCGCGTCTTGCGCACGCCGTGCTCCAGGCCGGCCGCGTAGACGAACGGCAGGAAGGCCGAACCGGCCTGCACGGTACTGGAGTTGGACTCGTTGTAGCCCTGCGTACGGTGGTCGGGGCCGCCGTAGACGGCGAGGATCCGGCCGTCGGTGGCGACGGAGGCGGCGCCGTAGTGCACGGTCTTGGCGGCCTTGGGCTCGTCCTTCCTCGCCTGCTTACGGGCCTTGGCCACGGCGTCGGTGAGTTCGGTCTCCCGTTTGCGGTCGAAGGTCGTGTAGATCTGGTAGCCGCCGAGGTCGAACTGCTTGTCCGAGATGTGCGCGGCCTTCTTGGCGTACTGCTGCGCCAGTTCCACCAGGTAGTCGCTCTGCTTGCCGGTGTCGTAGACGCGGGCGGACTTGAGCGGTTCGGGGAACTTCTGGTACTTGGCGCGCTCGGCCGGCGACAGCCTGCCGATCTTGACCATGCGGTCGAGGGTCCAGGACCAACGCTCCACGGCACGCTTGTGGTTGGCCTCGGACAGGGTGGGGTCGTAGAGTCCGGCGCCCTTCAACAGCGAGGCCAGGAACGCCGCCTGACTGACATTCAGGTGCGTGACGTCCTTGCCGTAGTAGGCCTGGGCGGCGCGCTGGATGCCGTAGGTCCCCCGGCCGAACCAGCTGGTGTTCAGATACCCCTCGAGGATCTGGTCCTTGCTCATCCGGTTGTCGAGCTTGAGGGAGATCATCGCCTCGGTGAACTTGCGGCTCACCGTCTGGTTCTGCGTCAGGTAGACGTTCTTGACGTACTGCTGGGTGATCGTCGAGCCGCCCTCGGTGTCCCCCTCCCCGACGGTGCGCCACAGTGCGCGGGTCAGGCCCTTGAAGGAGATGCCGGGGTCGGAGTAGAAGCTCTCGTTCTCGGCGGCCAGCACCGCCCAACGGACGTCCTCGGGAATGTCCCTGAGCGGCATCGCCTGCCGCTGCACCCAGCCGGTGCGGGCCATGGGGGTGCCGTCGGACCAGTAGAAAACGTTGTCCTGCTGGGTGGCGTAGGAGTTGAGGTTCTCCGGGATGTCCGTGACGGCGTAGGCCACGACCAGGAAGAAGCCGCTCAGGCCGACGGCCCCGAGGAAGCCCCCCAGCCAATGGCGCCAGGACGGCAGCCAGCGGCGCCAGCCGGTGCGGCCGGGGCGGGGGTAGTCGGGGCGTAAGCGGCCTAACGCCGCCCACAGGGACCGCTTCGGTGCCGCCCTTCGGCGGCGTGGACGGCGGTGGTCAGCCGGCCGGCCACGACGTTGTGCTGTCCCGGTCACGCCCGAAAAATATCAACGATCTTCGCATCTTCTCCACATAAGAATCCGACAGGAACGATCACATACCGATCAGTAGATAACATGATGGACGCGTGACTTGGGTCACACTTGCCGCACCGCGGCGCCGCTAACCTGGTCGCATGCCTCGCTATGAGTACCGCTGCCGGACGTGCGGCGACACGTTTGAACTGAGCCGACCGATGGCGGAGTCCTCCGCCCCCGCCGACTGCCCCGCCGGGCACGGGGACACGGTGAAGCTTCTGTCGACGGTGGCCGTGGGCGGAACGGCGTCCGCCCCCGCGGCGGCTCCACGAGGGGGCGGCGGCGGGGGCGGTTGTTGTGGTGGAGGGTGCTGCGGTTAGGCAGAACCGGTGCATTGTTGACTGCGGGTGCCTGGGGGATGGTCGCGCTCACGCGGCGGAGCCGCAAATCGACACAGCCCCGCGCCCCTCAGGGGGCTGCGGTGCGAGTCGCCTTCAGGAACTCCCGCAGGATCCGCTCCCCCGCCAGGACACCCCGCTCCGGCAGTGCGCTGATCTGCGGGGCCGCCCAGTCCGCGTCGGCCAGTTCGCCGTGGCCTGGGCGCCAGCCTCGGTCCGCCACCAGCAACAGGTCGGCGTCCAGGAGGGAGTCGCCCGCGGCCAGCGTCAGCTCCGCGCCCGTGCGCCGCGCCACCTCCCGCACTGCCGCGCTCTTGGTCAGCGGCTTCGGGACGGCATAGATCTTGCGGCCCTGGAGGGAGACCGTCCAACCTCGGTTCTCCGCCCAGACGGCAAGTTCCTTCACCCACTCCTCGGGCAGCAGCTCGCGCTCCACGACCAGGTACGCGAAGAGGTCCTCGGCAACCCGGTGCTTGCGCACCCACTCCGGGTCCGCCGTCGCCAGCAGGTGCTCGCGCACCTCGTCCAGCGGCGCGCACTCCTCGGCCAGCCGCGCCGTCACGCGCGCGTGCCAGTCGAGGTCGGAGATCCCGTCCACCAGCAGATGCCCGCCGTTCGCGCAGATCGCGTACTTCGGCGGCGGTCCCGGCAGGTTGATGCGCTGGTACTGCTTGCGCGTCCGGGTCGTCGTCGGCACGAAGACCGCCGTGTCGCCGAGCTCGGTCAGCAGCCCGGCCGCCGTCTCCGTCATGAACGACAGCGGCCTGCTCTCGTGCACCTCGACACACAGCAGCCGGGGCGCCCGCGCGTCCGGCATGGTCAGCGCGAGGGCCGCGGCGGAGTAGATCAGCGTACGGTCGAGATCGCTCGCCACCAGCACCGGCATCAGACGTTCACCGCCTTGCCGTCGGCACCGGTCGCACCGCGCGTGAAGCGGGGGTGGATCAACCCGACGCAGGTGTACGGCAGTTCACCGACCTCCTCGACCGGTACGCCCCGCTGCTCGGCGAGCAGTCGTACGTGGTCCAGATCGGCGCCGGCACCTTGCCGCGCCAGGATCTTCCAGGGCACCCGGCGCAGCAGCACACGGGTGGTCTCGCCAACGCCCGGCTTGACGAGGTTCACGTCGTGGATGCCGTACTCCTCGCTGATCCGCTCGACCGCCGCCCAGCCCTCCCAGGTCGGCTCGCGGTCGCCGGACAGCAGCTCCTTGGCCTGTGCGTCGACGGCGTCCGTGACCTCCGGGAAGCGGGCGGCGACGGCGTCCAGGAAGTCCACCGAGACGTCGGCTCCGGCGAGTTCGCGGTAGAACTTCGCGCCGTGGAAGTCGTGCGGCCCGACCAGGTCGGCCCGCAGGACGGTCCGCGAAATCAGGCCCGAAACGGTCGAGTTGAGGCAGGCGGAGGGTATGAGGTAGTCCTCCCGCGTGCCGTACGTCCGCACGCACGAGCCCGGGTCGGCCAGCACCGCGATCTCCGGGTCGAAGCCGGTGATGCCGTCGGAGGCCTCGAACTCCTCGATGGCATCGGCGAGTTCGCGGGTGATGGCGCCCTTGCCGGTCCAGCCGTCGACGAACACGACGTCGGACGGGTCGTGATGGGCGGCCAGCCAGCGCAGCGCGTTGGCGTCGATACCGCGGCCGCGGACGATCGAGACCGCGTAGTGCGGGAGGTCGAGTCCGTGCCGGAACTGCGCCCAGCGGCGCATCAGGACGCCGACCGGGGTACCCGCGCGGGCCAGCGACACGAGGACCGGCCGCGGCGACCGCTCGGCGAGCACGAGCTCGGTGACCGCGCCGACCGCCTGCGCGAGCCGCGCCGACGACTCCCGCAGCGCCGCGTGGAACAGCTCCTGGTACTGCTCGCTCGGCTGGTACTCGACGGGCAGCGACTCGGCATAGTGCGCGCCCCCGCTCTGGATGGCCTCCTCCCGCTCCTCGGTCGGCGCCTCCAGCGTCACGTCCGAGAGGTCCTGCAGCAGCCAGCCGACCTCCTCGGGCGGATACGAGGAGAAGGCGGGGCCGCGGAGGGGCTCGGGCAGCATGGGGGGCCTTTCGGGGACGTACGACGGTATGACCGCGAGCAAGACGTGCGGGGTGTGGGCGGCGAGCTGGGCCAACAGGCCGTCGGGTGCGTGCAGTTCAGGCGTGTCGGCGGCCGAGTCGACCACAGCGACGACGGCGTCGAAACCGGCTCCGGCCACGTTGTAGGCGTACCGCTCGCCGGGTCCGTCGGCGGGGTCGTCGTGGGCGGGGAAGGCGATACGGCTGCGTATCGCGTAGCCAGGGTCGTCGACCGCGAGGACGGGCGAGCGCGTGGTGGTGGAGTAGCGCACCTCGGCGTCGACGACCTGCTCCAGCTCGCGGGCGAGGCGGAGGGGGGCGTACATCAGCTCTTCGAAGCCGAGGATGTGCACGCGGCGTGCGCCTTCCGGCAGAGCCTCGGCAAGGCGCGCCGCCATCGTGGGGAGGGCGACTTCGAGCCGGGTGCGGTGCGCCGGGGTGAAGCCGTGGCGACCGCCGTCGGGGAGGCCGTGGGGCCAGCGCAGTTCGACGCGGGTGATGTGGGTGGAGGGTCGCGTCTGCCGGGTGCGGTCGTCTTCCGGCTGCGGATTCGTCGTGGCTTGTCGCGCAGTTCCCCGCGCCCCTGGGGTGGCTGCAGCGCCCTTCTCTTTTAGGGGCGCGGGGAACTGCGCGACCAGCCCCCACTCAGCCGCAGACGACGCACTGCCACTCGCCGCACTCTCCGCCTCGTACCGCGCAACCAGCTCCTGCCCCTTCTCCAGCACCCCCTCCGGCAGCCGAACCGTCCCCGAAGCCGCGGCCACCAGATCCACCCGCGCACCGATCTCCCGCGCGAACTCCTCCAGCCGCCCGGCGTCCGCGGCAGACCGCATGTCCACCAGCGCCACCACGACGTACCGCCCCCGCGGATACCGCTCGTGAAGATCCCGGATCGTGTTCAGCACCGTGTTGCCCGTCGAGAACTCGTCGTCGACCAGGACCAGCGGCCCGTCACCGACCAGCAGCGCGGGATCCTCCGGCAGCAGCAGATGGGACGTGGCGTGCGAGTGGGATTCCTCGAAGCCGCCCGCCGCCGCAACACCCGCGACCGGACGACGCGTGGAGTGCAGATACGGGGCGAGCCCCACGCCGTCGGCGACCGAGTGGCCGAGCCCCGTCGCCGTCTCCGCATAGCCAAGTACGACCGCAGCCGCGGCCCCGTCGGCACCCAGAAGCTCCCGTACCCGGCGCCCGAGGGCGAACCCGTACCCGTACACCACGGACGGCGACTGCGGCACATGCTTGCCGAGCACGTTGGACACGAGCAGATGCGCCCGCTTGGGGTTGCGGCGCAACGCCAGCCCCAGCAGCTCGGTCAGCTTGTCGTCGCCCAGGAGTTCGACGCCGAGCCGCTCGGCGACCCAGCTGCCGGACCAGACCCGGTCGTTCACTGCGTTGATCATGTGTCCCTAAAGAGAGGCCCGAATAGTGCGGCTCAGCCGGGGATTCCCGCGGCGAGCAGATCCACGAAGCTGACGTCCTCGCGCGCGACGCCGAACACCTCGGCCCGCAGCATGGTGCGCTCGGCCCATGCACGGTGCGGCTTCACCTCGTTCATCTTGTTCGTGTACGCCGACCTCAACACACCCCCGCCGCCGCGCTCGGGCCGCAGGATGTCCGAGGCGTCGCCGAACTCTTCGTGGCTGACCACGGACAGCGCGTGCACGGGCAGTACGTGGGAGGGGTGGATGCAGGTCTTGCCCAGCAGGCCGTTGGCCTGGTCCAGGGAGATCTCCCGCAGCAGCCCGTCCATGGCGTGCTCAATCAGTTTCTCGCGCAGCTCGACGGCCTGCCCCTCGAGGAAGGGACTGGTCCGCAGCATCGGCTTGAACATGCGCTCCGGCACCCGGAAGTACTCCCACACCGGCCCGGTCACCGTGAACCCGGTGCCGTCGGCCCGGCCCAGCAGGTTCACCACGTCGGAGATCACCGAGGCGACGACATGGACGTCGTAGGCCGTCATGTCGGGGGCCCGGCGCAGGCCGTACGAGGAGCAGAAGTCGGTCACGCCGAGGCGCAGCGCGAGCACGCGGTCGCGGTACTTGTCGACGGCGCGGGCGATGCCCTCCAGGCTCTCCACGCGCGACTCGCGGTAGAGCAGCTCGGGCGACTCCAGCACCGGCATGGCGAACAGCCGCCGCCCGCTCGCGGTCTCGGCGGCCGCCAGGGCCTCCAGGAAGGGGATGCCGCGCTCCTCGGTGAACTTGGGCAGCACGAATCCGGACAGCAGCCGGACGGTCGCCCCCAGGCGCGCCACGAGGTCGGGAATCTGCTCGGGCGTCCGCACCCGGATGAACAGCAGCGGCAGGCCGGCGCCGGCTCTCGCGTCCAGGTCGGCGAACTGGCGGACGAGGTTCTCCTCCCCCGCCGGCACGTCCGCGTCGTCGATCGAGTCCTCCAGGCACAGCACCATCGAGACCACGCCGAGTCCGGCCTGCTTGACGATGTCGTCGGCGAGGCGCGGCCGGGTGGCCGGACTGTAGAGGGTGGCGCCCAGGGCCACGGAGAGCAGCCGGGCCGGGGAGTCCGTGGTGAACTCGCACGGCTCCTGATGGAAGAGGCGCTGTCGCACCTCCGGGGCGATGTGCCCGAAATGACGCATAAAACTCCCCCGTGACGCAATGTAATGCTGTGGATGCTGTGGACTCTGATAACAGGTGGCCGGTAATAGTACGTACCGATCCATGTCAGGGGTTCCCGCCAGGCATGAATTTCTGGTAACGCCCGTGGGCACAACCGTGTTGGGCTACCGCACCCCGCGTTGTCGTGATCAGGACCGAGAGGGCAGGATGACCGCATGACGCACGCGATGCTGAAGGGGTCGAACGTCCCGCTGAAGGCCACCACGGTGCGCGCCGTGCTGCGCTGGACGCCCGGGCAGGGAGTCCCGGACGTCGACGCCTCGGCGCTGCTCCTCGGCCCCGACGGGCGCGTGCGCTCCGACGAGGACTTCGTCTTCTACAACCAGCCCCGGCATCCCTCCGGGAAGGCCCGGTGGCTCGGCAAGAAACGCGTCACCGAAGGCCTCACCGACACGATCCAGACAGATCTGGCCGGCGTCGAGGCCAACGTCGGCCGGATTCTCCTGGTCGCATCGGCCGACGACGTCACCTTCGACCGCGTACAGGGCCTCAGCATCCTGCTGTACGACGCTGCGATCGCCGAGGGTGAACCGCTGATCACCTTCGACATCAAGCCCCAGACGGGCACGGAGACCGTGCTGATCTGCGGCGAGCTGTACCGCCGGGACGAGGGCTGGAAGTTCCGCGCCCTGGGCGAGGGCTACTCGAACGGCCTGAAGGGCCTGGCCACGGAGTTCGGCATCTCGGTGGACGAGTCGGAGACGACCCCCGAGGTCTCCCAGCCCCTCCCCCCGGAACAGCCGACAGCGGTCCCCGCCCAGCCGGACTACGGCTACCCCCAGCAGCCCCCGGCGACCCAGCCCGCCTACGGCTACCCCCAGCCCGCGGCGGCCGCCGCAGCAATCGGCCAGTCCGGCTACGGCTATCCGCCTCCGGTGACCACGCTCCCGAACCCGGACTTCCGCCTGCCGCCCCAGGGCCCGCAGTTCATCGGCCGCTAGCTGCAGGCTTTTTTCAGGGGCGCGGGGAACTGCGCGACAAGCCACAAACAACCCGCAGTCGCCAACCGTCACAGGGCCCCGAGCCCCGAGGCGGCTACCGCTCCACCTTGGTCTTGTAGCCGCGCCCCCACTGCAGCCCCCACCCGTACAACCGATCAAGCTCGGCCTGGAACCCGTAGACGAACTTCACCTCACGCCGAACAACCAGCTCCCCCTTCACGTTCTCGATCATCACCACCGCACACGACCGGGCCTGAGGATGCCGCTCATCGAGACCGATCTCGATGCGCGGCCCGTTGCTCGGATACAGCGTCACGATCGCGTGCGTACGGTCGAACGCCGGCGTCTGGTCGTAGATGTACACGAACACCAGCAGCCGCTTGATCTGGTCCCGGTGGTCGAGGTTGACGTACATCGTCTCGCCGGACGCCGACCCGAACCGGTCGTCGCCGCTGAGCTTGACGTACGGCGCCGCATTGACGTCCCCGAAGTAGCCCCCGAGCGGCTGCACGACCCCCTTCGTGCCGTCCATCAGCTCGTACAGGCACCCCAGGTCGAGGTCGACGTTGACCATGCTCTGGCTGTGCCCCATGACCTCCGGCGGCTTCAGCGCCTTGAAGGGGTGGCGCAGCAGGGACTCCCGCTGCGAGCCGCCTATGTCGGACGTACGCATCCGCCAGTTCAGATTGACCCGCAGATGCCCGGTGGCCGCCCCCTGCTTGGTGAGTGAGACCTGGTTGTGCCGTTTGGTCAGCGCGATGGAGTTCGTGGCCGCGCTGCCGGAGTCGAAGTCGGCCGCGCGCGATCCCAGCAGACCGTCGAAGAATCCCATTCCCGCCCCCACGTATCACCTGAAAACCCGGTCACCCGAAAACCCGGCGGGGCGGCCGGAGGCCCGGCCGCCCCGCACAGAGCGTTCCCTCACCCGCAGGTGCGTCACACCCCGGACGAGACCTCAGTCTTCTCGTCCGAGCCCGCCGCTTTTCCCTCGGCTTCCGCGAGTGCGCGGTTGCGGCGCACGGAGGACCAGAAGGACCAGGCGATCAGGATGACGCCGACGAGGCCGGTGATGACCTCGTTGATCTGGTACTGGATCGTGATCATGAGGAGGACGGCCAGCGCACCGATCGCGTAGTGCGCGCCGTGCTCCAGGTAGACGTAGTCGTCGAGGGTGCCCTGACGCACCAGGTACACGGTCAGCGACCGGACGTACATCGCACCGATCCCGAGACCCAGCGCCATCAGCACGATGTCGTTGGTGATGGCGAACGCGCCGATCACGCCGTCGAAGGAGAAGGACGCATCCAGGACCTCGAGGTAGAGGAACATGAAGAACGCGGCCTTGCCGGCCAGGGTGACCGCCGAGCGCTGCTTGCCGCTGCGCTTGGCCTCTTCCTCCTCCTCGTGCTCGCGTTCCTCCTCTTCCTCGAGCTTGTCCTCGAAGTAGCCGGAGAGACCGCCGACGACCATGTACGTGATCAAGCCGGCGATGCCCGAGATCAGCACCGTCTGCGCCTTGTCGACATGTGCGCCGCCGTGCTGGTGGGCGTGGGTCGCGAAGGTGAACGAGGTGATCAGCAGGACGACCAGGGCGATGCAGACCGACAGCATGTCGACCTTGCCGAGCTTGGCCAGCGGGCGCTCGATCCAGCGCAGCCACTGGATGTCCCGGTCCTCGAAGATGAAGTCGAGGAAGATCATCAGCAGGAACATGCCACCGAAGGCGGCGATCGACGGGTGCGCGTCGGTGACCAGCTGCTGGTAGCGGTCCTTGTTGTTCAGAGCGAGGTCGACGGCCTCGATGGGGCCCATCTTGGCGCTGATCGCGACGATGACGACGGGGAAGACCAGCCGCATGCCGAACACGGCGATGAGCACGCCGACCGTGAGGAAGATCTTCTGCCAGAAGGCATTCATCTTCTTCAGGATTCCGGCGTTGACCACCGCGTTGTCGAACGACAGCGAGATCTCGAGGATGGAGAGGATAGCCACGATGCCGAAGGCCTCCCACCCCCCGTAGAAGACCGCAGCGACCAGGCCGAGCGCGGTAATCGCGAACGACCAGCCGAAGGTTTTCAGAAGCACTGGCTACCCAATCAGTATCTGGGGGTCCCCCCAAGCGAAGCTTGGGGGAGGGTCTCCCCCGCGCCGTACTCGGCTTTACGAAACGTTGACCCCAAAGTCTAGAGCGATGCCGCGCAGCCCCGACGCGTACCCCTGTCCTACTGCACGGAACTTCCACTCGCCCTGGTAGCGGTACACCTCGCCGAAGATCATCGCGGTTTCGGTGGAGGCGTCCTCACTGAGGTCGTAGCGCGCGAGCTCCTGTCCGTCGGCCTGGTTGACGACGCGGATGAAGGCGTTGCTCACCTGTCCGAAGGTCTGGCCGCGCTCGTCGGCCATGTGGATCGAGACCGGAAAGACGATCTTGTCGCAGTTTGCGGGCACCTTGGAGAGGTCGATCAGGATCGACTCGTCGTCGCCCTCGCCCTCACCGGTGAGGTTGTCGCCGGTGTGTTCCACCGAGCCGTCCGGGCTCTTGAGCTGGTTGTAGAAGACGAACCACTCGTCCCCGAGCACCCGCCCGCTGTTGCACAGCAGCGCGCTGGCGTCCAGGTCGAAGTCGGCTCCGGTGGTGGAACGCGCGTCCCAGCCGAGCCCGACCATCACCTGCGTGAGGTTGGGTGCGGCCTTGGACAGGGAGACGTTGCCCCCCTTGGCGAGCGTGACGCCCATGATGCTGGTCCTCCCCGAGATGGTGCTTTTTGGTTGTCCTGCGCGTCCGGCGCCGCACGCAAACGGTGCGGCGCCGGATGGTGAGACCTTGTGACGTGTCTCAGACGTTCACGCCGAAGTCCTGCGCGATGCCGCGCAGGCCCGAGGCGTAGCCCTGACCGATGGCGCGGAACTTCCACTCCGCACCGTGCCGGTACAGCTCGCCGAAGACCATGGCGGTCTCCGTCGAGGCGTCCTCGGAGAGGTCGTAGCGCGCGATCTCCGCCTCGCCCGCCTGGTTCACCACGCGGATGAACGCGTTGCGCACCTGGCCGAACGACTGCTGGCGGTTCTCGGCGTCGTAGATCGAGACCGGGAACACGATCTTCTCGATCTCGGCCGGCACACCGGCGAGATTGATCTTGATCTGCTCGTCGTCGCCCTCGCCCTCGCCGGTGATGTTGTCACCGGTGTGCTCGACCGAGCCGTCGGGGCTCTTGAGGTTGTTGAAGAAGACGAAGTTGGCGTCACTGCCGACCTTGCCCGACGCGTTCAGCAGCAGTGCGCTGGCGTCCAGGTCGAAGTCGGTACCGGTCGTGGTGCGGACGTCCCACCCCAGACCGACGATGACCGCGGTCAGGCCCGGGGCCTCCTTGGTCAGCGATACGTTGCCGCCCTTGCTGAGGCTGACTCCCACGAGTCCTCCATTGGTGTCCAGGGGCGGGGCCGCCCCGCCGTGCGTTTGACATCGGATCAACGAGTCGATCCTAGTGACGGGTTCCCGTCCCACGCAGGCCTTGGGACCTGACAATCACAGGGTGTCGAGCGCCTTCACGTACTCGTTCAGGTCGCGGGCGTCCGGCAGCGCGTTGACGACGGTCCAGCGCACCACGCCCTCCTTGTCGATGACGAAGGTGCCGCGCACCGCGCAGCCCTTGTCCTCGGCGAAGACGCCGTAGGCCCGGGAGGCCTCGCCGTGCGGCCAGAAGTCGCTCAGCAGCGGGTACTCGAGGCCCTCCTGCTCGGCGAAGACGCGCAGGGTGTGGATGGAGTCGTTGGAGACGGCGAGCACCTGGGTGTCGCGGTCGGAGAACTTCGGCAGGTTGTCCCGCACCTCGCACAGCTCGCCGGTGCACACACCGGTGAAGGCGAAGGGGTAGAAGAGCAGGACGACGTTCTTGCTGCCACGGAAGTCGGAGAGCCTCACGGTGGCGCCGTGGTTGTCCTTGAGCTCGAAGTCGGGGGCCTTGTCGCCGACCTGGATCGCCATCGCAGTATGTCCCTTTCGGTGGGGCTGTTCGGGTGGTGGGACCAACCCTACGCAGCGATCACCGAAAGCAGACGGACGGGCCGAGCGCGATGCCCGGCCCGTCCGGTGCGGTCACTTCTTGGACTTGGCGGCCTTGGGCGTCACCAGCCGGCTGCCGCTCCAATCCTTGCCCACGCTGACGCTCTTGGAGGCGGACAGGCCCGCCGTCGTCGCGGCTTCGGAGATGTCGCTCGGCTCGACGTAACCGTCACGGCCGGTCTTGGGCGTGAGGAGCAGGATCGAGCCGCCTTCTTCGATGTACGTGGTGGCGTCCACCAGCGCATCCGTCAGGTCGCCGTCCTCGTCGCGGAACCAGAGCACCACGGCATCGGCGACGTCGTCGTAGTCCTCGTCCACCAGGTCGCTGCCGATGACTTCCTCAATGGCCTCGCGGAGCTCCTGGTCTACGTCGTCGTCGTAGCCGATCTCCTGGACCACCTGCTCGGGCTGGAACCCCAGCCTCACGGCAGGGCTCGTCTCCGCGTGGTCCGCGGTCGCGCTCACGGGTTGCCTCCTGATCATGAATTGGAAAGTGTTCAGCCACGCGCGTGCGCGAAGCATTGGCCGTAGTCCACACGGGCCGGGCGGATCGCGCAAGTACCCGGCCGTTCAGACCGCCGAAACGGTGACGATCCTGGCCGTGTCACCGCAACTCCAGGCACGCCGTCGCCATCGAAAGTGACCTACACCACACCTTTCTGCCCCCTTTGTGGCATTGGGAACCCGGGGAAGCCGTCAGAGGTCTCGGTTACCTCTCAGTAGAGATGACGTTTGCTTCCCCGAGGTACACGATGGGGAACGGTGCAGGCATACCGAAATGCAGCTCAAGACAGCCCTCTGACAGGTAAGGAACAGCGTGGCTTCCGGATCCGATCGCAACCCGATCATCATTGGCGGCCTTCCGAGTCAGGTTCCTGACTTCGACCCCGAGGAGACCCAGGAGTGGCTCGACTCCCTCGACGCCGCCGTCGACGAGCGCGGCCGTGAGCGGGCCCGCTATCTGATGCTGCGGCTGATCGAGCGGGCCCGCGAGAAGCGTGTGGCCGTGCCCGAGATGCGCAGCACGGACTACGTCAACACCATCCCGACCAAGAGCGAGCCGTTCTTCCCGGGCAACGAGGAGATCGAGCGCAAGGTCCTCAACGCGACCCGCTGGAACGCCGCGGTGATGGTCTCGCGCGCCCAGCGCCCCGGCATCGGCGTCGGCGGCCACATCGCCACGTTCGCCTCCTCCGCCTCGCTCTACGACGTCGGCTTCAACCACTTCTTCCGCGGCAAGGACGAGGGCGACGGCGGCGACCAGGTCTTCTTCCAGGGCCACGCCTCTCCGGGCATCTACGCGCGCGCCTTCCTGCTCGACCGCCTCAGCGAGGACAACCTCGACGCCTTCCGCCAGGAGAAGTCGAAGGCGCCGTACGGGCTGTCGTCGTACCCGCACCCGCGGCTTATGCCGGACTTCTGGGAGTTCCCGACCGTGTCGATGGGCCTCGGCCCGATCGGTGCGATCTACCAGGCGCGGATGAACCGCTACATGCACGCGCGCGGGATCGCCGACACGAGCAAGTCCCATGTGTGGGCGTTCCTCGGCGACGGCGAGATGGACGAGCCGGAGTCGCTCGGCCAGCTGACCATCGCCGCCCGCGAGGGCCTGGACAACCTGACCTTCGTCGTCAACTGCAACCTGCAGCGCCTGGACGGCCCGGTGCGCGGCAACGGCAAGGTCATCCAGGAGCTGGAGTCGGTCTTCCGCGGCGCCGGCTGGAACGTGATCAAGCTGATCTGGGACCGCTCCTGGGACCCGCTGCTCGCACAGGACCGCGACGGCCTCCTCGTCAACCGGATGAACACGACGCCGGACGGCCAGTTCCAGACCTACGCCACCGAGTCCGGCTCCTACATCCGCGAGCACTTCTTCGGTGACGACCAGCGGCTGCGCGCCATGGTCGAGGGCATGACCGACGACCAGATCCTGCACCTGGGCCGCGGCGGTCACGACCACAAGAAGATCTTCGCGGCGTTCTCGGCGGCCAAGGCACACAAGGGCCAGCCGACGGTGATCCTCGCCAAGACCGTCAAGGGCTGGACGCTGGGCCCGAACTTCGAGGGCCGCAACGCCACGCACCAGATGAAGAAGCTGACGGTCGACGACCTCAAGCGCTTCCGCGACCGCCTGCACCTGCCGATCGCCGACAAGGACCTGGAGTCCGGGGCGCCGCCGTACTACCACCCGGGGCGCAACTCCGAGGAGATCCAGTACATGCACGACCGGCGCAAGTCGCTGGGCGGGTACGTCCCGACCCGCGTCGTGCGCTCCAAGCCGCTCGCACTGCCGGACGACAAGACGTACGCGACCGTGAAGAAGGGCTCCGGCCAGCAGTCGATCGCCACCACCATGGCCTTCGTACGACTGCTCAAGGACCTCATGCGGGACAAGGAGCTCGGCAAGCGGTTCGTGCTGATCGCGCCGGACGAGTACCGCACGTTCGGCATGGACTCCTTCTTCCCGAGCGCGAAGATCTACAACCCGCTGGGCCAGCAGTACGAGGCGGTCGACCGCGATCTGCTGCTCGCCTACAAGGAGTCGCCGACCGGGCAGATGCTGCACGACGGCATCTCCGAGGCGGGCTGCACGGCCTCGCTGATCGCGGCCGGCTCGGCGTACGCCACGCACGGCGAACCGCTGATCCCGGTCTACGTCTTCTACTCGATGTTCGGTTTCCAGCGCACCGGCGACCAGTTCTGGCAGATGTCCGACCAGCTGGCGCGCGGTTTCGTGCTGGGTGCGACCGCCGGCCGTACGACGCTGACCGGTGAGGGTCTGCAGCACGCGGACGGCCACTCGCAGCTGCTCGCCTCGACCAACCCGGGCTGTGTCGCCTACGACCCGGCGTACTCGTACGAGATCGCGCACATCGTGCAGGACGGTCTGCGGCGGATGTACGGCGGCGACGCCGAGCACCCGCACGGCGAGGACGTCTTCTACTACCTCACCGTCTACAACGAGCCCATCCAGCACCCGGCCGAGCCGGAGAACGTCGACGTCGAGGGCATCGTCAAGGGCATCCACCGGCTCGCCGAGGGCACTTCGGGATCGATCCCGGCGCAGATCATCGCGTCCGGTGTGGCCGTGCCGTGGGCCGTCGAGGCACAGAAGATCCTCGCCGAGGAGTGGAACGTCAAGGCCGACGTCTGGTCGGCGACCTCCTGGAACGAGCTGCGGCGCGACGCCGTGGAGGTCGAGCGGCACAATCTGCTGCACCCCGAGGAGGAGCAGCGGGTGCCGTACGTGACGCAGAAGCTGTCGGGTGCGCAGGGGCCGTTCGTGGCCGTCTCGGACTGGATGCGGGCGGTGCCGGACCAGATCGCGCGGTGGGTGCCGGGGACGTACCAGTCGCTGGGCGCCGACGGGTTCGGCTTCGCGGACACCCGGGGTGCGGCGCGGCGCTTCTTCCACATCGACGCGCAGTCGATCGTGGTGGGCGTGCTGACCGAACTGGCGAAGGAGGGCAAGGTCGACCGGTCGGTGCTGAAGCAGGCCATCGACCGCTACCAGCTGCTCGACGTGTCGGCGGCGGACCCGGGGGCCGCCGGAGGCGACGCGTAACGCCAGTGATCGCGGTGCGAGGGCGGCGGGGCCTCAAGGGCCTCGCCGCCTTTGGCGTTCCCCACCCTTACTTCTTCTTTACGATGCGGTCATGGAGCAACATTCGGCGCAAGCGCGCTGGGAACACCTCACCCAGCGGCCTCTGCTGGCGCTCGCCGTGGTGTTCGCCGTCGCGTATGCCGTGCCGATCGTGGACACCTCGGCCGGGCGGTCACTCACGGTCGTGTGCACGACGATCGAGTGGGTGGTGTGGGGCGCGTTCGCCATCGACTATCTGATGCGGGTCGGACTGGCCCGCAACCGCCGGGAGTTCGTCCGCACACACTGGCTGGACCTGTGCGCGGTGGTGCTGCCGATCCTGCAGCCGCTGCGGCTGCTGCGCATGGTGTCGACGCTGATACTCGTCGGACGCCGGGCCCGGATGGCCTCGCAGATCCAGCTCACGACGTATGTCGCGGGGGCCGTGGTCGGGCTGCTGATGTTCGGGTCGCTGGCCGTGCTGTCGGTCGAGCGCGAGTCGCCGGACGGGAACATCCGCACGTTGGGTGACGCGGTGTGGTGGTCGTTCACGACCATGACGACCGTGGGGTACGGCGACCATGCGCCGACCACCGGGCTGGGACGGATGATCGCGGTCGGGCTGATGCTCTCCGGGATCGCCCTGCTCGGTGTGGTCACCGCGAACATCGCCGCATGGTTCATCTCCCGGTTCGAGATGGACGACGTGGAGGAACGCCGGCAGACGGAGGCCATCGAGGCGCTGACGGAGGAGGTACGGGCACTGCGCGCCGAGGTCGCGGCACTGCGGGAGCCGTCGGCCAAGACCTGACCGGCGCTGGGGTGCGGGGGCGGTTTCGCTCGCCCGCACCTGCGGGGTGCCGCTCTCACCGGGAGGGGCGCGGCCCCAGCGGCACGACTGCCCGCAGCCATGGCGGCCACGAGGCCGGCGATGATTCCGCGCGTCGCGCAATCCGGCCCGGTCCGTGACCACACGAGATCGCGGCACTGCGCGGGAACCGTCCGGCAGGCCATGAGGAGGCGGGCCCCCGGCCCATCCGCCGGAGGCCCTTCCCTCACTCGCCCCGGGTCAGAACAGCCCGTTGCCCGGGGTTGCCGCTCCGGCGAGCCACACGATCGCCAGGAGCGTGTCGATGGCGCCCAGTACGAAGGCGACCAGGGCCGGGATCGAGCGGCTGCCCGCCCAGCTGCGGCCCATGGCGAGCCAGCCGCAGACGATCGCCACGGGTCCGAGGATGATCCCCAGCACAAAGAATCCCGCGACCGCGCAGATGACTCCGATGATTCCGAGCGTCGCGCGATCCGGCCCGGTCCGTGACCCCGTACGGCCACGTGAGCGGGGGTACCTGCGCGTTCCGTGTCCGAAGCCCGCCATCATCAACTCCCTGAACCCCGGGGTCTGTTCGGGGTTCAACGGGCCGGGTACCCCCGGTGCGTCTCCTAATCCTCGGGATGCGGCGCGCTGTCCCCCTCCGGCAGCGCGCCGCAGCCCGGGCGCCCTCCACGCCGTACGAACGTGCCCGTGGAACATGCCGCGTGGAGGGCTGGACCCACTGTGGCCTGCGCTGCGCACCGGGTGCGAGGAATCTTTAGCCTCTTCACCCTGATAGGCGAAGTCCGTTGAAACACCGTCAGGTTCGGTGCGTCTCCCCGCCTCAGATGTGGGCCGCGCCCGCACCCGCCTCCGCGTTCTCGCCGCGCTTGGTGAGCAGGGCGACGAAGACGGCGACGACCGCCACCCCGCAGGCGACGAGGGAGGCGAGGCTCATGCCGGAGATGAACGTGTCGTGCGCGACGTCCGCGATCTTCGCGGCGATCGCCTCCGGGGTGCCCTTGGCCACCGGTGCCACACCGACCTGGACGGCCTCGGAGGCCTGGTCCAGCTGGGTCGGGGTGAGCGGCGGGAGGCCGGCGTCCTTCCAGTTGCCGGCGAGGTCGCCGTCCACCTTGGACGCCATCACGGCACCCAGCACGGCCGTACCGAGGCTGCCGCCGATCTGCATCGCGGCCTGCTGGAGACCGCCGGCGACACCGGACAGCTCCATCGGCGCGTTGCCGACGATGACCTCGGTGGCGCCGACCATGACCGGCGCCAGGCCGAGGCCGAGCAGGGCGAACCAGACGGCCATCACGGCGCTGCCGGTGTCCACCTTCAGCGTCGACATGCCGTACATGGCGATCGCGGTGGCCGCCATGCCGCCGGCCAGCGGGATGCGCGGGCCCAGCTTGGTGATCATCGCGCCCGCGAGCGGGGAGCCGACGATCATCATGCCGGTGAGGGGCAGCAGGTGCAGGCCCGCGTCGATCGGGCTCATGCCGTGCACGTTCTGCAGGTAGAACGTCACGAAGAACAGGCCGCCCATGAACGCGATGGCCATCAGCACCATCAGTACGACACCCGCCGACAGCGGGATCGAGCGGAACAGGCCGAGGGGGATCAGCGGCTCCCTGACCTTCGTCTCCCAGAAGGAGAAGAGGGCGAAGCCGAGGATCGACGCGGCGATGAACGCCCACGTCTTGCCGTCGCCCCAGCCCCACGTCGGGGCCTTGATCAGGGCCCAGACCAGGCAGAACATCGCGCCCGACAGCAGGGCGATGCCGAGGATGTCGAAGGAGCGCGGGGCGTTCTCGGCGCGGTGGTCGCGCAGGATCAGCAGGCCCAGGACCAGGGCCAGGGCGCCGACCGGCACGTTGATGAAGAACACCGACTGCCAGTTGACGTGCTCGACGAGCACGCCGCCGAGGATCGGGCCGCCGGCCGTGGAGGCGCCGATGACCATGCCCCAGATGCCGATGGCCATGTTGAGCTTCTCGGCCGGGAAGGTCGCCCGCAAAAGGCCCAGCGCGGCCGGCATCAGCAGGGCGCCGAACAGGCCCTGGAAGACCCGGAAGGTGACGACCGCGGCGATGCTGCCGGACAGGCCGATGGCGCCGGAGGCCGCCGCGAAGCCCGTCACGCCTATCAGGAAGGTCTGGCGGTGCCCGAAGCGGTCGCCGAGCTTGCCGGCGGTGATCAGGGAGACCGCGAGGGCGAGGAAGTAGCCGTTGGTGATCCACTGGACGTCGGCGAAGCTCGCCTTCAGGTCCTTCTGGATGGCCGGGTTGGCGATGGCCACGATGGTGCCGTCGAGGGCCACCATCATGACGCCGACGGCCACGGTGATGAGGGTGAACCAGGGGTGGCCGCGCAGTCCGGAGGACGGCGACCGGTCCGACGGGGTTACCGGCGCCTTGTCCCCCGACCCCGTCGTGTCGATGGTCTGACTAGTCATGCGTTCGAGGCTAATGACAGTCACTGACAGTTGACAAACCAATTCACAAGTCAGTAACTGACGCATATGGAAACGCTGCGCGAACGCAAGAAACAGCGCACCCGGGACTCGCTGCTCAGAGCCGCCGTCGAGCTGTTCACCACGCGCGGGTACGAGCGCACGACCGTCGACGACATCGCCGAGGCCGTCGACGTCTCGCAGCGCACCTTCTTCCGCTACTTCGCCGGCAAGGAGGAGGCCGCGCTCGCCCTGGAGGCGCTGGCGGTGGCCCGGTTCGTGGCGGCGGTGCGCGAGCGGCCGGCCCGCGAGGCGCCGCTGGAGGCGCTGCGGCAGGCCGTGCTGGAGGGCTGGGACAGCCTGCACGACGTCATCGAGTCCGTCGTACCCGTCGAGCTGTATCTGCGCATGTACCGGGTGATCGAGTCGACGCCGGTGCTGCTCGCCGCCCATCTGCGGCGCAACCTCGAGACCGAGGACGTCCTCGCCCGCCTCCTCGCCGACCGCGAGGGCCTGGACGTGGACACCGATCCGCGCCCGCGCCTGGCCGTGGCGGTCTTCAGCGGGGTGATGCGGGTGACCGAACGGCAGTGGAGCACGGGCGAGGACTTCAGCCTCGAGGCGATGCGCGCACTGACGATCGCCTACCTCGAACAGGTGGGGCCCGCACTCACCGAGAACTGGCGGACACACTGAGACACGACGAGGTCACCGCCACGTTTATCGAAACGTGATAGTCGTCACTCGGCTCACGCGAGACCCTCTCGTTCTCCTAGTGTGTCCTCCCAGTGACTTCCTTCGACACCTCCCCGCAACTGAACGTCTGGCGCGCACTGCTCGCTCTGGCCGTCGTGTTCGTGATGCTGGCGACCACCGGATGGACGGCCCTGCGCAGCCATCGCAGCGCCACTCCGCTGCACGCCTCCCTCTCCGCCTGGGACCACGGCCGCCTGCACGGACACCACCTGCCCGACACGGACGCGAGCCCCGCGCGCCTGTCCCGTTTCTTCGCCTCGCTCACCGCTCAGGAGCAAGCCGACCTCGCCCGCCGCTATCCCCTCGCGGTCGGCAACATGAACGGCGCCCCCGTCGCGCTGCGCTACAGCGCCAACCGTCTCGCGCTCCAGCAGCAGCGCACGGTCGAGCGCAAACGCATGCACGACACCCGGCTCTCCCCCGCCGGGCAGCACGACGCGGGCCGCCGTATGCACCGCTACGAGGCCCTGATGAGCGAGGGCCGGCAGATCCTCGCCTTCGACCCCGAGGGCTCGGGGCGGGTCGCGGAGGTGTTCGGGAACCTGCAGAAGGCCGAGCGCGTGTCGGTCGTCGTCCCCGGCGTCGACACCGACCTGCTCACCTTCCAGCGGACCTATCGCCAGTACTCGGCGCCCGTCGGCATGGCGAAATCGCTGTACGCGGCCGAGCAGGCGGCAAGCCCCACGACGCGTACGGCCGTGATCGCCTGGGCCGACTACACCGCGCCCGCCGGTCTCGGCATCGACTCGGCGACGGCGATGCGCGCGGAGGACGGCGCGGTCCGGCTGAACGCGCTGGTGCGCGCCCTGCCCGGCAGCGCGCCCGTCTCCCTGTTCTGCCACAGCTACGGCTCCGTGGTGTGCGGTGTCGCCGCGCGCTCGCTGCCGGGCCGGGTGGCCGACATAGCGGTGGCCGGCAGCCCCGGCATGCGGGTCGAGAAGGCCGCGAACCTGCACACCGCGGCCCGGGTGTGGGCGATGCGGGACGCGAGCGACTGGATCCAGGACGTGCCCTACATGGAGGTCGGCGGGCTGGGCCACGGAGCGGACCCGGTGTCGCGCGCCTTCGGGGCACGGGTGCTGTCCGCACAGGGTGCGAAGGGGCACGCGGGCTACTTCGAGCCGGACACGGAGAGCCTGCTGAACTTCGCCGAGATCGGCATTGGCGCGTACCAGTCGGTGCACTGTGCGCACGAGGACGCCGTGTGCCGGGCCGGTTTGTCCGGCACGGCCGCGGCCGGACGCGCGTAGAAGCGCAGAAACTGCGGTGTGCGCAGGGTGGCGACGAAGGAGCGGGTCCCGCATACGATGAGCCGCATGGGTGACGTACTGGCCGGATTTCATGCTGCCTGGGAGTTCGAGTCCGACTCCGTGCGCATCCGTTACGAACGGGGGATTCGAACACCCAAGCTCTTCCAGGCGCTGGGTGAGCGTCATGTTCCGCTGGAGGCGATCTCCGGGGTGACGCTGGCCCCCGGCAAGCGCGGCACCGTCGTCCTGCGCGTCGAGGTGCGGCCCGGCGCGGACCCGTTGCTGGAGGCGGCCGCCGGGCAGCTGAAGGAAGTGTGCGATCCCTATCGGCTCGTGCTGCCCGCCGAGCGGGAGACGCTCGCCGAGTACTACGCCGACGAACTGCGGACCAAGCTGAAGGCGGACGGCGAGCCGGCCGAGCGGTATCTGGTGGCCGCACCCGAGGCGCCCCGACAGTTCAAGGCCTACGACGCGAAGGCGTCCTTCGACGGCAGGACGGTGAACTTCCGCTGGTTCTGGACCGGGGCTTCCTCGGCCAAGTGGAAGGCGGGCGACCAGAGCTTTCCGGTCGCGGAGCTGAGCGGCGTCGAGTGGCGCTCCCCCGAGGTCTTCGAGGGGCACCTGCGGCTGATGCGGCGCGACGGGGCACCGGCGCCCGCACAGGCCGACCAGGATCCGGCGGCCGTGGTGTTCGGGCTCGGGTACGGGCCGGTGCACGAGTCACTGCCGTTCGCGGCGGCGGTGCTGGCCGCTGTGCGGGACTGCGGGCCCGCCGCGGTGCCCTCCGGGCCGGTGCGGCGGGACCCTGCCGACATCGCCGAGAGGATCCGTCACCTGGGGGAACTGCATCAGGCAGGCCTGGTGACGGATGAGGAGTTCTCGGTGAAAAAGGCGGAATTGCTCGCGGAACTGTAGGTAGGTCGCCGACTGCGGGTGGTTCGTGGTTGCTCGCGCCCACGCGGCGGAGCCGCATATTGATACAGCCCCGCGCCCCTTGGGGCGGTGCGCTACTCCCTGCCTGCAGAGGCGAAGGACATGTCCGCGTACCGGTCCCCTGCCACCTTCGCCGCGATCGGCTCCAGCAAGGCCAGCTCGTCCGCCGTCAGGTTGATTTCCGTCGCCGTCGCGTTCTCCTCCACCCGGCCCGGCTTGCGGGTGCCCGGGATCGGGATGACCGGGAGGTCGTGGACCGTCGTCTGTTGCTGGACCCAGGCCAGGGCGATCTGGGCCGGTGAGGCGTCGTGGGCCTCGGCGATCGCGCGGACCGGCTCCAGCAGGGCCACGTTCGCGGCCGCGTTCTCGCCGGTGAAGCGGGGCTGCTGGCGGCGGAAGTCGTCGGAGGTGAGATCCTTGTCGGCGTTGGTGAAGGAGCCGGTGAGGAAACCGCGGCCGAGCGGCGAGTACGGCACCAGGGCCACGCCCAGGTCGCGGGCGGCCGGCACCACGTTGGCCTCGATGTCCCGGCTGAACAGCGACCACTCCGACTGCACGGCGGCGATGGGGTGCACCCCCTGAGCCGCACGCAGCTCGTCGGCCGTCACCTCGCTCAGCCCGAGGTGCTTGACCTTGCCCTCGCGCACCAGCTCGGCCATGACGGCGACGGTCTCCTCGATCGGCACGTTCACATCGCGCCGGTGCATGTAGTAGAGGTCGATCACGTCGACGTCCAGCCGCCGCAGGCTGGCCTCCACGGCCTGGCGGATGTACGGCGGGTCGTTGCGGATGACCCGGCGCGTGGGGTCGTCGGGCGGGATCGACAGGGCGAACTTGGTCGCGATGACGACCTCGTCCCGGTTGGCCTTGAAGAACGGGGACAGGAACTTCTCGTTCTCACCCGCCCCGTACGCGTCCGCCGTGTCGAACAGCGTGACGCCCAGCTCCAGCGCGCGCTCCAGGGCGGCCCGCGACTCCTTCGCGTCGGAGGGGCCGTAGGCGAAGGACATGCCCATGCAGCCCAGGCCCTGTACGCCGACCTCGGGGCCGGCCTCGCCGAGTCGTGCGGTCGCCATCCTGCTGTCGGTCATCGGGCAGCCTTCTCCGCTTCGTGGGCCGAGGGGCGACCGGCGTCCGCATAGAAGCTGATCTTCCGGTCGAGTACGGCGAGGGTGTCCTGCAGCTCGGCGATCCGGGCCAGCACGTCCCGGCGGGTCGCCTCGAGGAGTTCGAACCGCTCGCCGAAGGTGTGGTCGCCCTCGCGCACCAGCTCCGCGTACCGCACCATGTCGGCGACCGGCATGCCGGTGAGCCGGAGCTTGCCGACGAGGTCGAGCCAGTCGAGGTCGCGGTTGCTGTAGCGGCGCTGGCCGGTGTGGGAACGGTCGACGTGGGGCATCAGGCCGATGCGCTCGTACCAGCGGAGGGTGTGCGCGGTCAGCCCGGTGAAGGCGACGACCTCGCTGATCGTGTAGCTGTCCTGGCCTTCGGGGCGCCGGTGCGGGTGGGGCGGGGCGGCGCAGCTGTCGGTCCTGGTGGGCGTGGTCTCCATCACCGTCATGGCCTCAACGCTATGACCTTCGAGTGCACTCCAAGCAAGCGGAACCCGTAAGAACCCGTAAGAAATCGGCAGGACACGACGTGGCGGCCCTGGCTACCGTGCGGTTCATGAGTCTCGTACGCCGTGCCGTGCCCGAGGACGCGCCGGAAGTGCTGCGGCTGCGCCAGGTGATGATCGACGATCTGCCCGGCGGGGACAAGTCCGTGGACTGGCACGAGCAGTCGCTGCCCATCCTGCGGGAGCGGCTGGGCGAGGCCGACGCTGACTTCGCGGCGTTCGTCGTCGACCACCCGGAGCGGCCGGGGGCGCTGGCGGCACTGGTCGTCGGGACCGTCGACTACCGGATCGGGAAGGCGGGCAACCCGCACGGGCGGGCCGGATACGTCTTCAGCGTCGCCACCGACCCCGACGCGCGCCGTCGCGGGTACGCGCGCGCGTGCATGGAGGAGCTCATGGAGTGGTTCCGCGAACGGGGCGCCGGCCAGGTCATGCTCACCGCCTCCGCGGAGGCCGAGCCGCTCTACGCCTCCCTCGGCTTCGTCCACAAGCCCGACCCCACGATGATGCGCAGGCTCTGAGCGGCTTAGGCTCGTCGGCATGTCCTTGCAGAGCCTTGCGTTGATCGAAAACTGGCCGGTTCCCACCGCCGCGGCGGGTGTCGTCCGGGCGGACGGGACGGTCCTGGGTACGCACGGGCCGGTCGACCGGCGCTTCCCGCTGGCCTCGGTCACCAAGCCGCTCACCGCGTACGCCGCCCTCGTCGCGTACGAGGAGGGGGCGATCGAGCTCGACGAACCGGCCGGTCCGCCCGGCTCGACGGTGCGCCATCTGCTGGCTCACACCTCGGGGCTCGCCTTCGACGAGCACCGGGTGACCGCGCCGCCCGGGGAGCGCCGCCTGTACTCCAACGCCGGCTTCGAGCAGCTCGGCGAGCACATCGCCAAGGCAGCGGACATCCCGTTCGGGGAGTACCTGCGCCAGGCGGTGCTGGAGCCGCTCGGGATGGTGTCGACGACCCTTGAGGGCTCCCCCGCCAAGGACGGCGTCTCGAGCGTCGACGACCTGCTGCGCTTCGCCGCCGAGGTGCAGGCGCCGCGGCTGCTGGATCCCCGTACGCTCGCCGAGGCGATGACGGTCCAGTACCCGGGCACCAAGGGCGTCCTGCCGGGCTACGGCCACCAGAACCCCAACGACTGGGGCCTCGGCTTCGAGATCCGCGACTCCAAGTCACCGCACTGGACGGGGAGTTCCTCCTCTGCCCGCACCTTCGGTCACTTCGGGCAGTCGGGTACGTTCCTGTGGATCGACCCGGTCGCAGGCGCGGCGGCCGTCGCCCTCACCGACCGAGCGTTCGGCCCCTGGGCGGTCGAGGTGTGGCCGGCGTTCACGGACGCCGTGCTCGGGGAGATCTGAGCGCCCGCACCCGTGCTGTGATTCTTTCGCTAAAGTAACTCCCTTGCGTGCAAGGCCACTTGTCTGTCGGGGGAGGGAACGGGTCAGTGCCGCCCACGGTCGTCGTCCTGACGGCACTGTCGCTCGAGTTCCAGGCCGTGCGCCGCCTTCTGTCGCACGTCCACGACGTCCCGCATCCGCAGGGCACCCTCTTCGACGTGGGCCGGGTGCCCGGTCTGCCCTGGCAGGTGGCGCTCGTCGAGATCGGGGACGGCAACCTCGGCGCCGCGGCGCTCACGGAGCGGGCGATCGCGTTCTTCCGGCCCGCCGCGGTGTTCTTCGTCGGGGTCGCGGGCTCCCTGCGCGACGACGTCGGGCTGGGCGACGTGGTGGTGGCCAGCAAGGTCTATCTGCACCACGGCGGCAAGGAGGGCGACGACGGCTTCCGCGCCCGCCCCCGCGCCTGGGAACTGCGGCACGACGTGGAGCAGCGGGTGCGCCGGGTCGTGCGCGAGGACCCCTCGGTGCACTTCAAGCCGCTGGTCGCGGGTGATGTCGTACTGAACTCCCGGACGTCCCGCCTCGCCCACCTGATCGATCGCAGCTACAACGACGCCGTCGCCCTCGACATGGAGAGCGCGGGCATGGCGCAGGCCGCGCATCTCAACGACCTACCGGTGCTCGCCGTGCGCGGCATCAGCGACTTCGCGGACGGCCGCAAAGCGGTCGCGGACGCGAAGGGCTCGCAGCCGGTGGCCGCCCGGAACGCCGCCGCCGTGGCCGTACGCATCCTGCGCGAACTGCCCCTTCCCCGCACCCGGCCGGAGCGCCGGGAGCCTCCACAGGTGCCCACCGTCGTGATCGCCTCCCCGCCGGTCGCGGGCCTGCGCGACGCGACGGCGGAGTGGCGGGGCGGGGCGGTCGTCGCCGTGAACGGGGAGAAGTATCTGCTGCACGACGGCCCGAGCGACCTGCTGGCAGAGACCGCCTCCCCCGACCACTCCGTCGTACGACGGCAGGCGCTCGCCCGTGCGCTGTCCGGCCCGGGGAGCGGCTCGCGCTTCGTGTGGCTGCGGCAGGTCGTGGTGTCCTACGACGGCCCGGCGGCCGAGGCGGCGCTGCGCGCGCTGTCCGACGAGCACGATCTGCTGCGCGGACCGGTCCGCGGACCGGACGTCGTCCACCACGGGCGGCGCGGCGACACCACGACCCTCGCGCTGGCGTGGCCGCTGTCCCGGCGCTCCGGCACACCGTGCGAGACCCTCGCCGCGCTGCTGGGCGACGGCACCGAGCCCCTCGACACCTGGCGTTCGCACCGCGTGCTGCGGGGACTGGCCGCCTCGTACCCGATCCTGGGCAGGCTGCACGAGAAGGGGCTGGCCCACCGTGCGCTGCGGCCGAGCGCACTGATCCTGGACGACGACGGCCGCCTGCTCCTGCGCGATCTCGGGCTGGCGGCGACCCCTCCCGTGCCGGGCGAGGCACCCGGCCCCTACCAGGCGCCGGAGCAGCGGCTGGGCCACCGCAGCCGGGGCGGGAGCGGTGCGGCCACGGACGTCTACCGGCTCGGCGCGATCGCCCACCATGTGCTCGCCGGGGCCCCGCCCGTACCGGGAATGCCGTCGGCCCTCCGGCGGCCCGGCCGACCCCTGCCCGACCCCGCCGTCGAGACCGTCGAGGACGCGGTCGCCGCCGATCCCCGGGTCCGCCCGGATCTGCGCGGGCTGTTCACCGCGCTGGACGCCCTGATCGACAGCCTCGAGAACCTGGCCCCTGAGGAGCAGTGAGCCCTCCCGTGTCCTTCGCCACCCTCGACCTGCCGCACCCTGTCGTGCTGGTGCCCGGCAACTCCCTGGAGAAGCAACTGCGCGACAAGGCGCGCGTGCACCCGGGGCTGCCCTCGCTGGGGCGGATCGCCCAGGACCTGGGCGCCCTCAAGAACGGCGTGCCCGCGCGGATCGAGGACGGCGGCGGCAAGCGCGACGCCAGCCTGCTGCTGCACACGGCCTCCTACCGGCTGCGGCTGTATCCGACGGACCGCAGGACCGGCTACTTCCTGGCCGGCGTCGACCCGGTGCGGCTGCGCGACCACCACGAACTCGCCAGGTCCTGCCTGCTGGTGCGGCCGCCGCGGTGGCAACTGGTCCTGGCGCTGCGCGAGATACCGCAGGGCTCCGAGGCCGGCTGGGACCGGCTGCGCCGGGCCTGGGAGCGCCTCGCAACCGTGCCCGCCGAGCACCGGGAGACCGCGGGACCGAGCCTCGCGCAGTCCGCCTTCCTCGAGACGGTCGGACAACTCGTCGACGCCACCCAGCGGATCACCACCCGGGAGGAACGACGCGACGGCCCCTACCCGTACGCCTCCGTCGCCGCCACCGGCGCACAGCGCCACAGCCGTCGCGCGGTGTACGAGTTCCGGCTCGCGCTTCCCGACGCGCCGCAGGAGGGCGCCTTCGTGGAGGTGCGCGGGGCCGAAGGGATGCGCGGCCAGATCACACGCGCGGACGGCGGCCTGGTCACAGTCCGTTTCGACCAGCCCGTGTCGTTCGCGCACATTCCGCCACAGGGCGAGCTCGCGGTGACGCCCAGTTCGGTCGTCTTCGACAAGCAGCGGGAGGCGGTGGCCCTGCTGCGCAGTGGGGAGAGCCGCAATCCACGGCTGCTGCCCGCGCTGGTGGAGCACCTGGTGCGCGAGGTGCGGCCCGCGTCCGTGGCGCCGGCCGAGACGCTGGACGCCGATCAGCTGACCGCGTTCCGCAAGGCCCTCGCCACGGACGACGTCCTGGTGGTCCTGGGCCCGCCCGGCACCGGCAAGACCCGCACCATCACCCAGATCGCACACGCCTGCGCGACCGGCCCGGCCGGCGGCCCGGCGGACGACGACACGGGCGGCCGGGTGCTGATCACCTCGCACACCAACCGCGCCGTGGACAACGTCCTGGCGAAGCTGCCCGACGACCTCGTGGTGGTCCGCGTGGGCAACGAGGGCAAGGTCCACGAGGACGGCCGCGCCTATCTGCTGGACCGCCAGATGAACGATCTGGCCGGGGTCGTGGTGAACGCCATGACCCTGCGCGAGGAACGCTTCGCCCAGGTCGACACCGCCCGCGCCTGGGCCGACGAACTGGCGAAGGAACTGGCGCGGCTGGACGCGCTGTCGGCCGCGGAGACCGCCGCGGCCGCGCAGCTGGACGCGGCCCGCCGGGCCGCCGGCGGCCCGGCGCAGGAGCGGCTGGACGCCCTGACCGCCGGCCGCGAGAGCGACCGGGCCGCACGGGAGCAGGTCGCACGGAGTGTCACGCAGGAGTCGGCCAAGCACCGCCGCGCACAGGAGCGTTCGGGCGGCCGCGCCCTCGGCTGGTACTTCCGCGCCCAGGCCCAGCGCCGGCAGACGCGGCTCGACGCCCTGCGGGCCCACGACGACGAACTGCACGCCACGCTCGCGGCCGCCGACACCGCCGTCGCCGAGGCCCGCCGCGAGCTCGAGCGGATCACCCGCGAGGACCCCGCCGTGCGCCACGCCCAGCAGACCCGCCGGCAGGCCGCCGCCGACCGGACGGAGTGCCTGGGGCGGGCGGGCCGTGCCGCCGAACTGGCCGCCTCCGCCGCCGCCCACCTGGACGCCCCGCCCGCGCTGAGCCCCGCCCCCGAGGGCGATGAACTGCGTTCGCTGCACGGCTGGTTGGAGCAGCGGCTGCCGCTCCTCGCCGCCCGGCGCGGGCTCGCCGCCGAGTGGCGGGCCGCCGTCACGGCCGAACCGGAGCAGCTGGTCCCCGAGTTCATCCGCTACGCCCATGTCGTCGGCGCCACCTGCATCGGCACCGCCTCGCGGCCCGAACTGTCCGGCATCGACTTCGACCTGGCCATCGTCGACGAGGCCGGCCAGATCGGCATCGCCGACGCCCTCGTCCCCCTCGTACGGGCGCGGCGCGGGGTGCTCGTCGGCGACCACAAGCAGCTTCCGCCGTTCCTGGACACCGAAGTGGCCGACTGGGGCAAGGACATCGCCTCGGCCGAGCTGCGCGGGCTGATGGCGAAGAGCGCCCTGGAGCGGCTGGTCGACGGGCTGCCGTCCTCGCACGTCGTCCAGTTGAGCGTGCAGCGCCGTATGCCCGTGGAGATCGCCGGCTTCGTCTCCTCGGCCTTCTACGGCAACCTGCTGCGCACCGACAAGGAACACACCCACCACGACCCGCTGTTCGACAGCCCGATCGCCTTCGTCGACACCGGCGCACTGCCGGCCCGGGAACGGCAGGAGTCCTCGGGCGGCCGGGCCCAGGAGTCCTTCGGCCGCACCGGGGTGTTCAACCGCTGCGAGGCACGGCTGCTCGCGCGGCTCGCGGCCTTCTACCACCGGCGCGGCGGCGACTGGACGGTCATCGTGCCCTACCGCGCCCAGGTCGCCGCGGTGGTGGCCGAGGTGACCCGGCTCATCGGGGACGCCCAGCGCGCCGCGGCCTCGGTCGGCACGGTCGACTCCTTCCAGGGCGGCGAGCGCGAGGTGATCCTCTACGGCTTCACCCGCAGCAACGCCGAGGGCCGCATCGGCTTCCTGAAGGAACTGCGCCGCGCCAACGTCGCCTTCACCCGCGCCCAGCGGCAGCTCGTCCTGGTCGGCGACCTCAACACCCTGCTGCGCGCCGACGACCCGGACTTCCGCGCCCTGGTCCACGACCTGCACGAACACCTCAGGAGCTGCGGCGACATCCGGGCGTACCGCGACGTGCTGGAACGGCTGCGGCAGTCCGCGGCGGAAGGGGACGGAGCATGAGCGACGGACGGCGGCTGATGCCGTTCCCGCCGGAACGCGTCCTGGAGGACGCCGCCGTCGAGCGCGGACTCAGGCCGACCAGGCTGCACGCCCTGCTGCTGCCGGTGTGGCGGGTCGAGATCCGGGCCACGGTCACCGAGGGCGAGGACTTCCACCTCATCGACCGCTTCCTGGAACGGGGACTGGCCTACGGCGGTCTGGACACCGTCGCCGAACTGGCCGGATTCTTCGCCCTGGAGGAGTCGCTGGTCGCCCAGGCCGTGCGGTTTTTGAGCCGCACCGGCCACATCGAGGAGCGCGGCGGGCGGCTCGCCCTGACCCCGCTCGGCCTGCGCTCCGTCCAGGACGACCGGCGCTACGTCGTCACCCGCGAGGACCGCCGCAAGCTGTACTTCGAAGCACTCACCTGCGCCCCGCTGGCCCGCACCCACTACGACGAACGCACCGTCACCATGCTGTCCGGCGACGCCCTGCAGAAGGCCCTCGGCGGCCACTACCCGCGCTTCACCTGCGTGTATCCCACGTCCGGCTTCGACGATCGGGCGCTCACCCGCCTCACCCGCGACACCGGCGACAAGGAGCGGGACCGGCTCAATCTGCCGGCCGCCCTGGACGACGTACAGAACCTGGGCGGCGAGGAGCTGGTGTTCCTGCCGGTCCACGTGGTGCGCGGGCTGCGTGAGAACGGACGCCCGGGGCTGCTCGTCTACGGCCAGGCCGGCGCCGAGCCCGACCGGGACCTGACCGCCGTGTGCGAGCGGGCGGAGCACGTGTTCACGGCGATCGAGACCGAGGAGCGGGAGGCGGAGCGCGCCGAAGCGGGCCGCAGGGCCGCCGAGGAGTGGCTGCAGAAGCAGGGTCTGGACGACCACCGCCCGCAGCGCCGGCCCGACGGCACGTACTCGGTGGCGCTGCCCGCGTCGGCGTTCGGCGACGACGGCGTCCCGCTGACCCGGGTCGGCTCCTACACCGTGCGCGGCGCCAGCTTCTTCCACGTGTGGTGCGCCGCCGAGAACCTGCGCAAGCGGGCCCTGCTGGAGCGGCTGGACCTGCGTCTCGGCGCCGTGCGGCGCATCGACCGCGCCGGGGCGGAAGCACTCGTGGACCGGCTGGCCCGGCAACTGGAACTCGACGTGCCCGACCTGTGGCAGCTGCGCAAGGGCGCGGAGAACACCGGCCGCGAGTCCCTCGCCGCCCAACTGGAGCGTCTGACACGCCCGGAGGCGTAGAGACCGTCCCGCCCTGCCCGTTCCTACGCCGTGCCCGTCATCTCCCAGACCAGCAGCTCCGTGTCGGTCAGGGCGGTCGACTCCACATCCTTGGCGTCGGTGATCCGGGCCGCGTCCCCCGCCCCCAACTCCTCGCCGTCCAGGCGCACTTCACCGCGCACCACATGCACGTACACATACGCCCCGTCGGGCACCGCCGTCCGCTCCCCCGCCGCCAGGCGGCGTACATGGAGCATGGCGGCCGCTTCCGGGACCGCGTACGGGGTCGAGTCCGCGATGCCGTGGACGATCTCGTAGGCGGGGTCGCCGCCCGGTTCCAGGGGGGCCAGCCACATCTGGACGAAGGTCAGCGGGGCGTCGCCGTCGTTGCGCTCGACATGGCGGACGCCCGCCGCCGAGCTCAGGCGCTGCACGTCGCCGGGGCGGACCAGGGTCTCGTGCCCGGTGGAGTCGCGGTGGGTGAGCTCGCCCTCGACCACCCACGTCACGATCTCGGTGTGGCTGTGCGGATGCTCGTCGAAGCCGGCGCCGGGGGCCAGGCGCTCCTCGTTGCAGGCGATCACCGCGCCGAAGCGGAGGTTGTCGGGGTCGTAGTGCGGGCCGAAGGAGAAGGCGTGCCACGACTCGATGCCGGCCGCCGCATCGCCCCCCGGGTAGCGCTCCGCAGCGCGCCGTACGTCCATCACGAACCCCACGGTAGCGGCGCGGGCACGCCCCCGTGGCGGTCACCCGTGACCCGGCAACGCACACTCCCGTCCGGATAAGGCAGTCTTGTCCCCGTGCCCGAACCCGTATCCCGCAAGCCCGAAGCCGCCTCGCTCGACGTCCATGCGCATGCAGCGACGCTGAAGCGGCTGGAGAAATCGTCCGGATCGCTCGCCGCGCAGGCCATCGCGCGCATGGACGAGACGCTGCCGTGGTATCGGGCGATGCCCCCGGAGAACCGTTCCTGGATCGGGTTGGTCGCCCAGGCCGGTATCGCGGCCTTCACCGAGTGGTTCCGGCATCCGGACGCCCCTCAGGCCATCTCCACCGACGTCTTCGGAACCGCTCCCCGCGAGCTGACCCGGGCCATCACACTGCGGCAGACCGTGGAAATGGTGCGGACGACCATCGAGGTCATGGAGTCCGCCATCGACGAGGTGGCGGCGCCCGGGGACGAGAGCGTGCTGCGCGAGGCCCTCCTCGTGTACGCCCGCGAGATCGCCTTCGCCACCGCCCAGGTCTACGCCCAGGCCGCCGAGGCACGCGGTGCCTGGGACGCCCGGCTGGAGTCCCTGGTCGTCAACGCCGTCCTCAGCGGAGAGGCCGACGAGGGGGCCGTCAGCCGGGCCGCCGCCCTCGGGTGGAACGCTCCCGAGCATGTGTGCGTGGTGCTGGGGACCGCGCCCGACGGGGACTCCGAGCTGACCGTCGAGGCGATTCGGCGAGCCGCCCGGCACGCCAAGCTGCAGGTGCTCACCGGCGTGCTCGGCGACCGGCTCGTCGTCATCGCCGGCGGCAGCGACAATCCGATCGGCGTCGCCAAGTCGCTGATCGGGCCTTATGCCGCCGGACCCGTGGTCGCCGGGCCCGTCGTAGCCGATCTGCTCGCCGCCACCCGGTCCGCGCAGGCCGCGGCCGCCGGGCTCAAGGCGTGTTCCGCCTGGCAGGACGCCCCGCGGCCGGTTCTGGCGGACGACCTGCTTCCGGAACGTGCCATCGCCGGCGATCCCAGCGCGCGCGAGCAGTTGGTGGAGGAGATCTACAGACCGCTCGAGGAGGCCGGGTCCGCGCTCCTGGAGACGCTCTCCGTCTATCTCGAACAGGCGAGCAGTCTGGAAGGCGCGGCCCGGATGCTCTTCGTCCATCCCAACACCGTGCGCTACCGGCTCCGACGTGTGACTGACGTCACCGGCTGGTCGCCCTCTGATGTACGTTCCGCGTTCACGCTGCGGATCGCGCTGATCCTGGGGCGTCTGGCCGATGGAGATCTCCCCGCCTAGGCTTTTGTCGGGGCTATACAAAACCCCCTCGTGTTCTTCGTCCCTGTCCCCACGGGCGGCCGTGCCCGTCCACAAGAGAGAGTGTGAGAGTGCTCGTACTCGTCGCTCCCGGCCAGGGCGCCCAGACGCCCGGCTTCCTGACTCCCTGGCTCGAACTGCCCGGTGCCGCCGACCGCGTCGCCGCGTGGTCGGACGCCATCGGCCTCGACCTCGCCCACTACGGCACCCAGGCCGACGCCGATGCCATCCGCGACACCGCCGTGGCCCAGCCGCTGCTGGTCGCCGCCGGAATCCTGTCCGCCGCGGCACTGGGTGACGTCGCTCCCGGCGCTGTCGCCGGCCACTCCGTCGGTGAGATCACCGCCGCCGCCTTCGCGGGCATCCTGGACGACACCGCCGCGCTCACCCTCGTGCGCAAGCGGGGCCTGGCCATGGCCGACGCCGCCGCGATCACCGAGACCGGCATGTCGGCGCTGCTCGGCGGCGACCCCGAGGTCTCCGTCGCACACCTGGAGAAGCTGGGCCTGACCCCGGCGAACGTCAACGGCGCGGGCCAGATCGTCGCCGCGGGCACGCTGGAGCAGCTCGCCGTGCTGAACGAGGACAAGCCCGAGGGCGTCCGCAAGGTCGTCCCGCTGAAGGTCGCCGGCGCCTTCCACACGCACCACATGGCGCCCGCCGTCGACGCGCTGGCCAAGGCCGCCGCCGAACTGGTCCCCGCCGACCCGAAGTTCACGTACGTCTCGAACAAGGACGGGCAGCCGGTCGCCTCCGGCGCCGAGGTGCTTCAGCGCCTGGTCGGCCAGGTCGCCAACCCGGTCCGCTGGGACCTGTGCATGGAGACCTTCAAGGAGCTCGGCGCGACTGCGATCATCGAGGTGTCACCCGGCGGCACGCTGGTCGGCCTCGCCAAGCGCGCCCTGCCGGGTGTGAAGACCCTCGCGCTGAAGACCCCCGACGACCTCGACGCGGCCCGCGAGCTCATCGCCGAGCACGCCGAAGCCTGACCCCCAAGGAGCCGTACGAACATGTCGAAGATCAAGCCCAGCAAGGGCGCCCCGTACGCGCGCATCCTCGGCGTGGGCGGCTACCGTCCGACCCGGGTGGTGCCGAACGAGGTGATCCTCGAGACGATCGACTCGTCCGACGAGTGGATCCGTTCGCGCTCCGGCATCGAGACCCGGCACTGGGCCTCCGACGAGGAGACCGTCGCCGCGATGTCCATCGAGGCGTCCGGCAAGGCGATCGCCGACGCCGGGATCTCCGCCGAGCAGATCGGCGGCGTGATCGTCTCGACCGTCTCGCACTTCAAGCAGACCCCGGCCGTCGCCACCGAGATCGCCGACAAGCTCGGCACGGACAAGGCCGCCGCCTTCGACATCTCCGCGGGCTGCGCCGGCTTCGGCTACGGCCTCACGCTCGCCAAGGGCATGATCGTCGAGGGCAGCGCGGAGTACGTCCTCGTCATCGGCGTGGAGCGGCTGTCCGACCTCACCGACCTCGAGGACCGCGCCACGGCCTTCCTGTTCGGCGACGGCGCGGGCGCGGTCGTGGTCGGCCCGTCCCAGGAACCCGAGATCGGCCCGACCGTCTGGGGCTCCGAGGGCGACAAGTCGGAGACCATCAAGCAGACCGTGCCGTGGACGGACTACCGCGACGGCGAGGTCGCCAAGTTCCCTGCGATCACGCAGGAGGGCCAGGCGGTGTTCCGCTGGGCCGTGTTCGAGATGGCGAAGGTCGCCCAGCAGGCGCTGGACGCGGCCGGAATCACCGCGGACGACCTGGACGTCTTCATTCCCCACCAGGCCAACGAGCGGATCATCGACTCGATGGTGAAGACGCTGAAACTGCCGGAGCACGTCACGGTCGCGCGTGATGTACGCACCACCGGCAACACCTCGGCCGCCTCGATTCCGCTCGCGATGGAGCGGCTTCTGGCGACCGGCGAGGCGAAGAGCGGCGACACCGCGCTCGTCATCGGCTTCGGGGCGGGTCTCGTGTACGCCGCGACGGTCGTTACCCTCCCCTAGGCACTCCGTGCCGGATCATCAACGGGTCCGGTGCGGGAGCAGCAACAATCTGCCGCTGCCGCGGCGGGTGCCAAACCCTCTGGATCACAAAGAAGGAGCGCCTGACATGGCCGCCACTCAGGAAGAGATCGTCGCCGGTCTCGCCGACATCGTGAACGAGATCGCCGGCATCCCGGTTGAGGACGTCCAGCTGGACAAGTCCTTCACCGACGACCTGGATGTCGACTCGCTGTCCATGGTCGAGGTCGTCGTCGCCGCCGAAGAGCGCTTCGACGTCAAGATCCCGGACGAGGACGTCAAGAACCTCAAGACGGTCGGCGACGCCACGAACTACATCCTCAAGCACCAGGCCTGAGTGACCCCTTAGGGGTCTCAGCTCCGGCTGCCTTGCCCCGCCACCCGGCGGTGGCGCCGCTGAATCCTCGTAATCGTTGGAGAAAGAATTCCCGTGAGCCCGACCAATCGCACCGTGGTCGTCACCGGTATCGGCGCAACCACACCGCTGGGTGGCGACGCAGCCTCTACCTGGGAGGGCCTGATCGCCGGCAAGTCCGGCGTCAAGCCCCTGGAGCAGGAGTGGGCCGCCGACCAGGCGGTCCGCATCGCCGCGCCCGTCGCCGTGGAGCCCACCGAGGTCATCCCGCGGCCGCAGGCCCGCCGCCTGGACCGCTCGGCGCAGTTCGCGCTGATCGCCGCCAAGGAGGCCTGGGCGGACGCCGGTTTCACCGAGAAGGCGGGCGACGACGACTCCGTCGACCCCGACCGGCTCGGTGCCGTCATCGCCTCCGGCATCGGCGGTGTGACGACGCTGCTCGACCAGTACGACGTGCTCAAGGAGAAGGGCGTACGCCGCGTCTCCCCGCACACCGTCCCCATGCTGATGCCGAACAGCCCCTCCGCCAACGTGGGCCTGCTCGTGGGCGCCCGCGCGGGCGTGCACACGCCGGTCTCCGCCTGCGCGTCGGGCGCCGAGGCCATCGGCTACGCCATCGAGATGATCCGCACGGGCCGCGCCGACGTCGTCGTCGCGGGCGGCACGGAGGCGGCCATCCACCCGCTGCCCATCGCCGCGTTCGGCAACATGATGGCGATGTCCAAGAACAACGACGACCCCGAGGGCGCCTCGCGTCCCTACGACGTCGCCCGTGACGGCTTCGTCCTCGGCGAGGGCGCGGGTGTCCTCGTCCTGGAGTCCGCCGAGCACGCCGCGCGGCGCGGTGCCCGGGTGTACGCCGAGGCGGTCGGGCAGGGCATCTCCGCCGACAGCCACGACATCGTGCAGCCGGAGCCGGAGGGCCGCGGCATCTCGCACGCCCTGCAGAACCTGCTGGAGCGCACCGACCTGAACCCGGCGGAGATCGTGCACGTCAACGCGCACGCCACCTCGACGCCGGCCGGCGACGTGGCCGAGCTCAAGGCGCTGCGCAAGGTGTTCGGCGACGACGCGGACCACATGGCGGTCTCCGCGACGAAGTCGATGACCGGTCACCTGCTGGGCGGCGCCGGTGGCGTGGAGTCGGTGGCGACGGTCCTCGCGCTGTACAACCGCGTCGCTCCGCCGACCATCAACGTCGAGAACCTCGACCCCGAGGCCGAGGCCAACGCGGACATCGTCCGCGGCGAGGCGCGCAAGCTGCCCGTAGAGGGCCGTATCGCCGCGCTGAACGACTCGTTCGGCTTCGGCGGCCACAACGTGGTGCTGGCGTTCCGCACGGTCTGAGAAGCGCCCCCACGCAACTGAAGGGCCCCCACCGCCCGGTGGGGGCCCTTCGGGCGTGTCGGTTCCCTAGACCACTTGGTGGAGCCAGCGCACCGGGGCGCCCTCACCGGCGTACCGGAACGGCTCCAACTCGTCGTCCCACGGCTTGCCCAGGAGCTTTGCGAGTTCCGCCTCCAGGTCGGTCTCGCCGCGCTGGGAGCGGACCAGTGCGGCCCGCAACCGGTCCTCGGGGATCAGGATGTCGCCGTGGATGCCGGTGACCGCGTGGAAGATGCCGAGGTCGGGGGTGCAGCTGTAGCGTTCGCCCTCCGCGGTGGGGCAGGGCTCGGCGGTCACCTCGAAGCGCAGCAGGTGCCAGCCGCGCAGCGCGGAAGCCAGTTTGGAGGCCGTGCCCACCTCGCCCTGCCAGGAGAACTCCGAGCGCCAGGTGCCCGGCGCGGCGGGCTGCCGGATCCAGTCGAGGTTGACGCGCGTGCCGAGCACGCCGGCGACGGCCCACTCGACGTGCGGGCACAGCGCGCGCGGCGCGGAGTGCACGTACAGAACTCCACGTGTCGTCACCGGGACCTCCGGGCAGAGCAGGACATCTTGCGAACTGGCGGACGGTGTGGCCGGGCAGCCACGTTGATGGCGAGGCTACCGTGCGGCGGCGCAAGGAGTGTGACGTACCGTCGGTCCCGATGCGCCGAAACGCCCCCCATTCACCCGGCAGGACGCTTGTACGGGTGTGAACCGTTGCATGGTGCCGTGGATCGGGAACCCTCGAGCGTTGTTATGGAGGGGGACATCTCTTCCTGTCTCGTCTTCATGTCCTGTACGTCGACCGAGGGGATCAGCAGCCGATGCGGAAGCAGAGCCACCGCTCACGGGCCGTTCTCGCCATGGTCGTGGCGGCCGTCCTGGGCGTCGCCGGCTGTGACGCCGTCGGTGGCAACTCCGCCGGGCCGAGCGGCACGAAGGCGCAGAAGGCGAAGCCGTCCCCGACGCCGACGTGGGACGTGAGCCCGAGTTCGATCGCCGCCGTGGGTGACTCCATCACCCGTGGTTTCGACGCCTGTACGGTCCTGTCGGACTGCCCCGAGGTGTCCTGGGCCACCGGCAGCAGCGCCCAGGTCGACAGCCTCGCCGTACGGCTGCTGGGGAGGGCGCAGGCGGCCGCGCGCAGCTGGAACTACGCGGTGACCGGGGCACGGATGGCGGACCTGCCCGGGCAGATGGCGCAGGCGGCGACGCGCAGGCCGCAGTTGGTGACGGTGATGGCGGGGGCGAACGACGCCTGCCGGGCCAGCACCACCGCGATGACCTCGGTGGCCAGCTTCCGCGCCGACTTCGAGGACGCGCTGAGCACGCTGCGCGAGTCGCTGCCCAAGACCCAGGTGTACGTGGCGAGCGTGCCGAACCTGAAGCGGCTGTGGTCCCAGGGGCGCACGAACCCGCTGGGCAAGCAGGTGTGGAAGCTGGGTATCTGCCCCTCCATGCTGGGCGACGCGGACGCGCTGGACTCGGCGGCGACGCTGCGGCGGGACACGGTGCAGAAGCGGGTGGAGTCGTACAACCAGGTGCTGAAGGAGGTGTGCGAGAAGGACCGGCGCTGCCGGTTCGACGGGGGCGCGGTGTACGAATACCGGTTCGGCACGGATCAGTTGAGTCACTGGGACTGGTTCCACCCGAGTGTGAACGGCCAGGCCCGGCTGGCGGAGATCGCCTACCGCACCGTCACCGCGAAGAAGACGTGACCTAGTGTTCCGCACATGAACGAACTCTTCGGCACACTTTCCGACGGCACCCCGGTTCACCGGTGGACCCTGGAGCGGGCGGGCGTACGGGTACGGATCCTGTCGTACGGCGGGATCGTGCAGTCGGTGGAGATCCCGGACCGGGACGGGCGTACCGGGAACGTGGTGCTGGGGTTCGCGGACCTGGACGGCTATCTCGGGCACCCGGAGCCGTTTCTCGGCGCGCTGATCGGCCGGTACGCCAACCGGATCGCGGGCGGCCGCTTCCCGCTGGACGGCGTGACGTACGCCCTGGAGCCCAACAACGCGCCCAACTCCCTGCACGGCGGCGAGCGCGGCTTCGACAAGCGGGTGTGGGAGGTGACGCCTGCCGGGGAGCACGGGGTGCGGCTGAGCCGGGTCAGCGCGCACGGGGAAGAGGGGTTCCCGGGGCGTGTCGAGGTCTCGGCGACGTACACGCTGGACTCCGGCGGTGCGCTGCGGATCGCGTACGAGGCGGTGACGGACGCGCCGACCCTCGTGAACCTGACGAACCACTCGTACTGGAACCTGAGCGGCTCGGGCAACGCGGGCGGTCAGGAACTGCGGCTCGCCGCCGCGCGCTTCACGCCCGTCGACGACGACCTGATCCCGACCGGTGTCCTGGAGGACGTGTCGGGCTCGCGCTTCGACTTCCGTCAGGCGCGGAAGGTGAGTGCCGGCTACGACCACAACTTCGTGCTCGACGGCGGGGTGACGAAGGACGCCCGGGAGGTCGCCGAGCTGTACGACCCGGCGTCCGGCCGGGTGCTGACCGTGGCGACCACCGAGCCCGGGCTCCAGCTGTACACCGCGGATCATCTGTCCGACCCCTTCGCGCCGGGCGACGGCGTCGCGCTGGAGACCCAGCACTTCCCCGACTCCCCGAACCGGCCGGACTTCCCGAGCACGGTGCTGCGGCCGGGAGAGGTCTTCCGGTCGGAGACGGTGTACGGCTTCGGCGTCCGGTAGGCCGTACGGCTCCTGAAAAACGCACGAGCCCCGGTCCAGGGGTCAGGTCCCGGACCGGGGCTGTTCGTGGGAGGGCTTGTCCCCCATCAGACGTTAATCGTCGCGGTGAGGCGGCGGTCCGTGATCGAGCGGCTCACCTGGATCTCGTACGAACCCTTCACAAACGACCACGAGTTGGCCGCCTCGTCCCAGACCTCGAAGGCACGGCGGGAGATCTCGACGACCGCCTCGGCCGTCTCGCCCGGGCCCGCCTGCACGGCCGCGAACCCGGCCAGCAGACGCGCGGGGCGGTCGGGGTCGGTGCCGCTCGGCGCCAGGTAGACCTGGACGACCTCGCGTCCCGGGCGCTCGCCGGAGTTGCGGACGCGGACCCTGGCGGTGGTGCCGTCGACCTCGACGGACTCGTACGTCCAGTCGGTGTAGCCGAGGCCGTGGCCGAAGGGGTACGAGGGGGTGCGTCCCTGCTTGTCCCAGGCCCGGTAGCCGATGAACACGCCCTCGTCGTAAGGGAGTTCGCCGTCCGTCGGGATGACCCGGGTGACCGGGGCGTCGGACAGCGAGCCCCAGGTCGTCGGCAGCCGGCCGCCCGGTTCGTGCGCGCCGGTCAGCACGTCCGCCAGGGCCGCGCCGCCCTCCTGGCCGGGGAACCAGCTGAGCAGGACGGCGGCGACGTCCTCGCGCCACGGGAGCTCCACCGGGGAGCCGGAGTTGACGACCACGACCGTGTTCGGGTTGGCGGCGGCGACGGCGCGGACCAACTCGTCCTGGCGGCCGGGCAGTTCGAGGTCCTTGCGGTCGAAGCCCTCCGACTCGACGCGCTCGGTGGTGGCGACCACGACGACGGCCGTGTCGGCGTTCCGTGCGGCCTGGACGGCCTCGGCGATCAGCTCGTCGCCGTCGCGCTGCGGCTCCTGGTGGGCGAGCGCGAAGGCGACCACCTTGAAGGGGATCTCCTCGGGGAGCGCGAAGACGTAGGTGAGGCAGACCTCGACCGGTTTGCCGGCGGTGAGTTCGGCCTGGGCGCGGGGCACCGGGGCGCCGAAGAAGGCCTCGAAGGGGTCGCTGTCGTCGGCGGGGCGCTGGACGTCCTCGTAGTACGTCGTGCCGGCGACGGTGAGGGTGAAGTGGCCGGTGCCCTTGATGCCGAAGGTGTGCGGGCCGGTGGCGCGCGGGGTGAAGGTGCCGGTCAACTCCACGGTGTGCAGACGGTCGTGGGTGACGCCCTCGGGGAGGTCCGAACCCATCCACTGGATCTGCCCGTTGGGCGCCGAGCCGGTGCCGAGGACGTTGCCGTCGGCGTCCCGGCAGACGGCGCGCAGCTCGAATTCCTTGTCGGCGACGGCGAGTTCGGTGTTGATGTCGGCGCCGAGGGAGTAGCTGACGGTGCCCTCGGGGAGGGCGGCGGTGAGGCCGTCGAGCGGGGAGACCACGCGGGCGGGGAAGACGGTGGCGGAGCCGCCGCCGAGGACGCGGGCGTCGCGGGCGGCGGCGCCGATCAACGCCACGGTCCCGGGCTCGAGAGGCAGCGCGCCGTTCTCGTTCCGTACGAGGACGAAGGCGCGGCGGGCGATCTCGCGGGCCAGTTCGCCGCCGTCGACGGCCTCGGGCAGCTGTGTGACGGCCGGCTCGGCGCTCTCCAGGGCGCCGACGCGGGCGGCGAGCCGCAGGACGTTGCGGACGGCCTCGTCGACGACGGCCTCCTCGACCTTGCCGTCCCGGACTGCCTGGGCCAGGGGCGGGCCGTACACGGTCTGCGGCCCGGGCATGGCGACGTCCAGGCCGCCCTCGACGGCGTCGACGGTGGACCGGGCGGCCATCCAGTCGGAGACGTTGTAGCCGTCGAAGCCCCATTCGCCGCGCAGGACTTCGTTCACCAGGTAGCGGTGCTCGGTCATCGTCGTGCCGTTGACCGTGTTGTAGGCGGTCATGATGCCCCAGGGGTGGGCGTTCTCGACGATGATCTCGAAGGGGGCCAAGTACAGCTCGCGCAGGGCGCGTTGGGAGACCAGGTTGTTGACGGTGAAGCGGTCGGTCTCCGCGTCGTTGGCGACGAAGTGCTTGACGGTGGTGCCGACGCCGCCCGACTGGACCCCGTTCACATACCCGGCGCCGATCAGCCCGGTCAGATACGGGTCCTCGCTGTACGCCTCGAAGTGGCGCCCGCCGAGCGGGGAGCGGTGCAGATTGACGGTCGGGGCGAGGAGCACGTGCACGCCCTTGCGGCGGGCCTCCTGGGCGAGCAGCGTGCCGGCGCGGCGGGCGAGCTGCGGGTCCCAGGTGGCGGCGAGGGCGGTCGGGGAGGGCAGGGCGATGGAGGGGTCGTCGGCGGTCCAGCGCACACCGCGCACCCCGATCGGGCCGTCGGACATCACCAGGGACTTCAGGCCGATCTCCGGCAGGGCGGGCAGGGACCAGGTGTCCTGGCCGGACAGCAGCCGGGCCTTGGCGTCCAGGTCCAGCTTGCCGAGGGCGGCCTCGACGGCGGCCTCGCGCGCCCGGTCGGCCGGTGAGGTTCCAGGGGTTCCCGCCATCGGGGTGCCTCCTCGTTGATTCCGTGCAATGTCGTCTGCGTGCGGTGTCGTCCTGGGCCCATCGTGCACCGGTTACCTGTAGACCGGTAGGTTTCGTTATCTTGCCGTAATATTGACTGGGTGTCGATGCCGTACGGTGACGCCATGAACGCCAGGGTCAGGAGCGAGGAGCGGCGCGCGGAGATCGTCCGGGCGGCGCTCGATGTGATCGCCGAGCGCGGTTACCGGGGTGCGAGCCTGGCCGCGGTCGCGGAGCGCGTGGGGCTCACCCAGCAGGGACTGCTGCACCACTTCCCGACCAAGGAGGCGCTGCTGGTCGCCGTCCTGGAGGAGCGGGACCAGTGGGACGCGGTGCCGGCCACCCAGTGGCGGGTGGATCTGCTGGCCTCGCTGGTCGAGTACAACGCGATGCGGCCCGGCATCATCCAGACCTTCTCGGCGCTGCTGGGCGAGAGCGTCACGGAGGGGCATCCGGCGCGGGAGTACTTCACCGAGCGCTACCGGCAGGTGCGGTCGAGCATGGCGGCGGTGCTGCGCACGGAGTACGGCGACCGCCTGCCGAACGGCCTGACGCCCGAGCGGACGGCCCCGCTCCTCGTCGCGGTGATGGACGGCCTGCAGTACCAGTGGCTGCTGGACCCGGAGTCGGTGGACATGCCGGCGGCGTTCCGGGACTTTCTGGCGCTGCTGGGCGAGCAGGCGTGAACGCGCCCGCTACTGGCGCCAGATGACGGCGAGGGTCTTGCTGGCGGCGCACACGAGGGCGAAGGCGATCGCCCAGGCATCCGCCCCGGCGGCGAACAGCGCGGCAACTCCCGCCCCGAACCAGAGGAGTTCGAAGACGACGCGGACCGCGCCGCGGGTCTTGTACGACGCCTTCTGCGAGCCGAACAGCGCCCAGAGCACGATGAGTACGGCCGGGGCGCCGAGGCCGAGGAGCCAGGCGAGCGGGGTCGCCACGTCCCGAGTGAACCCCCAGTGGCCGACGGCCGCCAGAGCGCCTAGCTCGATGAGGAAGAGGACGCCGAGGTTCGCTGCCTTCGCTGTCTTCACGCGCGGCAGTATCACCTGCCGGCCGGTACCGCCGCCACGATTTCGATCTCGACCAGGGCCTCCGGCCGGAACAGCCGGGGCACCTCGAACGTCATGCTGGTGGGCGGCGTCCCGGTGAGGAACTCCCGCCGTACGGAGCCGTACTCCTCGAGCCGGCCGATGTCCGTCAGGTACGTCCGGATGTTGATGACGTCGGCCAGGGCCGCACCGTGGGCCTTGAGCAGGGCGTCGATCGTCTCGAAGACGCCCCGGGTCTGCTCGGCGAGGGTGGCGCCCTCGGCGATCTGCCCGGAGAGGAACAACAGGGCGCTGCCGTCGGCGTGTTCGACGCGGGCGACCTGGGAGTAGTAGGGGCTCAGCGGCTGGGGTGCGGAGGCGGGGTTTCCGATGGTGACCTGCATGCCCTCGACGCTAGGCACGGCCGCGGGATGCGACAAGCGAATGTCTAGCATGGCAGCCATGCCGAACACGCATCGCGAGCCGGAGCTCTCCACCGTCTGGCTGCGGGTGTTCCTGGACGTGGCCCGGCACGGGTCGTTCACTCTCGCCGCGAAGTCGCTGGGGTGGACGCAGTCCGCGGTGTCGCGACAGATCGCCGCGCTGGAGGGGGCGTTGGGCGGCGGACCGCTCTTCGACCGGCTGCCGCGCGGTGTGCGGCTGACGGAGGCCGGACACGTCCTCGTGCCACACGCGGAGGCCGTCGTCGAGGCCCTGCACGGCGCCGGGCGGGAACTGGCCGCGCTGCGTCAAGTGGCAGGCGGACGGCTGCGGTTCGGGGCGTTCCCCACCGCCGACGCCGCACTGGTGCCGCACGCCCTGGCCACGTTCCGCGCCCGCCACCCCCGCGTCCGCCTCTCCCGCGAGGAGGGCCTCACCCCCCGGCTTCTGGACCGGCTCACCGCGGGCCACCTCGACCTGGCCGTGGTCTCCACGACGGGCGGCGCGCCCCTGGAGTCCTACGAACTCCACCACCTCCTCGACGAGTCGCTGTACATCGCCGTCCCCGCCGACCACCCCCTGGCGGCCTCCACCGGCCCCGTCCGCCTCGGCCGACTCGCCGACGCCGACTGGATCTCCGGCAGCTCCCGCCCCGAGGGCACCCTCCTGGACGCGGCCCTGCGCCAGGGTTTCCGCCCGCGCGTGGCGCATGTCGTCGGCGAGTGGACCGCCAAGCAGGGCTACGTCGCCGCAGGCCTCGGCGTGACTCTGGTCCCCGCCCTGGCCGCCGAGTCCGTACGCCCGGACATCACCCTGCTGCCGGTACTGGACGAGGACGCCCCGGCCCGGGCGGTGTACGCGGCAACGCCACGGGGCCGCTCGGCGACAGCGGCCGCACAGGCGTTCATCGGGGCGCTGCGGGAGGCGGCGGCCCGCATTCCGGGGTAGCTGAGTAGCCGTACTCGGGCGCCCGCTCTCCCCCGGGACGACGATGAGCCCATGAGGTGGAGGAACACCGTCGCCGTCCTCGTGCTGCTGCCGCTCGACGCGCCGGCCATGGGCTACGGCTGGATGGCGGTGGTCTGGGCCGACGAGCCGCAAGAGGCACCGCTCGCCCGACTGGGTGTGCTCTGCGGGGCGGTGGCGGCCGGCGGCGCCGTGCTGTGGCCGGCCCGGCTGCGGAGTGCCGCCGTGTTCCCGCTCATCCCCGTCCTCGTGCGCGCGACGCTGATGCTGTCGTCCTCCTGAGCCCCACCCCATGGCGTAGACCACTTCCGTCACGCGATACTGCGGCCGTCCGCACCACGCTCCCCCACGACGGCGACGGAAGGACCTGAACTCCCTTGAATTCCATACGTGTTCGGATGGGCATCCTCGGGCTGGCACTGATGGCGGGGCTCGCGTCCCCCGCGACGGCGACGGCGGCCGGTACCGCCCCCTCCCCCACCGTGGAGGAACAGCGGCTCGACAAGGCGGTGCCGCAGGAGATCCTCGAGCGGTCCGGGTTCGACGACGTGACCCCGCGCTTCGCACAGGAGTTGGGCCGCGCCCACTCCTATGCCGAGGCGCGGCGGATCGTCGTACGCGAAGGGTCGGCGCTGTGGCGGCGGGCGGTCGAGCGGGCTCAGGGGCGCGGCCCGGCGGGCGGGGACCTCAGCCGGGACGACGACCGGCCCCTGTACTGGGCGCGGCTCGGGCTGACGCGGGAAGTGCGGACCTGGGAGCCGGAGTTCGCACTGAGCGACAGTCGACGGGCCGCTCTGCTCGATCAGTTGGAGCGGACCTCCCGCGGGCAGACCGACGTCCGTTACCCGCACGGCCGGAAGATCCCGCGGATCCTCGTCACCGGGTTCGACCCGTTCACGCTCGACCGGGACATCCGGATCTCCAACCCCTCCGGTGCCACCGCGCTCGCCCTCGACGGCACGGTGATCGAGACGGAGCACGGGCCGGCGCGCATCGAGACGGTCGTCTTCCCGGTGCGGTGGCAGGACTTCGCGGACAGCACGGTGGAGCGGACGCTGCGGCCGTATCTGAAGTCGGTGGATCTGTTCACGACCGTGAGCCAGGGGCGGGTCGGGCGGTTCGACGTGGAGCGGACCAACGGGGCCTGGCGGGGCGGGTTCCCCGACAACGACAACGTCAGCAGGACGGAGACCATCCCGGTCACCGACCCCGCCTCGCAGCCGCAGTGGACGTCGACGACCTTGCCGTACAAGGAGATTGTGGCCGCGAACACCGGACGATTCCCGGTGTACGACCACACGGAGGTGACGGAGATCCCGGCGGGCGGTACGACGGCGGTCGTACGGCCGGACGGGCCGACGGAAGGGTCGACCGCGCGGGCCGGGGGCGGCGGCAACTACCTCTCGAACGAGATCGCCTACCGGGCCACCCTGCTGCGGGACCGGCTCGGGCTGCACGACACGCTGCCGGGCGGCCATGTGCACACGCCGGTCCTGCAGTTCGGGGCGGGCAACACCGATCCGGCGACCGGGACGATCACCGACCCCGAGTTCGTGCGGAACCGGGTCGACATCATCGCTCAGGTGCGGGCGATCGTGACCGTGGCGTTCAACGCCTCGGTCACGAGGTGACGTCCTCGGGCTCCTCGGCCCGCTCGCCGTCACCCTCCTCGATCTCCTCGCCCAGCAGGTCCCGCGCCATGAGCGTCGCTCCCGCGACCGCGCCCGGCATCAGGAACACCGCCACGAACGGGACCAGGAAGGACAGGCCCAGCGGGGTGCCGAAGCCCCAGACCAGGGTCTTGCGGGAGCGCAGGAGGGTGAGGCGGGCCCGCAGTTCGACGCCGCGGCGCTGCAGGGCGACGGCGGTGAGCTCCTCCGTCAGGAAGAAACCGGTGACGAAGAAACCGATCACCGGGACCACGGTCTGGCCGACGAACGGGATGAAGCCGCACGCGAACAGCAGCACACCCCAGATCAACGCCCGGGCCACGACACGGAGGCTGTCGCGGGCCGAGATCCACAGCTCGCGCCAGAGCGGGAGGCCGGACTCGGGGGCGGTGCCGTTCGGATCGACGTCGCGGTCGACCTTCTCGGAGAGGTTCTCGTAGAAGGGCTGGCCGATCAAAAGCGTGACCGCGGTGAAGGTGAGGACGGCGAGGAGGAGCCCCAGGGCGAACAGCACGGCGGTGAGGAAGCCGCGGAACACTCCCTGCCAGGGGCTCGACCAGTCGTCGGCGAAGGGGGTTGCCCAGGTGACGGTGTCCTCGCCCCATACGCCCAGCGCGACGAGCGCTGCCGCGTAGAGGACGAGGGTTATCAGGCCCGGCAGCAGGCCGAAGCCGTACTGCTTGCCGTGCCGGGCCACCCATCGCTGACCCTTGAGGAGGTAGGTAAAGCCTGTGCCAAGATCGCGCATGGGGGAACTTTATCGGGGCGGGGTGGGGGGCTTGCGCGGGCTGCGGGGTGCGGGTTCGTTGTGGCTGGTCGCGCCCGCGCGGCGGAGCCGCACATCGATACAGCCCCGCGCCCCTGAGGTGGCTGCCGTCACGCCGGTGACACCGCTACGACGATTCCCTGGTCGCCCGCCGGTGAGACCGCTGCTTGCACTCGTATCGCCGCCGCACGCGCCACACGGCCCGCCCTCGAAGCGGCGGCCAGCAGCAGGGGCTGGATCTGTTCCAGGCCCGACACCAGCAGTTCCTCGCCGGCGATCAGCATCGGGCGGGCCGCCTTGGCCGTTGCCGCTGCCGCCTCCGTGAGGTCGGCCAGGGGTGGGAGCGTCGCGCGGACCACGCCCGACCCGGCGGCCGCCGCACGTTCCGCCAGCGCGACCTGGAGCGGCATCAGCGGGGCCAGCGCCGCGGTCAACGCGTCGGCGATGCGCCGCAGTTCGGGGGACGAGTCGCGCAGGGTGTCGGCCGCGGCCCGCAGCACCGGTGTCACGGCGAGCAGCGCCCCCGCGGCCAGTCCGGCCGCGGCGGGGAGCAGCGGAGACGTCGCCTCGACCAGATCACCCAACGCGTCCGCGAACTCCTCGACCGCCGGCTCCACGGCGTCCAGCACGGGGAGCAGGCTGTCGCCGAGCGCGGTCAGCAGCGCCTGGGCGGGTTCGCTCACCGGGTGGACGGCCAGCGGGGCCCCACTCGTCCCCAAGCGGGTCAGGGTGTCGACGATCCGGTAGAACGCCTCCTGGGCCTGCGGCGAGGCGCTCGCCTCCGCCAGTTCCGCGGTGGTCTCGCGCAGCACGCGCAGCACCTCCGCGCCCGAACCGTCCCGCGGGTCGAACGTGTTGATCGCGATTCTGGTGATGTTCCCGGCCGTGTCGAGGAGTTGGCCGGTGATATCGGTGGTGTTGCGCGCCATGCGCAGCACGTCGTCCCTGCTGGGGAGCGAAGGAATCGTTGCCATGGGCTCTCCTCGCCTCACGGGCGGTGCCAGCGGTCGTCCTCAGCATGCCCCCTCCGGCCCCCTCGGGATGCGTGCTCCGGGGCATCCGTGACATCGGCCACCTCCTGTAGCGGTTGAGTCGCCTTTGAGTCGAATAGGCACATCTCGCCGTACCGATCTCCGGTGACTGTCAGTGCCCCGGGCTACGGTTTCGTGTACGAGCCGGACATCGGTTCAGGTGAGGAGAGCGGATGACGCAGGAGATCCACGGCACCGTCGCCGCCGGCTTCGAGGCGGTGCGCGAGGAGTTCGCCGCTTTCGTGGCGGGGGAACTGCCGGACTACGAGGGCCAGTTGTGCGCGTACGTGCACGGCCGCAGGGTCGTCGACCTGTGGGCCGGTGACGGCGCCGAGGCCGACTCCCTCTACGGCGTGTACTCGTCCACCAAGGGCGCCGCCCATCTCGTGGTGGCCCTGCTCGTGCAGGACGGCACGCTGGAGCTGGACCGCAAGGTGACGTACTACTGGCCGGAGTTCGCAGCCGAGGGCAAGGGCACGCTGACGCTGCGCGACCTGATCTCCCACCGGGCGGGCCTGGTCGGCACGGACGCCGGGTTCACCACGGAGGAGCTCTCCGACGACCGCGCGATGGCCGAACGCCTCGCGGACCAGAAGCCGTTCTGGCGCCCGGGCAGCGCCTTCGGCTATCACGCGCTGGTGATAGGCGCGCTGACGGGCGAGGTGGTCCGGCGGGCGACGGGCCGCTCGCTCCAGGAGATCTACGAGGAGCGCATCCGGGCGCCGTACGGCCTGGACTTCCACCTCGGACTACCGGCCGCCCTGGAACCCCGCTTCCGCTCGGTACAGCCGATGGCCCCAACCCCCAAGCAGCAGGCGATCCTGGACGCGGCGCCGACCGGCCCGCACACCCTGGCCTCGATCGCGTTCAACGCGCATGCGGAGGGCCCCGGAACACTCGTCGACTACGCCAACTCCCGCACCGTGCGCGCCAAGGGCCCGGCGTCGGCGGGCGGCGTGGCCGCGGCGCGCGGCCTGGCCCGGATGTACGCGGCGGCGATCAGCGAGGTCGACGAGAAGGCGCCCCTGCTCAAGCCGGACACCATCGCCGAGGTGGGCCAGATCCACTCCGTCGGCTACGACCTGGTGGCCCGCGCCCACCGCTCCTACGGCCTCGGCTTCCAGGCCACCGCCGACACCTGGCACCCCTTCCTGGGCGCCGGCGCCTTCGGCCACAGCGGAGCAGGCGGCTCCCAGGCCTTCGCCGACCCCCGCAGCGGCCTGGCCTACGGCTACACCCGCCGCCGCATGGCCTTCCCCGGCGGAGCGGCCCCCGAGAACAACCAGCTGGTCAAGGCAGTACACACAGCCGCCCTCACGACAGCCACAAGACAGCACTGACCACCGGGGCCACAAAACCGCCCTCCCCAGACACCCCACTTCCGGCGAGAGCCCTTCAACGCCCACCGCACCGCCGGACACCGGCCGCGTAGAGAGCCGAAGGGGCGCGTCGGTGTCGAGAGGGCGAACGCGCGGAGGCGCGAAGCGCTGAGCACGATCGCCGTCTCGACACCGACTAACGACTTGGTCCGCGATTGAGGTTTGGGCGTGCTGGCCTGGCGGGTCGGCTGGTGGTTGATCAGCAGGAAGCCTGCCGGGCGAGCACGAGCTCGGTGCTCGGCTTGCGTCGGGTGGGTCGGCGAGCCGAACGGTCCGAAACCAATGAAGCGATCGCCTGGTGGGTCGCGGCGTAGTCCTCGCGTGGGCCGGTGTAGCGCTGGAGCGGACACCACTGCCGCAATTCGGCGTTGGCGTGCTCGACGCAGATCCGCTCCGAGGACTGCCGTCGGCGCATCTCCCGCCAGGCGTACTGCTCGCCGAGCGGCGCGCCGCCCTTCGGCTTCTTCGGAGGGGCGCTGATCTGCTCAGGGAACTCGTTGGCCAGCCCCCTGTAGCCCTCGTCGACCTCGGCCGTCACCTTCGGGTGGAGCCGGAACTGCTCGGCGATACCCTCGGTGCGCATCGCGGTCTGGTCGTGCATGCGGCCCGGGCGGTCCGCACCCGACCACAGCAGACGGCCCTGGCCGTCGCTGATGGTGGTGGTCTTGATGGTGTTCTGCTTCTTCTTGCCGGAGACGAAGGCCCGCCGTCCGGGCCTGCCTGCCTTCGGGCGGCGAACCTGGGTCTCGGCGCCATCGATCCGCAACCGGATCCCCGCGGCCTCAGCGTAGGCGAACACGTCCGCCAGGGTCCGAAGTCGCACGCCGGAGTGGTGGTCGGGGACTGCGAAGCCACGCATGGCCAGCAACGGGCGGATCTCCCCGATGGCGCGGGAGATCGTGGAGCGGGCGATGCCGTACAGCGCGGCGAGCGCGGCCTGCGGGAGCCCGGTGCGTAGGTGGACCAGGGTGACGAGCAGGCGGTCGGTGAAGACCAGGTCGTGCTTCGGGCCGGCACCGGCCTCCCGCTGCCGCTCGGCACCACGCCGCTCACGAAGCTCCGACTCGCACCGGGCGAGCCACAGATCGGCCAACTCTTCGATCAAATCGCCGAGATGTGCATGCGAGACGCCGCAGAAGGCAGGATGAGTCAAGGCCGCACGGGCCCACTTCTTGGTCACACTCGAAGAACCCGTGCGGCCACTGCCACGTCACCACTGCCCGCCGATGGTCAATGGGTGTGGTTCGTCTGCGGGAACTGGCCGAGCTGGGAACTTCCCTGCAGAAGAGCAAACGCAGCCGGCCAAGCACCGGCCCGAGCATCAGGGCCTCAGCAGTCCGCCCACCCACCAGTCGTGCGGCTTGCCATCGTTGGCGATGCCGCGATTGCGCAGCGTCCCTTCGACGGTGAAGCCAAGTTTCTCGGCGACGGCACGCGAGCCGGTGTTCCCGGCCATGGCCCACCACTCGATGCGGTGCACGTCGAGCGTGCCCCAGCCCCAGTCGCACAGGGCCCGGGCGGCCTCCGCCGAGTACCCGCGTCCGCGCTGCTCCTTGACCGCCCAGTAACCGAGCTCCCAGACGCCACGGCTGATGAGGGTCAGGCAGTACGAGCCGACCAGGGCGCCGGTGTCCTTGCGGAACGCGCCGAGGGTGTAGTCCCTGTCCTCGGCCCACTGAGCGGGCAGCTTCTCGCCGACGAGCTTCTCGGCGTCCGCACGCCGGTACGGCACCGGCACCGGGGTGTAGAACTGGATCTCCTCGTCCTGGCAGGCTTCGTACACCGCATCCACGTCGGCAGGTGTGAAGGCCCGCAGCACCAGACGGTCGGTCTCAAGAGTCACTGGATCCATCGCGGCAGTATGACCACCATCAACAAGCGGCGACCAGCGAATATCCCGACCGAGCACCGCCCATCACAATGCCCCGGGCAGGTCAACGGTCGTCGCAACACCCCAGACCAGCTGCCCCCGAGACGGAGCTACTCTCGACCATCAATCGCGGACCGAGCCGTAAGGCGCCCCGTAGGCGAACGAAGCAAAAAAAGGGGGACCGCACCCCACGTCCAAGGGTGCGGCCCTCCCCGCTGCAGAACGAGCGTCGTCAGACCAGCGTCACGGTGATGTTGCCGCGGGTCGCCTTCGAGTACGGGCAGACCTGGTGGGCCTTCTCGAGGAGGCCCTTGGCGGTTTCCGCGTCGACGTTGGGGATCGCGGCGGAGATCTCGACGATGATCCCGAACCCGTCGTCGTTCTTGCCGATGCCGACCTTGGCGGTGACGGTGGAGCCGGAGACGTCGGCCTTCTCCTGGCGGGCGACGACGCCGAGGGCGCCCTGGAAGCAGGCGCTGTATCCGGCGGCGAAGAGCTGCTCGGGGTTGGTGCCGGCGCCGCTGCCGCCCATTTCCCTGGGCGGGTTGACGACGATGTCGAGGGTGCCGTCGTCGGTGGCGACGCGGCCGTCGCGGCCGTTCTCGGCGGTGGCGACGGCGGTGTAGAGGACGTCGGTGTGCTGGATGGACATGCGGTTGTCTTCCTCCTCGGTCCGCCGCGACTCGCGCCCACGATCGACGACGGATTTCGGAAAGAAGTTACCGCATGCCGGAAATCCAGTGAAGGCCCGCAGGGCCGGTGGACGACGTCAGAGCTTGACGATCATCTTCCCCGTGTTGTCACCGCGCAGCACCCCGAGGAAGGCCTCCAGGTTGTTCTCGATGCCCTCGACGACGGTCTCGCGGTACTTCAGCCGACCCGAGGCGACCCACGGGCCGACCTCCTGGACGAACTGCTGCTGCAGGTCGTAGTGGTCGCCGACGAGAATGCCCTCGACGCGGAGCCGGTTCTGCAGGATCTTGACCATGTTGCGCGGGCCGGGGGTCGGCTCGGTCGAGTTGTACTGCGAGATCATGCCGCAGATCACGGCACGGCCCTTGAGGTTGAGCGCGCCGATCGCGGCCTCGAGGTGCTCGCCGCCGACGTTGTCGAAGTAGACGTCGATGCCGTCGGGGGCGGCCTCCTTGAGCTGCTCCCAGACCGGGCCGTTCTTGTAGTTGAAGGCGGCGTCGAAGCCGTACTCCTCCACCAGCAGCTTGACCTTCTCGTCGGATCCGGCGGAGCCGATGACCCGCGAGGCGCCCTTGAGCTTGGCGATCTGCCCGACCTGGCTGCCGACGGCACCCGCGGCGCCCGAGACGAAGACCGCGTCGCCCTCCTTGAAGGCACCGACCCGCAGCAGGCCCGCGTACGCGGTCAGGCCGGTCATGCCGAGCACGCCGAGGTACGTCGACAGCGGCGCGGCCTCGGGGTCGACCTTGACGGCCTGCCCGGCGTCGATGGTGGCGTACTCGCGCCAGCCGCCGAAGTGCAGGACGTGGTCGCCGGCGGCGATGCCCTCGGCGTTGGAGGCGACGACCTCGCCGACCGCACCGCCCTGCATGACCTTGCCGAGCTCGAAGGGGGCGACGTAGGACTTGGCGGCGCTCATGCGGCCGCGCATGTACGGGTCGACGGAGAGGTACTTGTTCCGCACGAGGACCTGCCCCTCACCGGGCTGCCGGACCTCCGCCTCGACCAGGGCGAAGTCCTCGGGCTTCGGCCAGCCGACGGGGCGGCTGAGCAGGTGCCATTCGCGGTTGATCATGAGACGCGCCTTTCCGAGTGCGGGGAAAATACTTCAGTACCTGAAACAACCATGCTCCTGAATATTTCAGTATGTCAAGTAACGGGGTACCCTGACACCATGCCCACTCCACAGAAGACCCGCCGCCCCGACCCGCTGACCATGGAGGTCGTCGAGCTCATCGGCGATGTCGTGGCCCGGTTCTACGCGGACTACGAGGAGGCGGCCGGCGAGCACACGCTGACCGGGGCGCAGGCGCGGCTGCTGAGCCTGCTGTCGCTGGAGCCGCTGCCGATGCGGAAGCTGGCGCAGAAGCTGAAGTGCGAGCCGTCCAATGTCACCGGGATCGTGGACCGGCTGGAGTCACGGGGACTGGTCGAGCGGCGCCCCGACCCGGCCGACCGCCGGGTGAAGCTGGCGGCCGCGACGGACGAGGGCCGACGGGTTGCCGGAGAGCTGCGCGACGGTCTGCGCTTCGCGCGCGAGCCGCTCGCCGGGCTGTCCGACGAGGAGCGGCTGTCTTTGCGCGATTTGCTGAAGCGGATGCTGGACGCCTGAGGTGCACGTAGCCCCCGGGGCTACGTGCACCACCACAGGAACCGATTGCACGTCTGCGACGGTGACGGGTCCGGCGTCGGATCGGACTTCGTCGGCTCGGACGTCGGCGTCGGAGTGGAGGCGGGCGGTGTGGCCGCCGGGGCCGTGGTCGAGGTGCCGGGATTGCTGCCCGTCGTGGCCGACTCGGTGTCCTTGTCGGTCTTGTCCTTCTTCGGCTTGTCCTTCGAGGACTTCGAGGGCGAGGGGGACGCGGAGGCTCCCGGCGAGGGGGAGTCCGTCCCCGCGCCCGTCTTGTCGCCGGTCGGCTTGGCCGTCACCTCGGACGATGCCGCGCCCTCCGGCGAATCGTCCCCGGCGGCAGCCGGCTTGGGGGTGGAGAAGGGGGCGTCGATGCCGAGTTCCGCGAGGCTGAGGCCGCCGGCCGCGAGCACGCAGGCCGCGGTGATCAGCAGCACCCGGCGGCGGCGCCGGCGGTGTGCGGCGGCTTTGCGATCGCGTCGACTGGCTGCACCCGCGGGGCTCTCGGCGTCCCGGCCGCCACTCCCGCGACCGCGTCCGCGGCCGCGGCTCTGCCCGCGCCGCGCGGCCCGCCCGACGGGCTCACCGGCCCCCTCGGCGTCCTCGGCATCCTCGGCGTCGTCCCCGTCGCCCTCGTCGTCGTAGGAGCCCTCCGCGTCGCCCTCATGGCCGTCGTAGGCGACTCCGTGCCCGCCCTCGGACCCGTACGCGGGCATGCCACCACCGTCCGCGTACGCGCGGAGTTCTTCGACGGGCGCGCCGCACCCGGGGCAGGCGAGGGCGCCATTGAGGTGCCGTCGGCACGGGTGGCAGAAGTCCATGACGCGGGAAGACTAAGTTCCTCACAGGCAACGTTCATAGTCACGCCTGTGAAGGTTGTGTGCGGAACTACCGCTTCCGGCGTGGCGAGTTGAGGAGACACCCGGCCTTGCGGCAGGGACCTCCCGGGCATCCCCTCCCGATCACACCGAAACCGCCGCCGACAGCCGTGTCGAAAGCAGTGTCGAAACCGTTATGTGTTCGACCCATTGACACTCCCGTCGCCCCGTCCTTACTGTCACGCCAGCATTTCGAACGTGTGCCGAAATTTCGAACACACAGAACTGAGCCGACGAAACGCGAGGGGCAACTGCCGTGCGCATCACCGGAATCAGCACACACGTGGTCGGGACTCCGTGGCGGAACCTGACCTACGTCCAGGTGCACACCGACGAAGGAATCACGGGCGTCGGTGAGACCCGGATGCTGGGCCACACCGACGCGCTGGTCGGCTATCTGCGGGAGGCGGAGGCCAACCACATTCTGGGCTCCGACCCGTTCGCCGTGGAAGACCTCGTACGTCGGATGAAGTACGGCGACTACGGCCGGGCCGGCGAGATCGTGATGTCCGGCATCGCGGTGATCGAGATGGCCTGCTGGGACATCAAGGGCAAGGCCCTGGGTGTGCCCGTCTGGCAGCTGCTGGGCGGCAAGGTCACCGACAAGGTCAAGGCGTACGCCAACGGCTGGTATACGACGGAGCGGACTCCGGAGGCGTACCACAAGGCCGCGCAGGGGGTCATGGAGCGCGGGTACAAGGCGCTGAAGATCGACCCCTTCGGGACGGGGCACTTCGAGCTGGACCACGAGCAGACCCTGTACGCCGTCTCCCTGATCGAGGCCGTGCGGGACGCCATCGGGCCGGACTCCGAGCTGATGCTGGAGATGCACGGCCGCTTCTCGCCCGCCACCGCCGTCCGCCTCGCGCACGAGCTCGCGCCCTTCAAGCCCGCCTGGCTGGAGGAGCCCTGCCCGCCGGAGAACCTGAAGGCGCTGGAGAAGGTCGCCGCCAAGGTCGACATCCCGGTCGCCACCGGTGAGCGCATCCACGACCGGATCGAGTTCCGGGAGCTGTTCGAGAGCCAGGCCGTCGACATCATCCAGCCGGACGTCGGCCATATCGGTGGTATCTGGGAGACCAGGAAGCTGGCCGCGACCGCCGAGACCCACTACGTGCTCGTCGCTCCCCACAACGTGGGCGGGCCGGTGCTGACCGCGGCCTCCCTCCAGGTCGGCTTCACCTCCCCCAACTTCAAGATCCTTGAGCACTTCAACGACTTCGCGGACGCGGAGATCAAGAAGGTCGTGAAGGGCGCGCCGCAGGTCGTCGACGGGTACTTCCACCTCTCCGACGCCCCCGGTCTCGGCGTCGAGCTGGACGTCGACGCGGCCGCCGAGTTCCCGCAGCAGCAGGCGCGCTTCGACCTGTGGGCCGAGGGCTGGGAGCAGCGCAAGCCGAAGGGCACGAAGTGAGCACCCAGGTCGTCGTCGAGGCGCCGGGCGAGCACCGGGTGACCTCGCACGAGCCGCGGCAGCCGGAGGCCGGCGAGGCGCTGGTGCGCGTCCACGCGGTGGGCATCTGCGGCAGCGACCGCGAGGTGTACCAGGGAAACCGGCCCGAGGGATACGTCCGGTATCCGCTCACGCCGGGCCACGAGTGGTCCGGCACGGTCGAGGCCGTGGGCGCCGGGGTGCCTTCAACTCTCGTAGGCCGCAAGGTCGTCGGTGAGGGCTTCCGCAACTGCCAGGTGTGCGACCGCTGCCACGCGGGCGAGACCACGCTGTGCACCGCCGGGTACGAGGAGACCGGGTTCACCCAGCCGGGCGCGATGGCCGCCACGCTGACGCTTCCGGCCCGTCTCCTGCACGTTCTGCCGGACGACGCCGATCTGACGGCCGCCGCTCTGCTGGAGCCGGCCGCCTGTATCGCGGCCGCCGCGATCAAGGCGAACGCGCTGCCGGGTGAACGGGTCGCGGTCGTGGGCACCGGGACGCTCGGGATGTTCGCCGTGCAGTTCTTGAAGGCGGGCTCTCCGGCGGAGCTGCTCGTCGTGGGGACGCGGCCCGACCGGGCGGAACTTTCGAGAACTTTCGGCGCCAGCGACTTCCGTACCAAGGACCAGGAGCTCCCCGACGACTTCGACGTCGTCATCGAGACCGCCGGGTCCGCGTCCGCCGCGCGCACCGCCGCCTCCCTGCTCAGGCGCGGCGGACGCCTGGTCCTGACGGGGATCCCGGCGCCGGGCGCCGAGGGCCTCGACCCGACCGATCTGGTGGTGCGGCAGCTGGAGGTGCACACCGTCTTCGGGGCGCCGCCGGACGCCTGGGCGCACACGGTGCGGGTGTTCGGGGCCGGTCTGCTCGATCCGCTGCCGCTGGTCACGCACGAGCTGCCGCTCGGCGAGTTCCCGGAGGCCATCGAGCTGGTGGGGTCCGGCGATCCGAAGGTGGGCAAGGTGCTGCTCCGCCCCTAGACGTACGCCGGTACGGGGGCGACCTGACGGCCCCCGTACCGGCGTACACCCAAGCCCCCCACGCTTTGAGCCGCGAACCTTGTCCGAAATATCGAACACGAAGGACAGCTTGTGACGACCGACGCTTCCGCTACGGCGGCCCGCCGACCCGGCGAGCAGGCGCTCACCGCTCTCGGCCTGGGTGCGCCCGCCCTCGACCCCGCCGACGCCTCGCCGCACACCTTCCCCGGCGGCGGCCGCTGGCGCACCGAGATCCCCTCGTGCGAGGGTCCCGAAGCGCTGGCCGTCATCCTCAAGGAGTCCTCGCGCCTGGACGTGCCGATCCACCGGATCAGCCAGGGCAGCGGCGTGTGGATGCTGACCGACGCCGAGATCACCGAGATGGTCGAGGCCACCGCCGAACGCGACATCGAGCTCTGCCTGTTCACCGGCCCGCGCGGCACGTGGGACATCGGCGGCTCCGTGCGCTCCGACTCGCGGGGGGCCGGACTGCGCGCACGCGGCCATGACGCCGTGGCCGGCTGTGTCGAAGACGCCGTCCGCGCAACGGAGTTGGGCGTCAAGTGCCTCCTCGTCGCCGACGAGGGCGTGCTGTGGACGCTGCACCGGGCCCGCGAGACCGGCATCATCCCGGCCGACACCACCCTGAAGGTGTCCGCGCTCATCGGGCCGGTCAACCCGGCCAGTTACGCGGTCTACGAGCATCTGGGCGCCGACTCGCTCAACGTGCCCAGCGATCTGACGCTCGATCACCTCACCGAGATCCGGCGGGTCTCCGCCGCCCCCATGGACATGTACATCGAGGCCCCCGACGACCTCGGCGGCTACATCCGGATGTACGAGGTCGCCGAGCTCATCCGGCGCGGCGCACCGCTCTACCTGAAGTTCGGTCTGTCCAAGGCTCCCGGCATCTACCCGTGGGGCACCCACCTGCGGGACGTGACCCTGGACACCGCCCGGGAGCGGGTGCGGCGCGGCCGTCTCGCTCTCGACCTGCTCGCCCGGCACGGTGCGGACGGCGATATGGCGCCGCTCGGCTCCCGGCTGCCCGGACCGCTCAACCGCTTCCCCGTCTGACCGCCCTGCCGGGCCTGACCTCTCAACGACGAGAAGAACAAGGACTGATCACCATGCGTACTCGCAGAAGCGCCCTCACCCTCATAGCCGGAGCCGCCTCCCTCGCCCTCACCCTGTCCGCCTGCGGACAGAACAGTGAAGGCGGCAGCAAGGAGGACAAGGGCAGTGCCAAGGGCGGCACCATCGGTATCGCGATGCCCACCAAGTCCTCCGAGCGCTGGATCGCCGACGGCAAGAACGTCGTCAAGGACCTTGAGGCCAAGGGCTACAAGACCAAGCTGGTCTACGGCGAGGACGACCCCGACCAGCAGGTCTCGCAGATCGAGAACCTGATCACGCAGGGCGTCAAGGGCCTGATCGTCGCGGCCATCGACAACAAGTCGCTCAACAACGTGCTGCAGCAGGCCGCCGACGCCAAGATCCCGGTGATCGCCTACGACCGCCTGATCCTCGGCACGAAGAACGTGGACTACTACGCGTCCTTCGACAACACCAAGGTCGGCGAGCTGCAGGCCAGCTACATCGTCGACAAGCTGGGCCTGAAGGACGGCAAGGGCCCGTTCAACATCGAGCTGTTCGCCGGATCCAACGACGACAACAACACCAAGTACTTCTTCAACGGCGCGATGAGCGTGCTCCAGCCGTACATCGACAAGAAGAAGCTCGTCGTCAAGTCCGGCCAGACCAAGCTCACCCAGGTCACCACCCTGCGCTGGGACGGTGCCACCGCCCAGAAGCGCATGGAGGACATCCTCACCTCCACCTACGGCAGCGCCAAGGTCGACGCCGTCCTGTCGCCCTACGACGGCATCTCCATCGGCATCCTCGCCGCGCTGAAGTCGGACGGCTACGGCTCCAAGAGCAAGCCGCTCCCGGTCATCACCGGCCAGGACGCCGAGCTCGCCTCGGTGAAGTCGATCATCGCGGGCCAGCAGACGCAGACCGTCTACAAGGACACCCGCAAGCTCGCCGACGTCGCCGCGAAGATGGTCGACGACGTGCTCAACGGCAAGAAGCCCGAGACCAACGACACCAAGACCTACGACAACGGCACCAAGGTCGTCCCCGCCTACCTGCTGCAGCCGGTGAGCGTCGACAAGACCAACTACACGAAGGAACTGGTCGACACCGGCTACTACACGGCCAGCGAGCTGAAGTAGTCCCCCTGTCGGTGAACAGGCCGGCCATTCCTACGGATTGAAAGGGCACACCATGGCGGGACCCGTCCTGGAAATGCGCTCGATCGTCAAGACCTTTCCCGGCGTCAAAGCGCTGTCGGACGTCACACTGACCGTCCGTCAGGGCGAGGTCCATGCCATCTGCGGCGAGAACGGCGCCGGAAAGTCCACCTTGATGAAGGTGCTCTCCGGCGTCCATCCGCACGGCACCTACGAGGGCGACATCCTCTTCGAGGGTGAGACCTGCGAGTTCAAGGACATCCGGGCGAGCGAGCAGCACGGCATCGTGATCATCCATCAGGAGCTGGCCCTGGTGCCGTTCCTGTCGATCGCGGAGAACATCTTCCTCGGCAACGAGCACGCCTCGCGCGGGCTCATCAACTGGAACGAGACGCTGAAGCACGCCACCGAGCTGCTGCGCCGGGTCGGTCTGACCGACCACCCGGAGACCCGGATCGCCGACATCGGCGTGGGCAAGCAGCAGCTGGTGGAGATCGCCAAGGCGCTGTCGAAGAAGGTGAAACTGCTCATCCTCGACGAGCCGACCGCGGCGCTGAACGACGAGGACAGCGGCAAACTCCTCGATCTCATCCTGGAGTTGAAGAAGCAGGGCATCACCTCGATCATCATCTCCCACAAGCTGAACGAGATCCGCCGGGTCGCCGACTCGGTGACGATCATCCGCGACGGCAAGTCCATCGAGACCCTGGACGTGAAGTCGGCGGAGACCACCGAGGACCGGATCATCTCCGGCATGGTCGGCCGCGACCTCGACCACCGCTTCCCCGAGCGCACGCCGTTCGAGGGCGAGGTGGCCGCGGCTCCCGCGCTGGAGATCCGCAACTGGACGGTGCACCACCCGATCGACCAGTCGCGCAAGGTGGTCGACGACGTGTCGATCAGCGTGCGGCGCGGGGAGATCGTCGGCATCGCGGGCCTGATGGGCGCAGGCCGCACCGAGCTCGCGATGAGCGTGTTCGGGCGCACCTACGGCCGGCACGCCACCGGCACGGTCCTCAAGGACGGCAAGGAGATCCGTACGAAGACCGTCGCGGAGGCGGTCGAGCACGGCATCGCGTACGTCACCGAGGACCGCAAGCACTACGGCCTCAACCTCATCGACAACATCAACCGGAACATCTCGCTGACCGCCCTGGGCAAGGTCGCCAAGCGCGGTGTGGTCGACGAGCACGAGGAGCGGAAGGTCTCCGAGCGCTTCCGCAAGTCCATGAACATCAAGGCGCCGACCGTCTTCGAGACGGTGGGCCGGCTGTCCGGCGGCAACCAGCAGAAGGTCGTCCTCAGCAAGTGGATCTTCGCGGGTCCCGAGGTGCTGATCCTGGACGAGCCGACCCGCGGTATCGACGTGGGCGCCAAGTACGAGATCTACACGGTCATCGACCAGCTGGCCGCCGAGGGCAAGGCGGTCGTCTTCATCTCCTCCGAGCTGCCGGAGCTGCTCGGCATGTGCGACCGCATCTACACCATGGCCGCCGGGCGGCTCACGGGCGAGGTCCCGCGGGCCGAGGCCACGCAGGAAGTGCTGATGCGCCAGATGACGAAGGACAAAGAGGTAACCCGATGAGCACGGATGTGACGGACAAGGTCCCGGCCTCGGCGCCGCCCGGCAAGAGCGGAGGCCCGGCCGCCGACGGCAATCTGCTGCAGCTGATCCTGGGCGGCCTGCGCCGCAACATGCGCCAGTACGGCATGCTGATCGCGCTCGGCCTGATCGTGGTCCTCTTCCAGGTGTGGACCGGCGGCGACCTGCTGCTGCCGCGCAACGTCTCCAACCTGGTGCTGCAGAACAGCTACATCCTGATCCTCGCGATCGGCATGATGCTGGTGATCATCGCCGGCCACATCGACCTGTCGGTCGGATCGCTGACCGCCTTCGTGGGCGCGTTCGCGGCCGTACTGACGGTGCAGCACAGTGTGGCCTGGCCGGTCGCACTGGTGCTGTGCCTGCTGGTGGGCGCGCTGGCCGGCTCGATCCAGGGCTTCCTGATCGCCTATCTCGGCATACCGTCGTTCATCGTGACCCTGGCCGGCATGCTGCTCTTCCGCGGCCTGACGGAGATCTTCCTGCAGGGCCAGACCCTCGGCCCCTTCCCGAACGGCCTGCAGAAGCTCGGCAACGGCTTCCTGCCGGAGGTCGGCCCGAACACCAACTACCACAACCTCACGCTGCTGCTCGGCTTCGCGCTGCTGGCCTTCGTGATCTACCAGGAGGTCCGCGACCGCAAGCGCGAGCAGGAGTTCTCCCTGGACGTGCTGCCGCGCAACGCCTTCCTGCTCAAGCTGGCCGCCATCGCCGCCGCCGTCCTCGCAGTGACGATGATCCTCGCCAGCTACCAGGGCGCGCCGATCATCCTGATCGTCCTCGGTGTGCTGGTCGTCGGCTACGGCTACGTCATGCGCAACGCGGTCTTCGGCCGGCACATCTACGCGATCGGCGGCAACCTGCCGGCGGCGAAGCTGTCCGGCGTCAAGGACAAGAAGGTCACCTTCTACGTCTTCCTGAACATGGGCGTGCTCGCGGCCCTGGCGGGTCTGGTGGTCGCCGCCCGTCTGAACGCGGCCTCGCCGAAGGCGGGTCTCAACTTCGAACTCGAGGCGATCGCCTCGTCGTTCATCGGTGGCGCGTCCATGAGCGGCGGTGTGGGTACCGTCCTGGGTGCGATCATCGGTGGTCTCGTCCTCGGCGTGCTGAACAACGGCATGAACCTCCTCAGCGTCGGCACCGACTGGCAACAGGTCATCAAGGGCCTCGCCCTGCTGGCCGCGGTCGGCTTCGACGTGTGGAACAAGCGCAAGTCAGGTTCGTAAGTCCAGCTCGGGCCCCGTCAGAAACGGCGGGGCCCCACCCCTTTACGGGAGCCGCACATGGAACTGAACAGACGCACAGTCATCGCAGGAGCAGCGGCCGCGGGCATCGCCGCGACCACCCTCGGCACCGGCAGTGCCGAGGCCGCCTCGGGAGGCAAGAAGCCCGTGAAGTCGCTCTTCGGCAAGCTCGCCGACGGCACGAAGATCTACAGCTGGGCCCTGGAGAACGGCGGCACCCGGCTGAAGGTCCTGTCCTGGGGCGGCATCGTCCAGTCCCTGGAGATCCCCGACCGGCACGGCCGCTACGCCAACGTCTCCCTCGGCTTCGACAACATCGAGGACTACGTCGCCAAGACGCCGTACTTCGGCGCCCTGATCGGCCGCTACGGCAACCGCATAGCCAAGGGCCAGTTCACCCTCGACGGCAAGAGCTACCAGCTCTCCGTCAACGACGGCGTCAACAGCCTGCACGGCGGCGTCAAGGGCTTCGACAAGCGCGTATGGGACATCGAGCCCTTCACCAAGGGCTCCGACGTCGGTCTGGTCCTGCACTACACCAGCATCGACGGCGAGATGGGCTACCCCGGCACGCTGAAGTCGAAGGTGACGTACACCCTCACCAAGCACGGCGACTGGCGGATCGACTACGAGGCCACCACCGACAAGGCCACCGTGGTCAACCTCACCAGCCACGTCTACTGGAACCTCGCCGGCGAGGGCAGCGGCACGATCGAGGACCACGAGCTCACGATCGCCGCCGGCCGCTACACGCCCACCGACACGGGCCTGATCCCCACGGGCGAACTGGCGACGGTGCACGGCACCCCGTTCGACTTCCGCAAGACCAAGACGATCGGCCGCGACATCCGCGACGGCCACGTCCAGCAGGTGCAGGCCAAGGGCTACGACCACAACTGGGTCCTCGACAAGGGCATCACCGCCAAGCCCCAGCACGTCGCCACCCTGCGCGACCCGCGCTCCGGCCGCACCCTGAAGATCGCCACCGACCAGCCGGGCCTGCAGTTCTACTCGGGCAACTTCCTCGACGGCACCCTCACCGGCACCGGCGGCCGCACCTACCGCCAGGGTGACGCCCTGTGCCTGGAGACGCAGCACTTCCCGGACTCGCCGAACCACGCGAACTTCCCGTCGACGGTGCTGCGGCCGGGGCAGACGTACAAGACGACGACGGTGCACACCTTCAGCGCCTGACCGTGCACTCGTAGGCGTGTGACGGCGGGCACCCGGGCGGGGACGTTGAGCAAGGCCTTCCGGTTCCCGAAGTCACACTAGTTTCACAACCGTTGAACAGCGCCACCCCTGCCTCCGTATGTAAGGGCGGCCCGTGCTCCCCCGCGCGGGCCACCCAAAGACGACGGGCCCGGTCGTCCCCGCGGGCCCGCCCCATACGGAGGTTCCATGGCCGACAACGTCTCCTCGCTGTTCCGCAACACTGCGGCTCACAGCCCGTCGATGGCGGCGTTGACGCGAGAGGGCGGCGAAGGCGTCGGCCCGGTGGACTTCTGCATCCCCTGCAACCCCTACTTCCCCACCCCGGCGATGTTCGAGGACATGGCGGCCCGCCTCCGCGACATCATCACGTACTACCCGAGCAGCGCCGACACGATCACCGCCGAGCTGTGCAACCTGCTCCAGCTGCCGCCGCAGTGCGTGGCCATGGGCAACGGCTCGACCGAACTGATCACCTGGATCGACCACCTGATGGTCCGCGAGTCCCTCGCCATCCCCGTCCCCACCTTCGGCCGCTGGACCGACCAGCCGATGGAGACCGGCAAGCGGGTCGACATGTTCCCGCTGCAGGAATCCAGCGGCTTCGCTCTGGATCTGGCCCAGTACGCCGAGTTCATCCGCGCCCGGGGCACCCGCGTCGCGGTGATCTGCAACCCGAACAACCCCGACGGCGGCTTCCTCCACAAGCACGCGCTCGTGCAGTTCATGGACGCGATGGCGGACCTGGACCTGGTCGTCATCGACGAGTCGTTCCTGGAGTTCGCCGACGCGGAGGCCGAGCCCTCGGTGGTGCAGGAGGCGATGCTCCGGCCGAACGTCGTGGTCCTGCGCAGCCTCGGCAAGAACTTCGGCCTGCACGGCATACGCTTCGGCTACCTGGTCGCCAACCCGGCGCTCGCGGGCCGCATCCGCTCGATGCTGCCGAAGTGGAACCTCAACTCCTTCGCCGAGCACGTCGTGTTCATGCTCAAGGAGCACGGCGCCGAGTACGCGCAGAGCCTCCAGCAGGTCCGCCGCGACCGCCTCGACATGGCCAGCCAGCTCTCCGCACTCCCCGGTCTGACCGTCTACCCCTCCCAGGGCAACTTCCTCTTCGTGCGCCTCCCCGTGGGCGCCGAAGGCACGGTGGTCCGGGACCGGATGCTCACCGAGCACCGGATCCTGGTCCGCGAATGCGGCAACAAGATCGGTTCGTCCAGCCGCTTCCTGAGGCTCGTGGTGCGCCCCCAGGTGGACGTGCGTCGCCTGGTGTCCGGCCTGGAACAGGTGCTCTACGGGACCAGGAGGGGAGCCGCCGTACCCGAGCTGAGCACCGGGACCAGCTACAGCTCGGGTACGGCGGCCGTGGACCGGCTGGTCGGCGCGACCAACGGGGCGGGCATGCAGGGCCTTGCCGCTCAGGCCGTCGGTGCCGGCGGATATCCGGGGCTCGCAGCCGCCCCGGCCGCCGGCACCGGCATGCCCATGCCTGCGGCTGCTTCGGCGGGGCCGCAGCCCGTGCCTGTGCCTGTGCCTGCGGCGCCCATGCCGGCTGCTATGCAGATGCCTGCACAGATGCCGATGCCTGCGCCCGCTCCGATGCAGGCACCGGCTGCCGCACCCGCCCCGGCGCCGATGGCTCCCGCCGCCCAGACCGGCCCTACTCCGCCCGGCGTCCCGGCCCGGGGAGGCCTTACTGCCGCGCAGGTACGGGGTACCACCGGGCCAGCCCCGGGCCTCACCCCGGCCCCCGCGACGGGCTGGCCCAACGCCCAGAGCTGGCCCAACGCTGCGGGCATGGGACAAGCCGGCTGATCGCCACAGGGGTACGGTGCGTGGCCGACTGCGGGCTCGTTGCGGCTGATCACGCAGTTCCCCGCGCCCCTATGGGGGCTGTTGCTGACGCCGGTGATCTGCAACCCCCTCAGGGGCGGGGAACTGCGCGACAGGCCACCACGAGCCCGCGGCCGCCAACTCACCGTCCGACCCTGCTCAGTAGGCCACAGGCCAACCCGTGCTCCAGTTCAGCAAGTTGACGCCCAGCTTGGGTGTGCCGTTGTCGGTGGCGTCGTAGTAGTGGTAGACGATCAGGTCGCCGTCGGAGTCGTTCATGATGGACTGGCCGCCGGGGCCGATGATGCTGCCGTGGGACTCCAGGACCGGGGTGCCGCCGTTGTTCGTCATGGCGACGCCGCTCTTGTCGTAGTACGGGCCGGTGATGCTCGTGGCGCGGCCGACCTTGACCTTGTACGTCGAGCTGGTGCCCTGGCAGCAGACGTCGTACGAGGCGAAGAGGTAGTAGTAGCCGTTGCGCTTGACGATGTACGGCGCCTCGACGGCCTTGGTCCCGGTCGGGCGGGAGGCGATCGAGTACCGGGTGGTGTCGGAGGAGAGCTGCTTTCCGGTGCCCGGGTCGATCCGGATCATCTTGATACCCGTCCACCAACTGCCGAACGACAGCCACCACTTGCCGTCGTCGTCGACGAAGAGGTTCGGGTCGATGGCGTTGTAGTCGCTGGACGTGGTGGAGGTGTAGACGACGCCGTAGTCGGTCCAGGAGCCGGGCAGACCCGTCGACGAACCCGCCAGGCCGATGGCCGACTTGTTGGAGCCGAAGGTCGAAACGGCGTAGTACATCAGGTACTTGCCGCCGTGGAACGAGATGTCGGGCGCCCAGGCCTCGGTGGCGTACGACGACCACCAGCCCGGCCTGGTGGAGAACGCGTCGCTGCCGGCGCTGAACGCGATGCGGTCGGTCGAGGTCTTGTAGCCCAGGCCGCCGCCCGTGGAGTACAGCAGGTAGCGGCCGGACGAGGTGCGGATCATCGTCGGGTCGTGCACGACGACGTCGCCGGTGACCTTGCCGGGGTTGGGGTACGCCGACGCCGTGCTCGGGATCAGGGCGAGGACGACGGCGGCGGGGATCGCGAGGAGAGTGGTTCTGCGAGAGGTGCGGCTCACGCTGACGCTCCCAACGGGTGGGGGGATACGGTCCGTTCGGTATGTCGGTCGTCGATCAGAACCTCGGACGGACCGTAGAATCGAACCCCTTGCGCGTCAATGGTCCGTGCAGCCTCAGGCGCGCGGCTTGCGAGCGGTGAAGCGGAAGTGGCCTTCGCCGGGCGGCCTGATGACGGTGATGTCGGTGAACCCCGCGGTGGTGAGCCGGAGTTCGAGGGTGTCCGGATCGACCGGGACATAGGTGTCGCCGACGTGGAAGTCGCGCAGTTCGTCGCTCGCGACGGAGTCGGCACCCACGAACACCCCTCCGGGGCACAGCAGTTGACACACCCGTACGAACAACCGGTCCTGGGCCTCGGGGGACTCGACGTGGTGCAGCATCGTGAAGCAGGTGGCCGCGGAGAAGCGGTCGGGCTCCAGGTCGACGGTCGTGGCGTCGCCGTGGACGACCTCGGCACGGGTGCCGTGGAGCCGTTCGGCCAGCTGCCGGGCGAGGTCGGCGTCGATCTCGACCGCCGTGATGCGCTCGGTGAGCTGGAGGAGCAGGTCGGTGGTGAGGCCGGGGCCCGGGCCGACTTCCAGTACGTCGTCGCCGAGTACGACCGTCTCCCGCAGCCAGGGCAGCAGCCTGGTGCGCAGCGTGTCGGCCCACTCCGGGGAGGCCAGGAAGGTCAGATGCGCCTGATTCATGGACGTCATGCCTTCATTCGTACATACTCCGGACGATGACCGGCTCCGCACGAACGGCCACATCCATGCCTTCCGCGGCCAACTCCCGCTGGGCATCGCTGCCCGGCGGGACGGGGGTGGCCGCGGGGACGTTCACCTTCGAGGGCGACGGGACGACCTCCTGGCACCGTCACAACCAGCACCAGCTCGAGTACGCCGCCGAGGGGATCGTCGGCGTCGAGACCGCGACGGCACGCCACCGGCTGCCGTCACGCCAGGCGGTGTGGATACCGGCCGGCCTCGCCCACCAGAGCTCCTTCGACCGGGCCAGGACGGTCTCGGTCTTCTTCGATCCCCTGCTGCTGCGGGACACCGGGGGCCGGGTCCGGGTGCTGCCCGTGGACCCGATCCTGCGCGCGATGCTCATCTACGCCACCCGCTGGCCGATCGGCCGCACGACCGGTGACGCGGTCGCCGACTCCTACTTCGAGGCCCTGTCCCACCTGGTGCGCGAACGCCTCGACGAGGAGCTTCCGTTCCGCCTCCCGACCAGCACCGACCCCCTGATCACCGCGGTCATGCGGCACACCGACACCCACCTCGCCACGGTGAGTCTCGACCAGGTCTGCCGCGCCGTGGCCGTCTCCGAGCGCACCCTGCGACGGCGGTTCCGCGCCTCCACCGGGATGAGCTGGCGCCAGTACCTCCTGCACAGCCGGCTGCTGCACGCCATGGCCCTGCTCGTCGAGGGCGACAGCACGGTCCTCGGTACCGCCATCGCCGTGGGCTTCGACAGCGCGAGCGCCTTCAGCCGGGCCTTCCAGGCGTACACCGGGGAGACGCCGAGCGGCTTCCGCCAGGAGCGTTCGGCACGACCGCCGCTCCTCAGTGATCGTTCTCCAGGTGCAACTTGAGCAGGTCCACGCCGTAGTCGCCGCCGTTGGGGGTGCGGATGATGGTGTGGATGTGCCGCTGGGAGGGGTTGCGGTTGTCGGTCTCGTAGGCGATCGGGGACTGGGCGTCGTACTCGATCAGTACGACCGGGCTGTGCACGCGGTAGTAGAAGGCGGAGCTGTCCTTGGTCTCGCCGATCCAGGAGAAGTACGTCTCGTCGAGGTGGTCCTCCACCTCGGTCATCCTCACGTCGGCGTGCCCGTCGTTCATGTTCCCGACGTAGACGCGGACCAGCTCGAGGAGCTTGTTCCGCTGGGCGTCGGTGAACTCCTTGGCGGCCAGGCCCTGGTAGGCGATCTGCGCGTTGTCCTGTCCGGCGCCGGCCTTGAAGTTGTCGCCGGCCTTGCTCTCCGAGGAGATGACCTTCTTCTGCTGGGCGGAGGTCAGGGAACGCAGCAGCGTCAGGCCCGCCTTGGTCTCCTTCCTGAACAGGGTGATCTTCTCGCCCTTGTAGGTCGCCGAGGTCGGCTCGGAGCCCATGAAGGTGGGCGTCATGACGACCTGGTCGCCGAGTACGAAGTAGTTGATGGCGACGTGATGGCCCTCGTACTGGAAGCCCCAGGGCTTGGTGGTGGAGGGGGTGCCCATGAAGGTGAAGAAGTACGCGCCCTCGGTGAGGGTGGCCCGGCCGCCGCCGCTGTAGTCGCCCAGGAACGCGTTGAGCTTCATGATGTTGCGGGTCTGGGCGAGGCCGTCGGCGGAGAGCGCGGCGCCGAGCAGCGTGTAGCCGAGGTCGCGCTGCTTCTCGGTGATGTCGCCCATCCGCACGCCCTTGCGCTGGTACCCGTCGACATTGCTCCAGGCCAGCCACTCGTCGTCGTCCACGTCGAAGGTGGCGGACTTTCGCTCCTTGGCGGACAGCCCGTCCAGGAAGGCCTGCGCCGCCTTGACGATCCCGTCGGTGGAGACGTCGGTGGAGTGGATCGAGTACAGGTCGTCGACGAGTTTGCCGTCACTCGTCACGCCCTTGAAGTCGGCGTACTTCACCTCACTGGCGCCGGGCCCCATACCGCCCGCTCCGCCGCCGGGAGCTCCGGACGGACCACCGGACGGCATGCCGCCCGGGCCGCCGTAGGAGCTCGAACCGCCCGCCGTGTCGGAGGAGTTCGAGGAACAGCCGGTCATGGCCGCCACCGCGGCGACACCGCCGGCGAGCAGCGCCTTGTTCATGAACCAGCGGCGGCTGCGTTCGGCTTCGGGGGTACGTGATCGGTGTCCGTGCATGCGCACCAAACTCCATGACGGACCTGAAGCGCTCCTGGGGGAAACCTGTGGATGCGAGGCCCAGAGGGTTCAGGCTCGCTTCGCCCGCCTGGCCAGAGACAGCCACCCCGGCAGGTCGACCTCGGCGCGGACGGTCTTGCCGGGCGGTGGGTCGCGGTCCAGCACCTCCCAGCGGTCGGCGAGCGCGTCGACCAGGAGGAGACCCCGGCCGCTCTCGTCGAGGAGCTTCGCGGGTGGGAGCACGTGCGCGTGACGGTCGGCCCGGGTGTCGGTGACCTCGATACGGACGCTGCCCGCGACCAGGGAGAGCCGCAGTTCGAAGTCCCGCCCGGGGACACGGCCGTGGGTGACGGCGTTGGCGGCGAGTTCGGCGACGATCAGGGCGACGGCGTCCGAGGGGTCCGTGCCGTACGGGACGCCCCAGGCGTGCAGCTGGTTCACGGCGAGGTGCCGGGCGAGGCGGGCGGCACGCGGGGTGGCGGTCAGCCGCTGGGCGAACGTACGTACGGTGACGGGCGGTTGGGGGGTGGGGGGAGCTGCCATGGACCCAATCTGGCGGGCGGGCAGGGCAGTTCACCAGCTCAGCGCCGCGTACGCTGCGGGAGCGTACGCGGTGACAGGGTGGACAGTACGCGTGACCGACCGTAACCATGGGCGCGGGAGGTGACCGATGGTGGTCGAGGGTGCGGTGGGCACGGGCGGCGAGCCGGAGTCTTCGGACAGCCTGCGGACGTTCGGGGCGGTCGTCCAGGCGTTGCGGGAGCACAAGGGGCTGAGCCGGGAGGAGTTCGGGGACCTGGTGGGCCTCTCCAAACACACCGTGGCCTCCATCGAGTTGGGGCGGCGCATGCCGGATCCGGACTTCGCGGAACGGGCGGAGACGGTGCTGGGCAACACGGGTGCGCTACGGAAGGCTGCGCCTTGCCTGACTCGGCAGCCGGGCCTGGCGGCGTGGTTTCGACGGTGGGCGCGGTTGGAGGCGACCGCGATCACGTTGTACACGTACGAATGCCGGTTGATTCCGGGGCTGTTGCAGACGGAGGCGTACGCGCGGACGCTGTTCACCGACCAACTGCCGCCTCTGAGCGACGAGCAGATCGAGGCACAGTGGGTGGCACGGGCGGAGCGGCAACAGCTGCTGCGGAAACAGCCCAACACGGCGTTCGGCTTCATCCTCGAAGAGCAACTGTTCCTGCGTCGCACGGGCGGCGTGCAGGTCACGCGGGAACTCATCGATCACGTGCTGGAGATCGCCGCGCTGCGGAACGTCGAGGTCCAGATCATGCCGTTGGTGCAGGAATCCCATGCAGGCCTGGCGGGCCCGGTGCAGTTGCTGGAGACTCCGGACAACAAGTGGTTCGCCTACTGCGAGGGCCAGCGCGGGGGCATGTTCGTCGCCGACTCAAAAGAGATCAGCGTGCTCCAGAGGCGGTATGCCAGGATGCGTTCGCAGGCTCTCACCCTCGAAGACTCCGTGAGCCTGTTGGAGCGGATGCGAGGAGCGCTATGAGCACGTCCGAACTGGCCTGGTTCAAAAGCAGCTACAGCAGCAGCGGCGACGGAGACTGTGTTGAGGTCGCTCTGGACTGGCGCAAGTCCAGTCACAGCAGCAGCGGCTCCGGCGACTGCGTCGAGGTCGCCCTCACCCCCGCCACCATCCGCATCCGCGACTCCAAGACGCCGGAGGAGCCTCATCTGACCCTCTCCCCAGAAGCCTGGGGAGTGTTCGTCTCGTTCGCCGCCGACGGCCGCGGCTGACACGTCGAGCGGCGCACGCACCGTGGCGTCCCGACCTGTCCTGCAAGGAACTTGACGAACCGTCACTTTGCCCAACTGACAGCCCATCAACAGCATCCGCTCCTACGGTGCCGTGTCCATGACAGACACCCCAGAGGCAGCAAGCCCGATCGGGCGCCGCACCGTGCTGATCGCCACGGGCGCCACGGCCGCCGCCGTCGCCGTGGGCGCGGCAGGGCCTGGAGCCCCCGCAGCCGTGGACACCGGTGACACCGAACCCGTCGCCGCCGCGGCCGTCTGCACCCTCACGAAGGAGATGACCGAAGGCCCCTACTACCTCGACGGAGCGCTCGTCCGCTCCGACATCACCGAGTCCAAGGCGGGCATCCCGCTCAAGCTCGCCCTCACCGTCGTCGACGACGACACCTGCGCCACGATCAGCAACGCCCTCGTCGAGATCTGGCACGCCGACGCACTCGGCGAGTACTCCGGCTTCGTCGGCAGCAACGGCCACAGCGAACCGGACGACGGCACCTTCCTGCGCGGCGGCGTACTGACCAACTCGTCAGGCGTCGCCAACATCACCACGATCTACCCCGGTTGGTACCGCGGCCGGTGCATCCACATCCACATCAAGGTGCACACCGGCGTCACGCTGACCTCCGACGGCTCGTTCACCGGCGGTCAGGAACTCCACACCGGACAGCTCTTCTTCGACGAGTCCATCACGACCAAGGTCGCCGCCGTCTCGCCCTACTCGACCAACACGGTCACCCGCACCACGCTCTCCCAGGACTCCATCTACGACGGCGGGGGCGCCGCCTCGGGCCTGCTGACCCTTACGGCCCTGGGCAGTTCGACCTCCTCCGGCTACTCCGGCACGCTGACACTGGGCGTCGAGCAGAGCTGAACCGGCCCGCAGCGACAGGGGTGGCCCACGCCGCGGGCCACCCCCTTTCGCTCATGTCAGGAGCTCGGGCACTCCTTCCACGCCAGGTGGTACACCGTGCTGATGTCGCCGTCCGTCGAGTCCATGGTCATGAAGCTGACCTTGTCCGCGGAGGTCGAGCCGGCCGTCACCCGCAGCTCCGTGTTGATGTTGAAGTTGCGCTGAACGCCGCAGGGCGCCCAGACCAGTTGGGCCCAGTCGGTCTGGTCGGTGGCCTGCCAGTTGTCGTTGTAGGGGCCGCTGAAGGGGTGCGTCTTCTGTGCGGTGTTCGGGGAGCCCTGGAAGTAGTACGAGGCTCTCTGCGTGCCGTTGGCACCGGACTGGAGCGAGGCGAAGCCGCGGTAGTCGGCGCTGGCGATGGCGTACGTGAAGCCCTGCGGGACGTGGACGACCAGGTTGAGCTGGCAGTTCTTGCGGAACGCCGTCGGGTCGGAGCCGCCGCCCGCCTGGGCGAGGTAGTCGCTGTAGGTGACCGTGAAGGCCGTGTTGTCCTCCGAGACGGCGACCGCGGTCGTGCCCTGCGGGCAGCCCGAGCCGTTCACCGTGGCGACCTTGATGATGATCTTGTCCGGCGGCGGGTCGTCGAACCCGCCCGACGGGTTGTGCGCGGGTATCGCGGTGGTGAGCAGAGCGGCTACGGCACCGCTCAGAAGGAGTCCACCAGTCATGGTCTCTCCGGTTCTGTGAGTGGGGGGTGGCACACCCCGGCCCGGCTGGAAACCTTTGGAGAAACAGTGGGGTTCCTGTGAAGGCCGGAGGCGATCCGCATCGTAGGGAGACACACATGCAGTGGTCAGGGCGAACTCAAGCCATTCACAGATGTGGATTTCACATGCTGGGCACGTGTCCGAACTCTGTTGAAATAGCGGTCCGTTGAGGGTTCCATCCCCAGGTCATTCACAGCCGCACATCAAGGAATCCTTCAGGTACGTCCCTAACTTCCCTGCCCATGACGGGAAACAACGAGCACAACGAGCAACTCGACAACACCAACCAGCCCGGGCGGCACCGCCGGGACAAGGGCGTCCAGCGCCGCCGTGTACTGATCGGCGGCGGCACCGCGGCCGTGGTCGGCGGCCTCGCGGTGGCCGGCTTCGCCTCGGCCGACACGGGCAGCTCCTCGACCACCGACTCGGCGACGTCGACCACCGCGTCCCCGCAGGCGTCCGCCTCCAGCAGCGTCTGCACGCTGACCGCCGAGGTCACCGAGGGCCCGTACTCCCTGGACGGCGCCCTGGTCCGCGAGGACATCAGGGAGGACAAGGAAGGCGTGGAGGTGCAGTACACCCTCACGGTCGTCGACCAGGACAACGACTGCGCACCGCTGGCCGACGCGCTCGTCGAGATCTGGCACTGCGACTCCCTCGGCGAGTACTCCGGTTTCGTCGGCGGCAACGGCCACACCGAGGAGGACAACGGCACGTTCCTGCGCGGCGGTCAGATGACCGACTCCAACGGTCAGGCCGGCATCACCTCCATCTGGCCGGGGCACTACGTCTCCCGCGCCGTGCACGTCCATCTGCGAGTGCACACGGATGTGACGCTCACCGACGACTCGTACACCGGCGGCGACCTCATTCACACCGGTCAGCTGTTCTTCGACCCGGACATCAACGAGGAGATCCAGGCGATCTCGCCCTACTCGGACAACACCACCAAGGAGACGTCGCTGGCCGACGACACCATCTACGACGACGGCGGCGCCTCCTCGGGGCTGCTGACCCTCACCGCGCTCGGCTCGAGCGTGTCCGACGGCTACAAGGCCACCCTCACGATGGGCGTCAGCACCGCCTGATCAGGCGCTGACGGGCTGCCGCTCCTCGGCGGACTCGGCCTCCGCCGCCCTCTCCTGACGGTGGGCGCGGATCGAGTACGCCAGGGCGGCGGCCCACAGCGCGTAGAGGAAGACGTAGACCGAAGTGCTGAGCCCGCCGGACGCGGCGATCCAGTCGCTCTTCAGCAGCGTACGGACGTTGGTGACGACGATGATCCCGCCGACCGCGGAGCCCAGCACCCGCGGCGGGACGAGCCGGACCAGCCAGGCCGCGATCGGCGCGGCGACCAGCCCGCCGAGCAGGAAGGCCAGCACCCAGGTCCACTTCAGGCCCTGCGAGCCGAGCGAGAAGAGGAAGCCGAGGCTCGCGGCGACCGCCACCAGGAACTCGCTGGTGTCGATCGAGCCGATGACCTTACGGGGTTCCATACGGCCGCTGGCCAGCAGCGCCGGCGTCCCGACCGGACCCCAGCCGCCCCCGCCGGTCGCGTCCAGGAACCCGGCGAGCAGGCCCAGCGGTGCCAGGAACCGCTTGCGCAGCGGCTTGCCCAACTGGCCCTTGGGCAGACCGCGCAGGGTGAAGCGGGACATGACGTACACGCCGAGACCGAGCAGGATCAGCGACATCACCGGCTCGGCGAGCTCGGTGGAGAGCCTGGACAGGACGGTCGCGCCGAGGAAGGAGCCGACCGCTCCCGGTACGCCGATCCTCGCGACGACCTTCCAGTCGACGTTCCCGAAGCGCCAGTGCGAGGCGCCGGACATCAGGGTCGTACCGATCTCGGACAGGTGCACCGTGGCCGAGGCGGCGGCCGGATTGGTGCCCAGCGCCAGGAGCAGGGTCGTCGAGGTCACGCCGTAGGCCATGCCGAGGCTGCCGTCCACGAGCTGGGCACCGAGGCCCGCGAGGGCGAGCAGGATCAGCGTGCGCATGTGAGGTCCCGTCCGTTTGCCGTTTCCGAGCTTTCCCACCGGTGAGGTAGGGATGAACGGGAGGCGACGATAGGACCTCAAGCTGAGGAGAGCCTGAGACGACGATGAGGAACCGCGTCAGAGCAGCGGCGTGACCATCTTCGTCACCTGCGCCTGCGTCACCTCTCCCATCCGCGTCGCCGCCACCTTCCCCGACCGGTCCACGACGATCGTGAACGGCAGCCCCTTGGTGTTCACCAGGCCGCGCGGCAGCCTCAGGATCTGCTTGCCCGACGGGTCGTGCAGCGACGGGTAGCCCAGCCGGTGCTGCTTCTGGAAGGCGAGCCCGTCGGCGCGGCTGCCGTCGTTGTCCAGACCCAGGACCTGCAGCCCGCGCCCGCCCCACTTCTTCTGCACCTCCTGCAGCCCGGGCGCCTCCGCCCGGCACGGCGGGCACCAGGAGGCCCAGGCGTTGAGCACGACGACCTTGCCCCGGTAGTCGGACAGCCTGACGGCCTTCCCGTCCAGCGAGGTCCCGGCAAGATCCGGAGCAGCGGGACGCTCGCCCTCCTCGAAGGTCCGGCTGAGCGGGTCTCCTGGCGTGGTGTCGCCGATCGGTTCCTTCGACGAGCAGCCCGCGAGGAGCACACAGGCCGCCACCACGACCGCGTACGTGTGTCGAGTCGTCGCCGTCATCGCGCGGTCGGCTCCCCGTGCATGTCGTCGGTCGCGGCCCGGCCGAGCACGACCTCCAGGCTCCCCGACCGCCACACGCACAGCAGCCACGCCGCGGGCAGCTGCAGCGTGAACAGCGCGAGGATCGCCATCACGAACGCCGTGTCCGCCGGTGCCTCGTCGCCCGCGACCGCCCCCGCGATCCCCCAGCAGAACAGCAGCACCACCAGGTAGACGGACCCGTCGACCAGCATCACGCGCCACCGCGGCAGGGGCGCCAGCAGGCGCCGGGCCAGGGTCAGGGACACGGTGGCGGCGGCGACGAAGACCGCGTGCCACGAGTCCTTCGCCCAGAACGAGACCCAGGCCCCGAGGTCTCCCGAAGCGGCCGACCAGGCCAGGTCCACGGCCGCCCCGACCAGCCAGGACACCACGACGACGGTGAGCGCGTAGGAAACCGCGCCGCGCCAGGTGACAGTCACGTCACTCCCCCTTTTCGCCGGCGCACCGCACAACAGCCGCGCGCCACAAGGTCATTGTCCCCTCCACGAGCCGACCACCGGAGGCAGGGGGCGATGGCAGGGGGCGGTGGCCTCCGCAACCGCGGCGGTGTCTAACGTTCTGTCGGAACCGACCGCCCTCGCCCCGGGAAGACCGCCGCCGACCATGCCCCCGATCCGCCGCACCCGACTCGCCGTGGCCGTGGGAGTGTGCGGTCTCGCCGCCGGCGCCGCGCTCACCGCCTACGTCCTCCTCGCCGACGACGCCGACGCCGGCATCACCCCCGCCAAGGCCTCCGGCACCCCGCACTGCCGCCGCATCGCCGACCACGCCCCGGCCTCCCTCGGCGGCCACTCCCGCCGGGACAGCAGCCTGCCCGGGGTCGCCGTCTGGGGCGACCAGGACATCGTGCTGCGCTGCGGAGTGACACCGCCCGGACCGACCGGCGACCCGTGCTTCGCGGTCGACGGCGTGGACTGGGTCTACGACGAGGCCCAGTCCACCCACGGCAGAAAGGTCGTCGTCACCTACGGCCGCACCCCGGCCACCCAGGTCGTCTTCGACAGCCCGACCCGGACCGACGAGGCCCTGATCGACCTCTCCCGGCTCGTCTCCCCCGTCAGGCAGACGACCCGCTGCCTGTCGAAGAACTGACCCCTACGGGTTCTCCCAGGCCGCCGGCTCCGCCGCCAACTCCCGTACCGGATCAGGCAGCGCGTCCGCCGCGATGTCCGCGATCGTGACACCCTCCAGGATGCGCCGCACATTGGCCCGCAGAGCGATCCACAGGGGCAGCAGCGGCTGCGCGGAGCCGGTGTACTCCAGGCCGGTGGGCCGCTCGCCGCGCACCGAGACGATCGGGCCGTCGACGGTGCGGATCACGTCCGCGACCGTGATCTTCCCGGCCTCGCGCGCCAGCCGGTAGCCACCGCCCCCACCGCGCCGGCTGTCGACGACACCGCCGCGCCGCAGGTCGCCGAGGATCCCCTCCAGGAACTTGTGCGGGATGTCCTGCGCGGCGGCGATGGCCTCCGCCTTCACCGGCCCACCCTCCTGCCGCACCGCGAGCTCAAGAACCGCCCGTACCGCGTAATCCGCCCGTGCCGAGATCCTCATAGCACCATTGTGCTGTGTCGGCCCGTACACAATGACCCCGCACGCGCCGCCGACCGACCGGCACGACGGGAGGCTCCCTTGGGGCTCAGCAGACGTACCTTCAACGCCCTCGCCTGCACGACGGCGCTGGGCCTCGCCCTCGGCGGCAGCGCGGCGGTGACCTGCGCCTACGCCGCTCCCACCGCACCGACGGGGCCCGCGCCCGCGCCGCCGGCCGCGGACGGGCGGCGGCACACGATCGGCTTCGACCGCTACTCGCTCCTCGTCGACGGCCGGCGCCTGGTGATCTGGTCGGGCGAGATGCATCCCTTCCGGCTGCCGAGCCCGGCCCTGTGGCGGGACGTCCTGCAGAAGATGCGCGCCCACGGCTACAACGCGGTCAGCATCTACGTCTCCTGGAACTACCACTCCCCCGCCCCCCAGCAGTACGACTTCACCGGCATCCGTGACCTGGACCTGTTCCTGCGCATGGCCGCCGAGACCGGTCTCTACGTCATCCTGCGCCCCGGCCCCTACATCAACGCCGAGATCGACGGCGGCGGCTTCCCGGGCTGGCTCACGGCGACCAAGGGCTCGGCGCGGACCGCCGACCCGACCTATCTCTCGTACGTCGACGAGTGGCTGACCCAGGTGAACGCCATCGTCGCCCGGCACCTGTACACCCAGGGCGGCGGGACCGTCCTGCTCTACCAGATCGAGAACGAGTACGACTCCCACGTCACCGAGCCGACCGGCCGCGACTACATGGCCCACCTGTACAAGAAGGTGCGCTCCGACGGCATCGACGTCCCCCTCTTCCACAACGACAAGGGCCGCAACGGCTACTGGGTCCCCGGTTCCTTCGACACCGGCGGGGAGCCGGGGGGCTGGCTGTACGGCTTCGACGGCTATCCGTCACCCGACAAACTCCCGCCCGACTGGGGGCACTTCGGAACCGGCGGAATCAAGGGCGGGGCCACGGCCAGTCCGCGGACGCCGGGTTTCATCCCTGAGTTCGGGGGCGGATGGTTCGACCCGTGGGGCGGGGCCTGGTTCGACGGGAAGGGGTACGCGGAGTCGCGGCGGCAGCGGGACGCCGCGTACGAGCGGCGCTTCTACCTCACCAACCTCGCCAACGGCATCACGCTGCACAGCGTCTACATGACCTTCGGCGGCACCTCCTGGGGCTGGCTGCCCGCACCGGTCGTCTACACCTCGTACGACTACGGGGCAGCCATCGACGAGGGACGGCAGCCCACGGCCAAGCTGATCCCCATGCACCAGCTGGGCCAACTGCTGCGGCACGTACCGGACTTCGCCAAGCTGGACCGCGCGGCCGACGTGACGGTGGACGGGCTGAAGGTGTACCACCTGACCAACCCCGACACCCACGCCCATGTGTACGTCCTGCGCAACGACGGCACGGAACCGGTCGACGCCACCCTCCCGGTCCCCGGCGCCGACCTCCCGGTCACCGTCCCGGCGCGGGACGCACGCCTGCTGGCCGCCGGAATCGCCCTGGGCCACCGGAAGCTGCGCCACTCCAACGCCCGGCCCATGCTGGCCCTCACCGCCGGGCGGCAGGAGATCGCCGTGCTCACCGGGCAGTCGGGCGAGGAGACGGTGACCGCGCTGGAGTGCGCGAGCCTGCCGACGGTCACGGTGGTGGAGGGGGACGCCGAGCATTCGTACGCGGACGGGCTGCTGCGGATCGAGGCCCGACTGGACGGGCTGACACGGGTGTCGGTGACCGGCGGCGGCACCTCCACCCCGCTCCTCCTGCTCCTGGCCGACGAGGAGACCTCCGTACGGCTGTGGCCGCGCGAGACCCCCTCCGGCCAGGTGCTCGTGTACGGGCCCGCGCTGCTGCGGACCGCGACCGTCAGCGGGGAGACGGTCCGGCTCACCGGGGACACCGTCCGGGCCACCGAGGTGGAGGTGTGGGCCCCGCGGGGCGTTCGCCAGGTCACCTGGAACGGCGCGGACTTGAAGACCCGCGCCACGTCCACTGCCAGTCTGCGAAGCGCGGAACCGCTGCCCGGCGTCGGAAAGGTCGACCTGCCCGCACTGCACGACGGCTGGCGCCGCAAGACGGAGAACCCGGAGTCCGCCCCCGGCTACGACGACTCCGCCTGGAAGCCCGCCACCAGGACCACCTCCCACAGCACCACACCGATCCCCGCCGGACAGCCCGTCCTCTTCGCCGACGACTACGGCTTCCACTACGGCGACGTCTGGTACCGCGGCCACTTCACCGACGCACGCGGCGCGCAGTCGGTGTCCCTCGGCTACAGCACGGGCACGCAAGGGCTGCTGATGGCCTGGCTGGACGGGCGGCCGCTGGGGACGCACCGGATGCCGGTCCCGGACAACAGCAGTGTCCGGCAGGGGAGTTGGACGGCCACGGCCCTCTTCGCCGTACCGGAAGAGCTGCGGACGGCGGGCGCGCACGTCCTGTCCGTCCTGGTGCGCCGGATGCAGCACGACCAGGACGGCAAGGCCCAGGACACGCACAAGGTGGCACGCGGGCTGACCGCGGTCACCTTCACGGGGGCGGCGCCGCAGGTGAGTTGGCGGCTGCAGGGCGAGGCGGCGCCCGACCCGGTGCGTGGGCCCCAGAACAACGGCGGGCTGCACGGGGAGCGGCACGGCTGGCATCTGCCGAAGTTCGCCGACGCCGACTGGGAGGCGGTGCGGCTGCCGCGGGCCGACCAGGGGCAGGGGGTGACCTGGTACCGGACGAGGTTCCGGCTGGCCGTGGACGCCGGCATCGACGCCTCCGTCGGACTGGTCCTCGACGACGACGCGGCCCGTGCCTACCGCGTCCAGATCTTCCTGAACGGCTGGAACATGGGCCAGTACATCAACGACGTAGGGCCGCAGCACACCTTCGCCCTCCCCAACGGGATCCTGCGCACACGTGGTTCCAACACACTCGCCCTGGCCGTCCTGTCCGACGGGAGCACACCGTCGGGGCCGTCGGAGGTGCGGCTGACGTTGTTGGGGGCGGCGGCGGGCGGGGTGCCGCTCTGACCTGAAAACGCCGTTCCTGTGCATTGCCTTCTTCGGCACGCTGGTTGACCGTGTTGCCTCCGCAGACTTCTGCGATGAAGGGGGAAGGCGTGCGAAGACGGCGTTTCATCAGCGGATTAGTCGGTTCCGGGGCCGCGCTCGGGCTGACTTCGGCAAGTGCGAGGGCGGCGGCGGAACCACGTGCGGTCGCCCAGGGACCCCATGAGTGGCAGACGGTGACGGCCCCGGCGTGCACGCCCGCCGCCCAGCTCATCGATGTCGCGGCCGCCCGTGCCGACCTGGCCTGGGCCGTCGGTGAGGAGGGCCGCAACGGCAGCACGCGCGGCGTCCCGCTCGCCCTCGTCTGGGACGGCGGGGCATGGACCCGGCTCGACCTCTCCCACCTCGGCTACGGCGGCTATCTGCGCTCCGTCGCCGCCGCCCCCGACGGCTCGGCCTGGGCCGTGGGCGCCGACGCGGGCGGCACCGCACACCTCCTCGCCTGGGACGGCAGCACCTGGCAGGAGGCCGACTTCCCGGGCCGGGCGACATCCGGCACCTCCCTCACGGGTGTCGCGGTCGGCACCGACGGCGGCGTACGGATCTCGGGCCGGAACAGCGACGGCTCAGTGCTGCTGCACGGCGACGGCAGCGAGTTGGCGTGGACGGCCCCGCCCCCGAGCGCGACCACCGCCACCCCGTCGGGCGTCCGCGTCACGCTCTCCGGTGACGTCTGGGTCTACGACAGCGCGTTCGTCGCCCGCTGGGACGGCGAGACGTGGACCGAACTGACCGCGCCCGGCGGCATCCGCCCCGCCGTCACGGGCCTGCTGCCGGTCACCGCCGACGACATCTGGCTCACCGGCTACGACTACGGGGTGGGCGGCCCGCCCGGCAAACCCCCGGGCGTCACCCTCAAGCACTGGGACGGCAGCGCCTGGAGCAGCGTCGCCGCCCCCTTCACCGCCGGCATGCTCTCCGCCATCGTCGACGACGGCCGGGGCGGCCCCGACCGCATCGCCGGCTGGGACTTCTGGGACCAGACCCGCGCCCACTACCTCCGCTGGGAGAACGGGAGTTGGGTGAGCGAGCGCGGCCCGACCTCCACAACTCCCGTGCTGCCCATCGGACTTGCGTCCGTGCCCGGCGCGGGCGGCTACTGGTCCGTCGGCACGACGTCCTCCTCGCCGTATCCGCCCGCGCAGGTGCACATCGAGCAGTGACCGCGGCTACGCCAGCCGGATCACGTTCCATGACAGCGGTTCGAGTACGGCGCTGAGCGTGCCGTCCTGCAGCGCGGTGCCCTCGACGGTGTGCGGGGCGACCCGCTCGGGGTCGTCGAGGGTGTTGCGCGCGTCCGGGTCGGCGTCGGCGAGGGCGCTGTGCTCGACGACCGCCGTCAGGTCCAGGCCGTTCAGGGCGACTTCGAGCGGCAGCGCCTCGGTGCGGCTGCGGTTGACGGCGAAGACGGTGACGGTGCCGTCCTCGCCGCGCACCGCGGTGGCGTGCAGCAGGTCGGCCTCGCCGTACTTCTGCGTCTCGTACGTCGGTGAGTCCACCCGGACGTCGAGGACCTGGCCGCGGCCGTGCTCGGCGGCCTGGGCGAAGGGGAAGAAGGTGGTCTGGCGCCAGGCCGGGCCGCCGGGCTCGGTCATGATCGGGGCGATGACGTTGACGAGCTGGGCGAGACAGGCGACGGTGACGCGGTCCGCGTGCCGCAGCAGGGCGATGAGGAGCGAGCCGAAGACGACGGCGTCGGTGACGCTGTAGTTGTCCTCCAGCAGGCGGGGGGCCTCGGGCCAGTCGTCCTGCTCGAACGTCTTGGCGTGCTCCTCCCACTCGGGCAGGTACCAGACGTTCCACTCGTCGAAGGAGAGGTTGATCTTCTTCTTGGACTTCAGCCGGGCGCCCACGTGGTCGGCGGTCGCGACGACGTTCTCGATGAAGGACTCCATGTCGACGGCGGAGGCGAGGAAGGAGTCGATGTCGCCGTTCTCCGGCCAGTAGTAGGCGTGGAGAGAGATGTAGTCGACGAGGTCGTACGTCTCCTTGAGGACCGTCGCCTCCCACTCGGCGAAGGTCGGCATGGACTGGCTGGAGGAACCGCAGGCGACGAGTTCGACCTTCGGGTCGATCTGGCGCATCGCGCGGGCCGTCTCGGCGGCGACCCGGCCGTACTCCTCGGCCGTCTTGTGGCCGGTCTGCCAGGGGCCGTCCATCTCGTTGCCGAGGCACCAGAGCTTGATGCCGAAGGGGTCCTTGTCGCCGTGGGAAGCGCGGAGGTCGGACAGGGCGGTGCCCTCGGTGTGGTTGGCGTACTCCTGGAGTTCGAGGGCCTCGGCGACGCCGCGGGTGCCGAGGTTGACGGCCATCATGGGCTCGGCCTGGGGGCCGACCTTGCGGAGGAAGTCGATGTACTCGGAGAGGCCGAAGCGGTTGGTCTCGGTGGAGTGCCAGGCGAGGTCGAGGCGGCGGGGGCGGTCCTCGACGGGGCCGACGGAGTCCTCCCACTTGTAGCCCGAGACGAAGTTGCCGCCGGGGTAGCGGATGGCGGTGACGCCGAGTTCGCGGACGAGGTCCAGGACGTCCTGGCGCAGGCCCTTGTCGTCGGCGGTGGGGTGGTCCGGTTCGAAGATGCCGGTGTAGACGCAGCGGCCGAGGTGTTCGACGAAGGATCCGAAGAGACGGGGGTTGACCTCGCCGACGGTGAAGGCGGGGTCGAGGGTGAAGCGGGCGGTGCTCATCTTGGCCTTTCAGGTTCAGTTTTGTCTGCAGGTGATTCGTGGCTGGTCGCGCCCACGCGGCGGAGCCGCAAATTGATACAGCCCCGCGCCCCTAGAGGACGGCAGGCCAGCCGTTGGGTGTCCAGCGCAGTCGGTTCAGTCCCAGCTTCGGCGTGCCGTTGTCCTCGGCGTCGTAGTAGTGGTAGGCCAGCCAGTCCCGGCCGTGGTCCCGGAAGACCGATTCCCCGCCCGGACCGATGTACCTGCCGTGACCGGCCAGCAGCAGGTCGCCGCCGCCCTCCAGCAGCGGCTTGCCCGTGCTGTCGACGTACGGGCCCGTCACCTCCGTCGACCTTCCGACCCTGATCTTGTACGTCGAGTTCACGCCCGCACAACACTGGTCGTAGGAGGCGAAGAGGTAGTAGTAGCGGCCGTGCTTCAGCACGTAAGGGCCCTCGACCGCGTACGGGGCGTCCGGGCGGGTCGCCAGGTGGGCGACCGTCGCTCCCGGGATCGCCTTGCCGGTCGTGCGGTCGAGTTCGACCATGCGGATGCCCGTCCAGTACGAGCCGAACGCCATCCACAGCCTGCCGTCGGCGCGGATCACCGCCGGGTCGATGGCGTTCCAGGTGTCCGTCGTCTCGGAGGTGAAGGCCTTGCCGTGGTCGGTCCAGGTGCCGGGGAGGCCGGACGGGGAGGTCGCGACGCCGATCGCGGAGTGGTTCGTGCCCCAGGACGAGACGGCGTAGTACAGCCAGTACCTGCCGGACCGGTAGGAGATGTCCGGTGCCCAGGGGTCCCCGGTGTCGTTGTACTCGTACCACCAACTCGGCGGCTGGGCGAAGGCGTTGCCCGCGTCGTCCCAGTGGTGCAGGTCCTTCGAGAGGCGGGCGCCGATCACGCCGCCGGTCGAATAGGCCGCGTAGCCGCCGGACTCGAGGTGGATGACGGTGGGGTCGTGGATGATCTGCTGGCCGGTGAGCGGGAGTGGGTCGGGGTAGGTCACGTCCGCCTGCGCGGTGGCCGGCAGCAGGGCGATGGCCGCGGCGGCGAGCAGCGCGGCGAGTCTGAATCTCTTCAACTCGAGCTCCCCTCGGGGTGGTTACTGACCGGCCAGGCCGGTGTGCGCGACACCCGCCACGATCTGCCGCTGGAAGAAGACGAAGACGATGATCAGCGGGAGACCTGCCATCAGGCCGCCGGCCATGAGCTGGGCCCACTGGATGCCGTAGGAGTTCATGACGGTCGCGATGCCGTTCGGCATGGTCATCAGGTCGGGGTTGTTGGTCACCATGTAGGGCCACAGGAAGTTGTTCCACGAGGCGATGAAGGTGAAGATGCCGACCGCGGCGAGGGAGGGGCGCGAGAGCGGGACGACGATGGTGAAGAAGACCCGCCAGCGGCCCGCGCCGTCGATGAAGGCCGCCTCCTCGAGTTCGCGCGGGAGGCCCTGGAAGAACTTGTAGAGGATGTAGACCATCGCGGCGGGCGCGCACTGCGGCAGGATCATCCCCCAGTAGGTGTCGACCATGCCCATCTGCTGGACGGTGGTGAAGAGGGGGACGCCGAGGACGGCGGGGGAGATCATCAGGCCCGACATCACGATGCCCATGAGGACGCCCTTGCCGCGGAACTCGGTGCGGGCGAAGCCGTATCCGGCGAGGGCGCTCACGACCAGCACGACGGTGGTCACACACACCGAGACGACCAGCGAGTTGACGAACCAGTTGGTGATGTTGCCGGTCTCGTAGAGGGCTTTCCACGCCTGGCCCGTCCAGATCCTCGGCAGCCAGTGCGGCGGGATCTCGGCGGCTTCGGCCTCGGACTTGAGCGAGGTGAGCAGGGCCGCCGCGATGGGCGCCACGAACACGGCGGAGACGGCGACGCCGAGCAGCGTGAGGACGATCTGGCCGGGCGTCCAGGGCTTGCGGGACTTGGTGCGTACGGTGCGTACGGTCGTCTCGGCGGTGGTCATCGGCCGCCCTCCTCACGGTTGCGCAGCAGCCACATCCGCGCCAGGGCGACGACTGCGATGATCACGAAGAAGATGATGGACATCGCGGAGGCGTAGCCCACGCGGTAGCTGGTGAAGCCCTGTTCGAGGGTGTACTGGACGAAGGAGCGGGTGCTGAGTTCGGGTCCCGGGCCGAAGTCCATCATCACGACGGCCTGGTCGAAGAGCTGGAGCGAGGCGAGGACCTGGAGCGCGATCACCAGGCCGGTGATGTTGCGCAGCATCGGCAGCGTGATGTGGACCATGCGGTGCCAGGCGTTGGCCCCGTCCAGCTTGGCGGCCTCGTAGAGGTGGTCGGGGATGCCCTGGAGCGCCGCGAGGTAGAGCAGGAACGAGAAGCCGACCGTCCACCACAGCGTCTCGATGACGATGGCGAGCATGGCGTACGACTTGTCGGTCAGCCAGGGCGTGTCGATGCCGAGGGTGTGGTTGAACATGCCGATGCCCTGGGTGAACAGCCACTGGAACAGGTTGCCCGCGACGGTCGACGGCAGCAGGAACGGTACGAAGAAGCACAGCCGCCACAGCCATTTGCCGCGCTCGATGTTGTGCGCGAGCAGCGCGAGCAGACAGGCGAGGACCGTGATGCAGGGCACGACCAGCAGCGTGAAGTACGCGCTGTGGCCGAGCGCGTCCCACATCAGCTGGTCGTGCAGGGCCTCGCGGTAGTTGTCGAGGCCGATGAAGCTCGCGCCGTCGCCGGAGATGTTGGCGTCCGTGAAACTGAGGTAGACGCCGCGCAGCAGCGGCCAGATCACGAACAGGACGAAGAGCGCCAGGAACGGGGCGATGAACCAGCCCCCGTGCTGGAAGCCCTGCTTGCGGCGTACGGTCGCGGTCGCGGCGGCGGTCCGTGCGCGCGCCGGCGCGACGACGGTCTGAGCGCTGGTCGTCATGCGACCGCACCTCCCTGCGCGGCGGTCCTGCCGTCCATCGGGTTCTTCGAGGCGAGCAGCTTGACGAGCTCTTTCTTCATCCGCTGTGCGACCGTGGCCGGCCGCGCGGAGCCCATCGTCGAGGAGACGACCATCGGTCCGAGGTCCTGGGCGAGGACGCCGGTGGAGCCCGCGAACCACACCTTCGGCTCGGTGGCCTGGTGGTTCATGGCGCTCACGTACTCGTTCTGTGGGGTGAGCTTCCGGTACGCCGCCGTGGAGAGCGTCGGCCGGTACGCGGGGATGTGTCCGCCGGCCGCCCACTGCAGGGCATGCCGGACGACGTACGCGGCCAGCTCGTGCGCGGCCCGGTTGGTGGCACCGCCGCGGCCCGACCGGTGGGGCAGCACGAAGGAGTGCGACTCGGCGTGGGTGGCCTGCTTGCCGAAGACGGGCGGCAGCGGGGTGGCGCCGTAGTCCAGCTCGGCGCCGGAGAAGACCGGCACGGACCAGTTGCCCTCCCAGGTGAAGGGGGCACCGTTGATGAACTGCTCGCCGGTGGGCGCACCGGGGATGACGTAGCCGTCGGTGACGTGCTGCCGGAAGAACTCCAGGACCCGGGTGGCCTTGTCGACGTCGAAGAGGACCTCGGTGCGGGCGTCGTTGAACCACTCGCCGCCCAGCTGGGTGTAGAAGGCGACGAAGAACCACCACTGGAAGTTCTGGTCGTTGGTCCACAGGCCGATGGTCTGCAGGCCCTTCTTCTGGACCTTTTTCGCCTTCTTCAGGACGTCGAACCACTCGTCGGTGGAGGTGACCGGGATCATCAGGCCGTCCGCGCCGAGCAGGCCGGCCTTCTTCAGCACGTCCCTGCGGTAGAAGCAGAGCTGGACGTGGATGTCGAGCGGCAGGGCGTAGAGCTTGCCGTCGATGACACCGCGGCTCCACAGCGCGGGGTTGTAGTCCTCCTGCCGCACGCCGTACTCGGCGAGCAGGTCGACGTCCCACGGGTCGAGGAGCCGGCCCGGTGAGAAGCCGGCGACCCGGCCCATGTGCATGACCGAGAGCTCGGGGGCGCGGTTGCCGGCGGCGGCCATGGCCAGCTTGGTGTAGAAGGGGTTGCCCCACTGGAGCGTGGAGTCCTTCACCGCGATGCCGGGGTGCTCCTTGCGGAAGGCATCCAGCATCGCAATCATGTTGGCGCCGTCGCCGCCGCTGAAGAGGTTCCAGTACCGCACCCGTGTGTCCGCGTCGGAGGCCAGCGCGTCGGCGCCGGTGCCGAGGGCGGCGAAGCCGAAGCTGCCGGCGACGGCCAGTGCGCCGGCGGTCGCCAGAAGTTGCCTGCGGTTCAGGTCAGGTCGTCCCATGCCCTGCCCTTACTGTTCGAGAAATCGCGCTCAGAGTCCTGTTCGATATATCGGAATGTGCTCGTAACTTCGAACGGGACCGTAAATAGGAAGCGCTTGCCAGTCAATGGTTTGGGCAGGACTTTCCAGCCAGGGGCAGTCGTTCCGGGTTGAACGACCGGTACGACGGCGTAGTCTCGGACCGCCTGCTGTGCGGCGGCGAGAGGGGGAACCGAGCGATGGATTTCGCGGGCGCGCGGCAGAGGACCGCCCGGTTCACTGCCGGTCTACGGCTGTGGCGCTCGCGACGAGCCACCGGGATGCGGGAGCTCACCGCCGGCCTGGCCGCCGCGGTGCGGGCGAGACCATGCCCGCCGGCCGACGCGCGGGAGCTGTGCCGGGCACTGTGCGAGGAGATGAGCGCGCGGCGCGGCGGGCGACCGGTCGAACTGCGCTTCGAGCGCTTCCCGGACGAGATCGAGGTGACCGGCCTCTGGGTGGGCTTCCAGGACTTCGACCTGGTCATCGTCGAGGAACGGGCCGAGGCGATGCAGCAACTGGTCATCCTGGGACACGAGTTGTGGCATCTGCACGCCGGGCACAGTCACCATCACCTGGCGGGAGCGGCACTGGCCGGCCGCCGTGAATGGACGGACCTCAAGAGCGACGCGCTGTCGGTGGCGGCCCGTGACGGTTCCCGTGCGGACGACGAGGCGGAGGCGGACGACTTCGGGCACCGGCTCGCCGCGGAGCTCAGGCCCCTGCTGACGCGGCGGGCCGCCGAGACCCCGCTCGACCCGCTGCGGCGGTCCCTCGGCTACCGCGGGCGCCGGTGAACGCAGCGGTGACCGCGGCCCTGACCCAACTCGCCTGGTCGCCCACCGGGTTCGTCAACGAGTTCTACCCGTCGTTCTGGTGGATCCCGGCCGGCGTGCTGACCGCCGCCCTCGCGATCAAACTGCCCACCATCATCCGGCTGTGGAGCGACCCGCTGCTGCGCGCCGTCGGCGGCGTACTGCTCGTCGCCTGCGCGGTGTTCGTGTTCGTGGCACCGTCGACCATCGCCCGGGTCAACCGGATCACCGGCGTGCCGAACATCTCGGCCCCCTGGGTGTACTCGCTGCTGACCGCGTTCTGCGGCTCCTGCCTGCTGCTGATCATCGCCTGGCGCAACGGCCTGGGCGACCGCTCGGCGGCGACCGTCCGCGCCGTGCGCTGGGTCGTCGCGGGCTCGCTCGGCGTGATCGTCGCCCTGTGGGTGCTGTTCGCCCTGGCGGACGCCCCGGTGGAACGACTGCGCGACCTGGACACGTACTACGCCAACACCCCGTACATGCGCGAGATGATCCTGCTCTACCTGCTCGCGCAGGCCGTGGCCACCGTGATCACCTCGGGACTGATCTGGAACTGGGTGCGCACCGACGGGCTCGACGCCTGGCTGCGCTGGGGCCTGAAGTTCCTCGGCGTCGGGTACGCGGCCCAACTCTCCTTCTACGCCGTCAAGTTGCCGGCGGTGGTGGCCCGCTGGACCGGCCATGACCTGGACTGGCTGAGCACGGCCGTGGCACCCCCGCTGGCCTGCCTCTCCGCCCTTCTGATCGCGGTCGGGTTCATCCTGCCGCACGCCGGCCAGTACCTGCACGAGCGCTGGCGGGTGCGGCTCGCCCACCACCGGCTGCGACCGCTGTACCTGCTGATGCGCACCGTGAACGGCGGCGGCGTCTCCTTCGTCCTGCGCGCCACGCCGGAGCTGCGGCTGATCCGCCGGGAGACGTTCATCCGCGACGTGCTGCTGCCGCTGGCCCGGCACATCGACGAGGACGGGCGCCACAGGGCGTACGAGGGAGCGCTCGCCCTCGGCTTCGAGCCGGACCGGGCGAGGGCGCTCGCCTCCGCCGTGGCGATCCAGGACGCCGTCGAGGCGCGGCGCTGGTCGACGGACGGCGAGGGCGGGCACGACCCCGACACCACGGACCTGCTCCGCGAGATCGGCGCGGTCTCCCGCGCCCTGCGCCGCCCCGACGACCTGCTGGCGGTGCGGGCCCGCGCGGCGGGGCCCGCACCCGTGCTCAGCCCGCGAACGCCGGCTGCGGCAGGCCCTTTCCGGCGCCGGGGACGACCAGCAGAGAGCCCGCCACCGGGTGGGGTGCCGCGAGGCCGACGCGGGCCGTCGTGATGTACAGGTCGGTCAGGTCCGAGCCGCCGAAGGCGCAGGCGGTCACCCGGGGCGTGGGCAGTTCGATCACGCGGTCCAGTTCGCCGTCGGGCGTGTAGCGACGTACCGCAGCGCCGTCCCACAGGGCCACCCACACACAGCCGTCGGCATCGACCGTCAGCCCGTCGGGAAAGCCGGCGTCCTCCTCGATCTGCGCGAACCGGCGCCGGTCCGCGACCCGGCCGCCCTCGTGGTGGAAGACGTCGACCTGCCGTGTCGGCGAGTCGACGTAGTACATGAGCCGCCCGTCGGGACTCCACCCGGTGCCGTTGCTGACGGCGACGTCGTCGAGAACCGTCTCGACATCCCCCTCCCCCGTGATCCGGGAGAGCGTGCCGCCGCCGGGGGCCTCGTCGTAGCGCATGGTGCCGGCCCACAGCGAGCCGTCGGGGGCGACGGCGGCGTCGTTGGCACGCCGGCCGGGCACGACCTCGCGATGCAGCCAGCGGAAACCGCCGTCCGGGTCGACGAGCCCGACGCCGTCGCGGAGGTTGAGGACCAGACCGCCGCCGGCCCTCGGCTTCGCCGCGCCCACGTGCTGGTCGGTCACCCGCACCGTGCGACGACCCGAGACAGGGTCGTACGTGTACACCCGTGCACCCAGAATGTCGATCCAGATCAGCCGCCCGGCGTCCGCGTCCCACGTCGGGCCCTCGCCCAGGGTCGCCTCGGCGCGCACCGCCACCTCGTACGCCGTCATGCGACGGTCCGGTGGCCGAGGCGCTCCGAGAGCTCGACGGCGCCCTTGGCGGCGAGCTGCTCCAGCTCGGCGCGGCGGTCGTCGCTCCAGCGGATCATGGGGACGGAGATGGAAAGTGCGGCGACGACCTGCCCCGTACGGTCCCGCACGGGCGCGGCCACACAGCTCACGTCCGGGTTGGACTCCCGGCTCTCGACCGCGATCCCCCGCTGCCGGATCTGTGCGAGGGCCTCGCGCAGGGCGGCCGGCTCGGTGATGCTGTTGGGTGTCATCGCGACGAGTTCGGCGTCGTCCGGGATGCGCGCGGTGAGTTCCTGCTCCGGAAGGGAGGCCAGCAGCATCTTCCCGACGGACGTGCAGTGCGCGGGCAGCCGGCGCCCGGCGGCGGACACCATCCGCACCGCATGCGTCGAGTCCACCTTGGCGATGTAGATGACGTCGGTGCCCTCGAGGATCGCCACGTGCACGGTCTCGTCGCAGGTCTCGGCGACGGACCGGGCGACCTGCTGCCCCTCGGCGGCGAGGTCCAGCTGCTCGGCGTACCGGCTGCCGAGCTGGTAAGGCCGCACACCCAGCCGGTAGCGTCCGGGCTGCCCCGGCACCTGGACGATGTACGACCGGGCGGCGAGCGTGGTGACCAGCTCGTGCACGGTGGTGCGCGGCAGCTGCAGCTTGCGCACTATGTCGGGGGCGGAGAGCGTCCCGTCCCCGTCGAGGAAGAGCTCGAGAATGTCGAGAGCCCGGGTCACGGCAGGTACGAGGCGTCCCACGACCGGCCCCCTCCCTTATTTTCCTAGGCGTCTGTGTTCGAAATTTCAACAGACGATCGGCATGACGAACACAGGTTAGGCGTAGCTTGTTTGCCCGGGCAATGGTTCTGCGCAGACCGCCTTGTGCCCGCTGGGGTATTACTGTCTCCCAAGTGCGACACGTCACGTCATGTCGCACGTTGGGCAGCCGGGACGGGAGGGGTCCACGGCGCCCTGAGTATGTGATTGGGGGGTTCCGTGCACGAAATGGTCAAGGGCTCGAACGTGTCTCTGACGAGCCTGAGCGAGAACGCCGGTTCCGTCATCGTCGGTCTCGGCTGGACCAGTCCGAGCGGCGAGGGCGACGCGGACGTGTCCGTTCTGCTGCTGGACGCGAACGGCAAGGTCCGCAGCGACACCGACTTCTACTTCTACAACAACCCGGTGGCCGCTGACGGAAGCGTGCAGCTGCTGGGCAAGACGCCCACGGAGGACGGCAACGAGGACCGGATCAGCTTCGATCTCACCGCGGTGGCGGCCGACGTCGACCGGATCGTCGTGGCCGCGAGCCGGTACGAGAGCGCCCGCTTCGGGGAACTCGACGACCTGCAGGTGACGCTGGCCGACGCTGCGGGCGAGCACCTGCTGCGCTTCGCGATCGACGACGCCGGATCGGTGAGCGCGATCATCTTCGGTGAGCTGTACCGGCGCGGCCAGGAATGGAAGTTCCGCGCCGTCGGCCAGGGCTACGACAACGGACTGGCCGGACTGGCAACGGACTTCGGCGTCGACATCGACGACGATGCGGCAGAGACAACCGAAGCCGAAACGCTGAGCGGTGCCGAGAACGGCACGCAGGCCGACCTCGCCCCCTCCGCAGCACCCCCGCCCGTGGAACCCCTTCCGCAGGCGGCGCTCGATGCCATCCCCGCTCCCCGGCGGCCCGACATGGAGTCCGCGGCCGCCCCGCAGAAGACGGCCGCACGCCCTCGTACGGCCAAGAAGAAGGTCACCCTGCCCAAGGTGACCAAGAAGTCGCTGGCGGAGAACGAGTCGTGGCGGGAAGCCCGGCTCTTCCCGGTCTCCGTGCTCAAGAGCGACCGGGACCGCGAGATGCGAGCCACCTCGGTACTGCTGTCGGTGATGGCGCAGGTGCCCGAGTTCGGCAGACGGCTCACCGCGGCGTTCGGGGCACCGGCAGGCCGTATGGAGACGTTCACCGAGGTCTCCCTACCGCACGGCGACACGCCCCGGCGCCCCGACGGGGTGATCCGCGTCGAACGGGCGGGGAAGCTGTGGACGGCGCTGGTGGAGACCAAGACCAACGGCAACGCCCTCAAGTCCGACCAGGTGCAGGCCTACATGGACATCGCCGCGCGCCGTGGCTACGAGGCGGTCATCACGCTGTCGAACGACGTCGCCCTGGAGGGCAGTCCCCTCGTCGACGTCAAGATCGACGGACGGCGCAAGCACAAGGTGGCTCTACGGCATCTCTCCTGGGCCGAAGTCGCCCACCAGGCACAGCTGTTGATCCGCCACGAGGGCGTCGGGAACGCGGCGCACGCCTGGCTGCTCCAGGAACTGCTGCACTATCTGCAGCACGAGAACTCGGGGTGCCACGGCTTCCAGAACATGGGCTCGGCCTGGGTGCCCGTACGCAACGGCATCGACGACGAGACCCTGTGTCAGGGTGACCCGCGCGCGCTGGAAGTGGTGCAGAGCTGGGAGCGGCTCGTCCGCCAGGTGTGCCTCGGCCTCGGTGGCGAACTCGGCCAGAAGGTCCTGCCCGTCCAGCGGGCCAAGCGCGGAACGGATCCCGGAGCCCGTCGTTCCGAACTGGCCGACCGGCTCTGCGCCGACGGCAGACTCCAGGCGGAGCTGCGCATCGAAGGCACGCCGGGCCTGCTCGCCGTCGCCGCCGACCTGCGGACCGGCAAACTGCGCACGTCCTTCGAGATTCCGGCGCCGGACCAGGGCTACCCGCTGACTTGGGCCAAGCGCCTCATTCGCCGGCTGGAGGCAGCACCGGCTGATCTTCACGTGGAAACCCTGGTCGACGGCGAGACGGGCGGCCCCCGCGGCACCCTGGAGCGCCTGCGCCCAGAGCCGGCCGACATGCTGCCCAAGAACACCGCCATCCGGATCACCGGTTTCCGTCTGTCCCTCTTGAAGAGCATGGGCAGCGGCCGCGGCAACGCCGAAACGGGCTTCATCCGCAGCGTGGACGATGCCGTGAATCGGTTCTATACGACTGTCGTTGTCCACCTGGACGATCAGACGTCCCGGCGGACTTCCGCGAAGGAGCGCAGCGCAACGGGCTGATCCTGCAGCCCGCCCTGCCGTCAGCCCTGCACCGTTACGCGAGCCTGTCCTGGTCCTCATGGCCAGGACAGGTCCGGCGTATGCATGCCACTGCAACTGCCCGGAACGGCGCTGCGTCTGCCCTGGCATGGTGCTCACACCTCCACCCATCTCCTGGCTGCGCTGCGGTCACGGGGTGGACTCGCCGGACGGGGAGGAGGGCTGTACCGGTCGTGCAGTCGCTCCTCACAGCGAATGTCTTGCTCACCTCTCCGACACGGACCGTGACGACTACCTCTCGTCCCTGTCCGCGGGGAGCCGCGTCGACCACCGCGGCACCACCCTCGACGCCTCCTTGCTCAGCCGGTTGCTGAACGCCGTGCGCGACCCGGAAAGCGGACGTCCCCGCCTGTCCGCGGCCTCCTTCAGCCGGGCGGTCTTCAAGGGTTATGCCGACTTCGATGCAGCAGTCTTCGACGGCGACGCCGCCTTCAACTCAGCGACCTTCGAGGGCCACGCCGCTTTTGTCTCCGCGACTTTCAACACGGCCGCAGGCTTCGAGGAGACGGTGTTCCAGGGCGATGCGCGGTTCGGTTCGGCAACTTTTTGGGGCGACGCCGAGTTCAGATCAGCGACTTTTCGGAAATCCGCATGGTTCGAATCTGCAGTCTTCGAGGGCGCCGCCAGGTTCGGTGGGTCGACGACGAGCTTCGAGGGCATCGCCGGATTCGCTTCAGCGACCTTCAACAACGAAGCCGAATTCGCCTGGGCGAAGTTCAACGGCCACGTCACATTCGAATCGGCCTCCTTCAAAGGAGATGCCAGATTCGAGTCGGCCAGATTTTGCGGCGGCGCAAAGTTCAAGGCCGCAACCTTCGAGGAATATGCGGAGTTCAACTCGTCTGGCTTCGAGGTGGAGGCCGACTTCAGCCGTACGACCTTCGAGGGCTCAGCCTGGTTCGAGTCGGCGGTCTTCCAAGATGGCGCCGAGTTCAGCTTCGCGCACTTCCTCAAGGACGCCAGGTTCGCCTCGGCGACATTCGCACGGGCGACCACGTTCGGCTCGGCCAAGTTCGCACACGACACCAGGTTCGACGCCACGGTCCTGGCCGGCGACGCCAACTTCACATCGGTGGTCTTCGAGCGCACCGCCCAGCTCGGACCGCTGTCGTGCGCAGCGGAGTTGCAACTGTCCGATGCCGTCTTCAACGCTCCCGTGACGATCAACATCGCCGCATGTCGCCTGGTGTGCCGACGAACGCGTTGGTCCTCGCTGACCAGCGTGCGCCTGCGCCATGCCACCGCGGACTTCGCACTGGCGGTCTTCGAATACCCCCTCAGTATCTCCGCTGAATCCAAGCCCTTTGTTCTCGCCACCGGGCGCCCCCTGGACGAGACGATGGTCGACCCCGTCCCGGACGGCAGCGCCACCGTGCGCATCGTGTCGCTGCATGGCGTGGACGCAGCACACCTGGTTCTGGCCGATGTTGATCTGTCGTGCTGCCCCTTCACCGGGATCGTGCACTTGGACCAACTGAAGCTGGAAGGCACCTGCTCCTTCGCCGAGGTTCCGGCCCAAGTCCACTGGCAACGCTGGCGTCCCGTGCGCTTCACAGCGCGCCGCACTCTGATCGAGGAGCACTACTGGCGCGCGAGTCAGCCGTCGGCCGCCCGGGAATGGAGACGAGACGAGTCCGGCGAGGCGGACGCTCGGCCCGCGGCACTGGCACCCGTGTACCGGGCCCTGCGGAAATCCTTCGAGGACAGCAAGAACGAGCCCGGCGCCGCGGACTTCTACTACGGCGAGATGGAAATGCGCCGTCATGCACCGGAGGCGCCCAGGGCCGAACGCAGTCTGCTCGCGGCGTACTGGGCTTTGTCCGGTTACGGGCTGCGGGCGACCCGCGCTCTCGTCTGGCTCCTGCTCGCCATGACAGCCACGGTCCTCGCGATGACACTCTGGGGAATTCCCGCAGGACACGGCCATGCAAAGCCGGTTGTGTCCTCCGGCGAACGATTAGACCAAAGCCTCCGAGTGGTGATGAACTCTGTCATCTTTCGCACTTCAGGCCAGAATCTGACCACGGCAGGTACATACATCGAGATGGCGTCCCGATTGACCGAACCGATCCTGCTCGGTCTCGCCGTGCTTGCCGTCCGTGGACGGGTCAAACGATAACCGCCCTATTCCTGCCGACCAGTGGATGCCTCATTCTGATCTCAGGATGCGGTACAGGAGTGGATCGAAGCGCGAGGAGGCAGCATGGACAGGGCCGCGGTCGGGGAACCCGTGCTGGTGACCGGCGGCAGTGGATTCGTCGGGAGTCATCTGGTGCTGCGGCTGTTGGAGCGTGGGTATCGCGTGCGGGCCACTGTGCGGAGCACGTCCAACGCCGTGAAGGTGAAGCCCCTGACGGAGCTGCAGGACCGCTTCCCCGGTCAGCTGGAGCTGTTCGAGGCCGATCTGCTCGTCGACGGGGCCTTCGACGAGGCCATGAAGGGGTGCGAGGTCGTCTTTCATGTCGCCTCGCCCTTCTTCATGCCGGAGAAGATCAAGGACGGGCAGCGGGACATGGTCGAGCCCGCGCTCGTAGGGACACGGAATGTCGTCGGGAGTGTGGAGCGGACGCCGACGGTACGGAGGCTCGTGTTCACCTCCACCGTGGGTGCGGTCTTCGGGGACTACGTCGATGTGCTGGCGATGGAGGGGCAGGTGTTGAGCGAGGACTACTTCAACACCACCAGCACCGTCGAGAACAATCCGTACCACTACGCCAAGACCGTCGCGGAGCAGGCCGCTTGGGAGGCCGAACGCTCCCAGGACCGCTGGCACATGGTTTCCGTCAATCCGGGGCTCGTGCTCGGGCCCTCGCTCACGCCCGCCTCCGAGTCCGGCAGCCTGTTCCTTCTCGAGGAGCTCTTCAAGGGGTACTTCTTCTACGGCGCCCCCGACTTCAGCTTCACCACGGTCGACGTGAGAGACGTGGCCGACGCGCACATCGCCGCGGCCGAGAAGGCCGACGCGCACGGGCGCTACATCCTCGCCGCCGAGACGATGTCGTCCTTCCACGACATGGCGCGCATCATCCGGACCCGGTATCCGAGGGATCTGCGGATTCCCCGAACTCGGCTGCCCCACTGGCCCGTTCGTGTTCTCGGCCCCGCCTTCGGGCTCACCCAGGACTACATCCGCAAGCACCTCGGCATCAGGTTCCGCGTCGACAACGGCCGCAGCGTCCGGGACTTGGGGATCACCTACCGCCCGATCGAGGAGACAGTCCTGGACCATTACGAAGCGTGGCGTGCGCTGCGCGGAAAGTGACGCGGAGCGGCAACCTCCTGCGCCCCGGCGGCAACCTCCAGGTGAAATCCCGCCCCCACGAAGGGAGTTCACCTTGCGCACCCGCATCGCGCGTCTCGTCACCCTGCTCGCCGCCCTCGTCTCCCTCATCGGCACCGCCGGGACGACCGCGGCGCCCGCCCGGGCCGCCGACAACTGGAATCCGCCCGCCAGTCTGGTGCAGCCGCTGAACGAGGTCTGGCATCACGTCGAGTCGACCTACCCCGACCTCTACGGCTTCCGCAACTACGGCTGGGACCAGATCATGGCCACCAAGGGAAGCGTCAACTACTGCGTCCGCTGGGACTCCGACGCCCCCGTCAGCGCCGCCCTCCGCGACCAGATCCACACCGCGCTGAAGAAGCAGTTCGGCAAGTGGACGGCCGCCATGCTCGACAACGGCACCGGCACCAACGCCTGGCCGTACACCACCGTGCCCGTCAACATCGTCGGCTGGGCGGTCAAGAACCGGTCCACCCTGCAGTGGAGCGACAACTCCGTCGACGTCTACGCCGGGAACCTGGACAGCGGAGGCTCTCCGCAGTGCGCCCCCGACTGCGGGCGCTTCTTCCACCAGGACGGGAACTACTCCAAGTGCCCGGGCGGCGCGGCCCGTCACTACGACCAGTCACTGTGGCTGACCAAGGGGTTCCAGGGCGGTGCCGGCGGGGACTGGGGGCAGCGGGTCGGGCAGGAGTACTTCACCGGCGCGCTGAGCCAGGAGGACATCCATATCTATCTGCATGAGGTCGGGCACACCTTCGGCCTCGACGACTTCTACGACTGGACCCCGACCGGCCAGTGCTGCTTCTTGATGAACGCCGGCAGCGCCACGCAGATCACCGAGTTCGACAAGTGGATGCTCCGTGACTTCTGGCGGCACATGAAGAGCCGCTACGGCCTCTGACGCCCCGTCTCCCCCAGCACCCCCCTCAGCCTCTGTGCCCTGAGCACCAGTTCCAGCTCGAAGCGGCGGTCGGGGTCGTCGATCTCGTCGCCCCACAGCTCCCGGATCTGCCGCAGGCGGTAGCGCACCGTCTGCGGATGAACCCCGAGCCGTGCGGCGACCTCCGGCGCCCCGCCCCGTGTCTCCAGCCACGCCAGTAACGTTTCGGCAAGCCGGCGCCCGTGCGTCGGCCCGCAGTGGGCGAGCGGTGCGAGGCAGCGCAGGGCGAGGTCGTCGATCAGTTCCTCGGGCTGCAGGAGGACCAGCGCCTCGGTGTGCTGCGTGCAGTACAGGACGTCCCCGGCGGGCAGCAGCCCCCGTTCCATCAGGCGTACGGCCGCCTCGGCCCAGCGCAGCGACTTCGCCGCGTCGGCCAGCGGGACGGGCGGTCCGATCGCGCCGGACCAGCCGGTCAGCGCCCGGTGCAGCAGTTCGGGGCGCCCGGCGGCGTCCGGTTCGGGCACGACCATGCGGGGCTGCTCGTACTCCATGTCGAGCAGCACCCCCTGCCCCACCGCGGGTGCCACCGCCTCCCGCGCCGGGCGCAGCAGCACGCCCACCGCGACCTTGTGCGGCAGCGGCCAGCCGACGCGGGCGGCGCGTTCGGTGAGCGCGTCGGCCGGGTCGCCGCGGTGGTACTCGGCGAGCAGCAGCTCCATCAGGCGGCGCTGGAGCCGCAGCCGCTCCCCGGCCTGGCGGGCCGCCGCCTCCGCGTAGCCGCGTACGGACTGGTCGACCAGGCCGTCGAGGTACTCGTAGCCCGCGTCGACGAGTTCGTACATCGCCGGTGGCGGGATCTCGACGCGCTGGCCGATCTCGGCGAAGCGGCGCCAGGCCAGGCGTACGCCCATGCGGTAGATCGCCTGCAGCGAGTCGAGGGAGCGGCCGTGCAGGCCCTCGCCGCGGCCGAACTCCTGGAAGACGCCCGGTGGGACCGAGGGGCGGCCCTCGGACTGCTCCAGGTGCTGGACGAAGACCTCGATGGCGCGGCGGATGCCGACCAGGGCCATGGGCTCGCCCGACTCGTCGAGGACGACGGGCAGGTGCGGGTACTCGCGGCGGATCTCGCTCAGGATCTCCTCGGCGAGCGCGGGCGCCTCGGCCATGGCCAGGGCGGCGAAGCGCCGGACCTGGAGACGGGGGACGTCGTGCCAGGCCGAGCGGGTGGTGACGGCCGGCGAGCGGGCGGGCGTCACGGTCAACTCCCTTGCCCGGCTTGCTCGTACGTGATCAAGGGGGTGTTGGGCTGGTCGGGCGTCGCGTCGAGCAGCGCGACGATGCCGAAGGCAGCGCCGACGGCGAGGGCCGCGGCGGCCACGACGGTGAGCGCGGCGGCGAGCAGTCTGGACATCGCAGGGTCAGCCTCTCTGTCCGGAGGTCTTCCCCACCCCGGTGCCCCACCCCTGCCTGTCGGCCCAGTCTCGACAAGCATTGACACCCCGTCAAGAGCAGCCTACGGTCTCCGGCCACAAAGGCCCTGTCTTTCGGATCAGTCCGGCGTAGCGGGGTCTGGCACGCGCATCTGCGGCGTTGTCGTCGGTTGCCGACGCTCCGCGTCGACGCCCTCCTCCGCCTTGCAGCTGCACGCACCAGACCCCGCTCGGGTCGGCCGAAAAGTGCTGCTCCTCGCAGCCGGCCTGACCCGAAAGACAGGACCAGAGCGGCCCGAACTCCGTCACCTGACGCCCCTGGAGTGCCCGGATGCGCCGTACAGCCTCGCCCCTCTCTCTGATTCTGCTGGGACTCGGCACGTTTCTGCTGGTCCTGGCGCCGATGCTGGCCTGGTACGTCGAGCCGCGGGCCGCCGTGAACCCGATCGACATCGACACCACAGCCGTCTACCGCGGCACCGGCAGTTACTTCGACACCGACGAGATCGAGACCGTGCACGACAAGCGGATCACGGTCACCCAGCAGGTGCGCGGCAACGTCGCGGACAGCGAGAAGAGCGGGCGGGCGGTGTGGGACGTGACGACGACGGTGGACACGGACAAGTCGCTGCCGGCCGCCGATCCGCACGATGCGCTGGAGTTCTTCCTGAACCGGTGGGTCACCAACCGGCACACCAACCAGCCCGTGCACTGCTGCAAGGAGAACCCCTACTTCGAGGGCGACGCCTACCTGAAATTCCCCTTCGACGTGCAGCGACGCTCGTACCAGTGGTGGGACAACTCCCTTGGCTCGACCGTCACTTTGCACTACTCGGGCACCAGGAAGATTCAGGGATACCAGGGGTACCGGTTCACCGGGACCGTCTCACCGGTGAAGATCGGGACGCGGCTGGTGCCCGGCACGATCGTCGGACAGAAGAACAAACCGCAGGTCCTGGCCGAGGAGTGGTACTCCAACCACGGCATCGAGCTGGTCGTCGACCAGCGCACCGGCCGGGTGCTCTACGCCCAGGTCGGCCCGCGCCGCACCCTGCGCGCCCCCGGCACGAAGAAGGACGCGGTGGTCCTGCTGGACAGCCGGAAACTGGGGTTCACCACTGAGACGCAGAAGTCCCAGGTGAAACTGGCCAAGAAGGAGAGTGGCCAACTGCGCATGGTGGGGCAGACGTTGCCGATCGGCGCCGCTGTGGCCGGATTTGCACTGGCGGTGGTTGGCGGGGTTCTGGTGGCACGAGGACGTAAACGCCCCGATTCGTCCGAAGAATCCCAGAGTCAGCTCACGATGTGACATGACGTCAGTTCTAATAAGCCGGGAATTTGTCACCTTCGTGAGTAGCCGTGGCGAACGGGTGGGCGAAAACTGTCCATCCCCACCCGAGCACAACCCTTCCACACCCCCCGCCCATGAAGAGCTCAGTCCCCCCACAGCAAGTCCAGAAAGCCACCACTGAGTTCCGCACCCTGAGACGAGTTGGAGCACCCATGCCCCAGCACGTGCCGTCCTCGCTGCGCGCCGCCGCGTTCCCCCTGGCGTCGCAGCAACACCCTCCGGCGCTCCCCCCACAACCGCGCCGAATCGTTTTCCTTGCCCATCGGGATCTCGGCAATCCGGCCGCCGGCGGCTCCGAGCTGCTGGTCGACCGGCTCGCCGACGGCCTGACCGGACTCGGCCACCAGGTGACGCTGCTGTGCGGCGGACCCGCGGCCTTCCGGGACTACCGCGTCGTGTCGGCGGGCGGCGAGTTCGCCCACTACCTGCGTGCCCGCTCGGCCTTCGCCCGGCAGGTCGGCGAGACCGATCTGCTGGTCGAGGTCTGCAACGGCATGCCGTACCTCGCGCCCCTGTGGCACCACGGCCCCACCCTGTGCCTGGTCAACCACGTCCACTCCGACCTGTGGAAGATGCGGTTCGGCGGGCCCCTGACGCCGGCCGCGCGGATCGGGCGAAGACTCGAGCAGTGGGCGCTGACCGGTGCCCAGCACCGGAGTCTGCTGGTCGCCGTCTCGCCCTCGACGGCCCATGCCCTGCGGGCGATCGGGGTCGAGCGGGACCGGATCAGAGTCGTGCACAACGGGGTCGAGGAGCCCGGCCCGCGGGCCGACCGGTCGGCCGAGCCGCTGTTCGTGGCGGTGGGCAGACTCGTCGAGTACAAGCGGATCGATCTGCTGCTGAGACTCTGGGAGCGGGTGCGGCCGGTCACCGGCGGCCGGCTCGTGATCGTCGGCGACGGGCCGGAACGCGAGCGGCTGGAGCAACTCGCCGGTCCCGGCGTGGAGTTCGCGGGCCACGTGTCCGAGGCGGAGAAGCACCGGCTGCTGTGTGCGGCGTGGCTGCTGCTGCATCCGTCCGCCGTGGAGGGGTGGGGGCTGGTCGTCACCGAGGCCGCCACCCGTGAGACGCCGACCATTGCGTTCGACGTGCCCGGACTGCGCGACTCCGTCGTGGACGGGGAGACCGGGGTGCTCGCGCACGGGGAGTCCTCGTTCGCTGCGGCCTGGTGCACGCTCGCCCTGTCGGGACACCGCCGCGAGCTGATGGGCAAGGCGGCCCGCGACCGCGCCGCCCGCTACCGCTGGCACCGTACGGTCAGACAGTTCCGTGCGGTGGCCGCCGAGGCGGTGAGGAGCTGGTCACCGTGACCGGCCTCAAGGACCCTTCGATACGCCGCTCCCTCGCCCTCTTCCGTGCCTTCCGGCACGAGCAGGACGACCCCGAGTCCTGCTACCAACTGCTCGCCCGCGACGCCGCCGACCAGGTCGAGGCCTACGACGGGCCCGTCGCCGGCCGTACGGTCGTGGACGTCGGCGGCGGTGGCGGGTACTTCACCGAGGAGTTCCGGCGGCGCGGCGCTCAGGCCTATCTCTTCGAGCCCGACATCAGCGAGCTCGGCGAGAAGCCGCCCGACGGGGCCGTGATCGCGGACGGCTATCTGCTGCCCCTGTGCGACGGGGCCGCGGACGTGACCTTCTCCTCCAACGTGCTCGAGCACGTGGCCGACCCGCAGACGTTTCTGAGCGAGCTCGCCCGGGTGACCCGGCCCGGCGGGCTGATCTATGTGTCGTTCACCAACTGGCTGTCCCCGTGGGGCGGCCACGAGTGGGCGCCGTGGCACTACTTCGGTGCCGAGCGGGCCCGCGCCCGCTACCGGCGCCGTACCGGACGAGCGGCCAAGCACACCCTCGGCGAGAACCTCTTCGCCGTGCACATCGGCGCCACTCTGCGGCAGGTGCGCGCCCGCGACGACGTCACGGTCGTCTCGGCGCGCTCCCGCTACTGGCCGTTCCTCGCGGAGACCGTCGTGAAAGCGCCGGGGATACGTGAGGTCGCCACCTGGAACCTTCTCCTCATCCTCCGGCGGTGTCCCCCATGACGACCACGGTCCAGGCCCCTCCTCCGGCTGCCGTCCCCACCACCGCAGGCACCTCGGGTCCGCCGGAGGGCCCGCGGTCGCGGCGCTGGCTGGTGGGGTTCTGGGCCGTGGTGTTCCTGCTGTTCCTGGTGGTGCACCCGGGGCGGCAGACCTTCGACACCAAACTGGGTGTGACCGTCGACCCGGGTGCGTTCTTCTCGGATCTCGGGCAGTTGTGGCACGACCAGGGATCCTTCGGCGGGATCCAGGACCAGTACGCCGGCTATCTGTGGCCGATGCTGCCGTTCTACTGGCTGGCCCATGTTCTGCACCTGCCGGTGTGGCTGGCCGAGCGGCTGTGGATGTCGCTGATCGTGTCCGTCGCCTTCTGGGGTGCGCTGCGGCTGGCCGAGCGGCTGCGGATCGGCAGCGGCGGATCGCGGCTGCTCGCGGGGGTCGCGTACGCGCTGTGGCCGGTCTTCACCATCGTCGTCGGCTCCACGTCGGCGGCCGCGCTGCCCGGTGCCTTTCTGCCCTGGGTGCTGCTGCCGCTGACCGACGAGCGCTGCACCGCCCGGGTCGCAGCCCTGCGCTCGGCGCTGATCGTGCCGTTCATGGGCGGTGTCAACGGCGCCTCCACGCTCGCCTCGCTGCTCCCGGTCGGGCTGTATCTGCTGTCCCGTCCGCCCGGGCCGCGGCAGCGCAAGCTGATCGCCTGGTGGGTGCCTGGGGTGATCGTGGCGACCGCCTGGTGGTGGATCCCGCTGGTCATGCTCGGTGTCTACGGCGAGAACTTCCTGCCGTACGTGGAGACTTCGCAGACCACGACGGCCACCATGTCGGCGACGGAGGCGCTGCGCGGGGCCGGGAACTGGGTCGCCTATCTGCACTTCGGCCAGGCCTGGCTGCCGGCCGGGTGGACGGTCGCCGCCTCGGTGGTCGTGATCGTCTGCTCGGCGCTCGCCGCCGGGCTGGGCCTCGCGGGCCTGGCCAGACGTGACATGCCCGAGCGGCGCTGGCTGGTGCTGACCGTGGTGTCGTGCGTGCTGGTGCTGCTCGCCGGGTACGGCGGCGCGTTCGGCGCACCCTTCCACGGGGTCGTGCAGGACTGGCTGAACGGCTGGCTCGTCCCCTTCCGCAACATCTACAAGTTCCAGACGGGGCTCGCTCTGGCACTGGTGCTGGGGCTGGCCCATCTGGTCGGTGTCGCCGCCGAGCCGCGCGGGGCCCGCCAGGTGCGCGGCCGCCGGTTCGCCCCGCTGATCGCCGCGATCCTCATCCTCCCGGGCCTGATGTGGCCGTACCTGAACGGCTCGATCCTCAACCCGGGCTCCTTCCAGGAACTGCCCAGGTACTGGAAGACCACCGCCAGTTGGCTGGAGAAGTACTCCCCCGACTCACGTGCCCTCGTCGTCCCGGCGACCGCGCACGGCCTCTACACCTGGGGCGCCCCCATCGACCAGCCCCTCGACGTCCTCGCCAAGTCCCGCTGGGCCCAACGGGATTACGTCCCCTTCGGCACCCCCGGCAACCGGCGCGCGATGGACGCCGTGGAGAACGCCCTGACCTCCGGCAGCGAAGTCCCCGGTCTCGCCGACTACTTGAGCCGCGCGGGCATCTACTACGTCGTCGTACGCAACGACCTGGACCCCGACCAGATCGGCTCGGTGCCCACCTCGACCGTGAAGCGGACGCTGGAGCAGTCCGGGTACGAGCGGGTGACGGGCCTCGGGCCGGTCATGACCGGCGGCACGATCGCACACGACGCTCCGCTGCAGGTGGAGGGGTTGTATCCACGGCAGCGGGCGGTGGAGATCTACGAGCCCTCCGACAAGGACGTGACCCGCCCGGGCCAGGCCCATCTGTACCCGGTCGCGGACACCGCCGTCGTCTCCGGCGGCCCCGAGGCCCTGCTCCCGCTCGCCTCCGAGCTGCGCGGCCGGGCGACCGTCCTGACCGGCGACAACCATCCCGGGCTCGGCTCGCCGCCGCTGCAGATCGTCGGCGACGGACTGCGCCGCGCGGACACCCGGTTCGGGCTGGTGAGCGCCAACACCTCCTACACCTATACGAGTTCGGAACGGAACGCACCCGACGCCGTGCAGGACGCGGGCAAGGAGCCGCACCAGATCCTGCCGACCAAGGGCCTCGACCACCAGACGGTGGCCCAGCTGCGCGGCGCCCACTCGGTGACGGCCTCCTCCAGCGGCAACTGGCTGTTCCACCTCCCCCAGTACGACCCGGTGAACGCCTTCGACGGCAACCCCGACACCGCATGGGCGGAGGGTGCGCCGGAGTCGGCGGACGGGCAGTGGCTGCGGATCGGCTTCAACGACTCGTACGACATGCCGTCGTCGTTCAAGGTGACACCGCTGCCGCAGGAGAGCGTGCGGTCGGCGGCGACCAAGGTGCGGGTGGAGACGGAGAAGGGGTCGCGGACCAGCTTCCTGCGTCCCAACGGGCAGACGCAGAGCATCAAGGCGCCCGCGGGCGAGACGAGTTGGATGAAACTGACCATCGTCGACTCGGTGGCGCGCCACTCGGGTCTGACGGGTGCCGGCTTCTCCGAGGTCGACCTCCCGCACATCCAGGTGACCCGGCTCCTGCGGCTCCCGACGGACGCCGACACCTCCGACGCCGCCGCCTCGATGATCTCCCTGCACCGCACCCCCGACCCCACCGGCCTCTCCGCGACGGGCACGGAGGCCGGACTGCACCGGCGCTTCTCCACGGCCACGGCGGGGACGTACGAGATCAAGGCGAGCGCGGTGCCGGTGCCGGGCGAGGAGGCCGACAAGCTGCTCTACGAGGTCGCCCCCGACCAGCAGAACCGCATCGTCGCCACCGCCGACTCGACAGCCGGCCTCGGCGCGGGCCTGTCCGCGCGCAATCTCACCGACGGCGATCTGACGACGGCGTGGATCGCGGGCGACCGCCCCACGATCCATCTGCGCTGGAACGGCAAACAGCCCATCGGGGAAGTGGTGCTGGCCCCCGCGGGCGGCCTGTCGACCCGCGCCACGCAGGTCGACATCAGCTCCCCGGACGGCGCGACCATCGCCGGTGTCGACGAGAACGGTGTGGTCCGCTTCGACCCGATCACCACGGACCGCCTGGACATCACGATCACCAAGACGGCCCCGCTGACCCTGCACAACCCGGTCGCCGACGAGGACCTGCAACTCCCCGTGGGGCTGTCCGAGGCCTACATCCCGGCGCTCGACCAGTACCGCACGCCCCAGCCGAAGGAGAGCCGGACGTTCTCGCTGCCGTGCGGGCAGGGCCCGGACGTGGCGGTGGACGGCGAGCTGTACCAGACCAGCGTGAAGGGGACGGTACGAGACCTCACCGAACGCCGGGCGGTGGACGTGACCCTCTGCCAACGGGGGCGCAACGACACCGAGTTGGAGCTGACGGCGGGTTCGCACCGGGTCGAGGCGGGGGACGCCGGACCGCTCACCCTGACGGACGTGACACTCACCCGCGGCACCGTCGCGGAGCCCACCGCGGCGGCCCGGCAGCTGACCGTCCGGGACTGGCTCGGCGACCGCCGCGAGGTGAGCGTCGGCTCCGGTGTGGCCATGTACCTGACCACGTACGAGAACTACAACGACGGCTGGAAGGCCACCCTCGGCGGCAAGGAGCTGACGCCGGTCCGCCTCGACGGCTGGCAGCAGGGCTGGCGCATCCCGGCCGGGTCCGGCGGCACGATCAAGCTGTCCTACGAGCCCGCAACCACCTATGAGGGCGGGCTGATCGGCGGCGCTGCGGGCCTTGCGGTGCTGATCGGCCTGGTCGTGTGGCGCCGTCGCGCCCCGAACCCCGACCCGCCGCAGCCGCTCCCGCCGCTGCCCGGGCTGTGGCTCGGCACGGTGGTGCTGACGGCGGTCGGCATCGTGATCGCCGGGTGGTTCGCGCTGCTGGTGCCCGCGCTGGCACTCCTGGCGTCGCGACGGCATGCGCTGCTCGTGCCGATCGCGTTCGTCGCCCTCGCGGGGGCGGGGATCGCGGCGGCCACGGGGGCCGGGGAGCCGGTGGGCGCGGGCGCGGGGGCGTTCGGGCACGCGGCCCAACTGCTGGCGCTGATCGGGCTGTTCGCGGCAGTGGTGAGCGTGCGCGAGCTGGACGAGGAGCCGGGACACACGGCGGTGCTGCCGCCGGTGACCGCGCCGCCCGCGCCCGACTCCGAGGCACCGACGGCGCCACTGCCGCAGCGGCACCGCCCCGACGCCGGGCCGACCGTCTCGGCACGCGGGCCCGGCGGACCCGAACCGGATGCGCCGACCGCGCGGATCCCCCTGCGCAAACCCAGGTTCCGGCCCACTTCCCCGCCCGAGGAGACACAGCGGCCGGACGACGACAGCGGGAGGGACTGACTCGTATGACCGCGCTCGATCACCCCGCACGCGCCGAAGACGGCCCGGCACGACCGCCCGCCCGCATCCCGTTCCCGGTGGTGGACGAGGTGTCCCGGCACTGCCTCCAGGAGGAGGAGCCGGAGACCGTCCACATCGAGGTCCACCTCCCGGGACGGCTCGACCGGAAGCGGCTGCGCTCGGCGTTCACACAGGCGCTGCGCCGCCATCCCCGCATCCTGATGCGCGAGGCCGCCGGCCACTGGTACCGGCGCCGCTACGAGTGGGAGCTGACGGCGGAACCGGACATGGAGGTGGTGAGCTTCCCGCCGCCGGGGCCGGACGCACTGCGGGATGCGCGGACGCGGGCGCTGACGACTGCGCCACCGCTGAGCCTGTCTCCGCCGATACGGCTGGAGGTGGTGGAGGGGGCGGGGCCGGCCGAGGGCAGCGAGGCGACCGACTGTGTCGGCCTTGCGGCGGGCAGCCGTGCCGCCGGGGCGGCTCCCGCCCCGCACACCAAGGGAACCGTCCTGTTCCTCACCATCAACCACACCGCCCTGGACGGCCCCGCCTGCCTCCGCGTGCTCGCCACCGCCGCCGAAATCTACGGCGGCACCGACAACTCCCCCGCCGCACCCCCCACCCGCACCCCCGACACCCCCCAAGCCGCGGAGGAAACCCCCTCCAACTGGTCCCCGCCCGCCAGAGTCGCCCCCGGCACCCCCGAACCCTCCCCCGGCAACGGCATGCTCGTCACCGAACTCCCCCTCCCGCACCGCCCCAAGGGCTCCCCCTACACCGTGAACGACCAGCTCATGGTCACCACGGCGCTGACCATCGCCCACTGGAACAGAGAGCACGGCGCCCACCCCCGCCCCCTGCGCATCACCATGCCCGTCGACGACCGCCCCCGGGACGCCACCATGCCCATCGGCAACGGCACCCGCCTGGTCGAAGTCCCCTTCTCCCCCGAGGAGTTGGACACCCACGACCCGGCCACGATGCCCGCCCTGCTCCGCCGTACGGCCACCCGCACCCGGGCCCTGAAATCCCTCCCCCGCCCCCAACTCGGCCACGGAGCCGCGCTCCTGACCGCGCCGGTCACCCCCGTGGCCTGGCGGGCCGCCCTCACCCGTGGCCTGCGCAGAGCGGCCGCGCCCTGGACGTCGACCACACTCCTGAGCAACATCGGCCGCATCCCCTACCCGCTGGACTTCGGCGAGGAGGCCGGCCGCGCGCACGCGGTCTGGTTCTCGGCGCCCGCCCGGATGCCCCGCGGCCTGACCGTCACCACGGCCTCCACCGCGGGCCGACTCCACCTCGCCCTGCGCTGGTCCCGCGCCCTGCTCAGCCACGGCGACGGCGCCCATCTGCGGGACCTGTTCGAGCACTACCTCCACACGACGGAGGTGACCCCATGACCACCACCGCACCCCACCCCCGCCCCAAGGAGCTGCGCGACTTCTACGAGGACCCGTCCGTCCCCGTCGCCTCCGGCACCCCGCGCAGCCTGCGCCAGGCCCGCATGCTGGCCGCCGCCCTCGGCACCTCCCGGCCCCAGACCGTCCTCGACATCGGCTGCGGCGACGGCACCGCGGCCGCCACCGCCGCCCCGCTGCTCCCCGGCCACCGCCTCGTCGGCGTCGACTGGTCCCAGGACGCCCTCAAACGCGCCCGTACGCACCTGTCGTACACGGTCCGCGGCGAACTCACCGGCGGCGGGCTGCCGTTCAGGTCCGACTCCGCCGACGCCGTGCTGTTCAGCGAGGTCGTCGAGCATCTCGTCGACCCGGACGCGGCCCTCGACGAGATCCGCCGCGTCCTGCGCCCGGGAGGCCACCTCATGCTCTCCACGCCGAACCTGGCCGCCTGGTACAATCGCGCTCTGCTGCTGGCCGGCGTGCAGCCCGTGTTCTCCGAGGTCAGCCTGCGCGCGATCCACGGCCGGCCGGGCACGGAGGTCGTCGGGCATCTGCGGCTCTACACCGCCCGTGCGCTACGGGAGTTCGTCGCCGCGTCCGGCTTCGAGGTCGTACGGCTCGCCGGGGCCCCCTTCCACGGCGTACCGCGCCCGCTGCGCCCCCTCGACCGGCTGGCCTGCTCCAGAGCCTCCCTCGCCTCGATCCTTCTCCTGCACGCACGAAAGACGTAGAGGGGGCTCAGCCATGTGGTGGGGAGTGGCCGCGGCCCTGTTGGCGAACACCCTGTACAGCCTCGGTTTCGTCCTGGAGAAACGGGCGCTCACCGCCCTCCCGGAGGTGTCGATCCGGCAACCCGCCCGGCTGCTGCGGCTGGTGCTGGGCAGCCCGCTGTGGATCGGCGGCTCCCTCGCCCTGGCCTCCGGGTTCGGCGCACAGCTCGTCGTCTACCGCACCCTGCCGATCGCCGCCGCCCAGGGCATCTTCGTCTCCGGCCTGGTGCTGCTCGTGCTGCTGTCGGCCCGACTGCTGGGCGAGGAGACCACCGGCCGGGAGCGGTACGCGCTCGGAGCGATCCTCGCCGCGCTGCTCATGGTCGTGCTGTCGCTCAAGGAGAGCGGTTCAAGCGCCGACACGGTCAGCCACAGCGCCCCCTACCCGTTGATCCTGCTGGTGTGCGTGCCCTCGCTGGCGGCCGGCGTCTGGCTCTACGGCTCCGCCGAGCGCCGCACCCGCCACCGGCACCGCGCACCCACCACGGGCGTGGAGTACGGCGTGGCCGTGGGCCTGCTCTACGGCGTCAGCTCACTCGCGATCAAGGGCGTGTCGAGCTACCTGACCACAAGTGGCCTGAGCCGTGCGGTGGTCGACGTACTCGAGTCGCCGTATCCCTATCTCCTGCTGTTCACCGGCGCGTTCGGGCTGGTCATGTCGCAGGCCGCGCTGCAGCGCTGCCGGGCCTCGCTGATCGTGCCGGTGTGCACGACGGTGACCTGTCTGTACACGGCCGTACTCGGCACCCTCTCGTTCGGCGAGGCACTGCCGCACGACCCCCTGCGGCTCGCCCTGCGCCTCGCGGGCACCGCCCTCGCCGTCTCCGTGCTGCTGACCATGCCCAAGCACGACAAACCTGCACCCCAACCCCCCATCGGTGCCAAGGAGTTGACACCCCCATGAACCCCGACGACCCGCTGCTGCGGATCCTGGCGTGCCCACTCGACAAGGGCCCGCTGCACCTCCTCGTGCCGGACGGTCCCGCGGCGGACGAGGCACTGTACAACCCGCGCCTGCACCGCCGTTACCCGATCGTCGACGGCATCCCGCAGCTGCTGCCCTCCTCCGGGGAGCAGGTGTCGGACGACGAGCACGAAGAGCTTCTGCTGCGTCTTACTGGGGGAAACCCCCAGACCCCCGGGATGGCCCAGTGACCACGCGCCCCACCCTGGCCGCCCGGCTGGCCCCGCTCCTGCCCACCCGCCTGGTCGCCGCCACCGCCCGGGCGGTCTACCCGCGGTTCGAGCCCGAGCTGGCCCGGCTGTCCGACCTGTGCCCGCACGGCTGCCACACCGCCGTGGACGTCGGCGGCTGGTACGGCCCCTGGACGCGGCGGCTGGCCGGGCGGGCCCGCCAGGTGGTGACCGTCGAACCGGTCCCGCACCTGGCCCGGCTGCTGGCCGCCGACACCCCGGGCAACGTCCGCGTCGTCCAGGCCGCCGCCTCCGACCAGCCGGGCATCGCCCGCCTGTGGCTGCCGCCGGACGACGCCGGCGACCGCGGCGTGTCCTCCCTGATCCGCCGCGACATCCACGCCCACGCCCTCGACGTCCCCTGCGTCACCCTCGACGAACTCGGCCTGCGGAACGTCGACTTCATCAAGATCGACGTGGACGGCAACGAACTGGCGGTCCTGCGCGGCGCGACCGGCATCCTGGCCCGCGACCGCCCCGCCCTCTTCGTCGAGCTGGAGTCGCGCATCCAGCCGATCGCCCCGGTCGTCACCTACCTGTCGCTGCTGCGCTACGACGGCTGGGTGCTGCCCGGCACCACCTGGGTGCCGCTGGCGAGGTTCCCCCTGGAGGAGCACCAGGCGAGCGCCGCGCACGTCGTCAGCCAGGGCCTGCTGGGCCGGGTCCTGCCCTTCCGCCGCCATCCGCGCTACGTCAACTCGGTGCTGTTCCTCCCCGCCGGCCGCCGCCCCGGTGTCGGTGCCGTGGGCGACCATGGAGCCCATGCCCTCCGGAAAACGCCCCGCTAGCCCCTTCACCCCGCTCGACTTCCAGCTGGTGCTGCTGCGCCGCATGGCCGACCACAACCCGGACCTGGTGGAGGACGCCCGCCATGACCTGGGCGTGTCCATCGCCGACATGAGAGAGGCCAACAAGCGCTGGCAGGCGATGCTGCACTCCCCGCGCTCCCGCGCCGCCGCCTCCCGCTACCGCTCGATCCTCGGCGAGCCCGACTCGAAGATCTCCCGCCGGATCGGCGACCTGGACTGCGAGGCCCTCCTGTGGCCCGTCCCCCTCTGGCCCGACCTGCGCTTCGAGGTGCTGCTCGCCCCGAACGGCGCCGTCTGGAACGAGTGGCTGATCCGCGCCCCTGGCGCCGAGGGCCCGGCCCTGAACACCCTCGACGACCTCACCCCCTGGTCCTGCACGGTCGATGAGGTGGCCCGCGCCTTCGCCCCCGCCCGCCCCCTGGAGGGCACCGCCCCGACCCGCTGGGGCCTGGCGTTCACGGCCCCGGACGCGGACGGCGTACGGCGCGAGGTGGTCGCCGAGTTCACCTGGGGCCTGCTGCAGCGCACGGCGGTCAACGACTGAACCAGGTCCGCAGAGCGCTCTCCAGCCCCTCCGCATCCGGCTGCCCGCCGCTCGCCCACGCGACCGCCCCGTCCGGTCGCACGAGTACGGCGCCGAGGCCGTCGTGGGCGATGCTCTCGACCTCGACCAGGTCGACCCGCGCCCGCCAGGGCTCGGCGGCCCGCACGTCCGGGGCGAGGAGGACGGAGCGCCCGTACACGGTGTACCGGCTCAGGCGGTCGGCGCGCGCCCCGGCCTTGAAGGCCAGGTCGGGGCAGTGCCGGCCGGTCAGTGGGTGGGTGCTCGGGTACGGGAAGTCGTAGGCGTCGGCGAGGCCGGACAGCATCCGGCCCAGGTGGCGGTTGACCTCGGGGATGTCCATCAGGTCGGCGAAGACGTCGCGCAGGGCGTCGGTGTGCGGGCCGGGGGCCAGCAGCGCGGACTGGGCGCGGGTGTTGTGCAGGACGCGGGCGCCGACCGGGTGGCGCTCGGCGGTGTAGCTGTCGAGGAGGCCGGGCGGGGCGTGGCCGCGGATCTCGGCGGCCAGTTTCCAGCCGAGGTTGACCGCGTCCATCAGGCCGAGGTTGAGGCCCTGGCCGCCCATCGGGGAGTGCACATGGGCGGCGTCCCCGGCGAGCAGGACACGGCCGCGGCGGTAGGTGGTGGCCTGGCGGGCGTGGTCGGTGAAGCGGAGGGTCTCGCCGGTGAGCGCGACCCTCACGTCGACGCCCGTGACGCGGCGGACGCTGTTCTCCAACTCCTCGGCGGTGAGCGGGGCTTCACGGTCCTCGGGGGTGTCGCCGAAGTCGAAGGTGGCGAGCATGCCGTGGCCGTGGTGCAGGATGCCGCCGTGCTGCCGGCCCGGCGGCGGCAGCCGGTCGGCGCCCTCGAGGATCTCGGCCTCGGCGCGGCGCGCGGTCATCATCGGCGGCGTCCCCGGGAAGTCGAAGCCGGTGAGCCGCCGCACGGTGCTGCGGCCGCCGTCGCAGCCGACCACGTACGCGGCCCGCAGCCGGCGTTCGCCGTGCGGGGTGGCCACCGTCAGCGTCACGGCGCCCGCGTCCTGCGCGACGCCGACCACCGTGTGCTCACGGCGCACCTCGACGCCGAGACCGGTCGCGAACTCGGCGAGCAGCTCCTCCAGCTCCGGCTGCCAGATCCACACGCCCTGCCGGTCGGGCTCGTCCTGGAGGGCGGGGTCGATCTTGTGGATCGCGGAGAAGTGGCCCTTCGCGCTGCCGTGGTCGCGGGCCTTCTCGGCGGAGCGCTCCGCGAGGTCGGCGGTCAGCCGCTCGCCCAGACCGCGCCGGGCGAGGGCCTCGGCGGCGAGCGGTCCCACGCCGCGTGCCTTGCGCTGCGGTGAGCGGACGGCGAGCCGTTCGAGGACCAGCGGTACGGCGCCGGCGAGGCGCAGTTCGGCCGCGAGCAGCAGTCCCACGGGGCCTGCTCCGACCACGATCACATCGGGTTCGTCGGTCATGGCCACCCCTCCTTAACAAGTTAAGTGCACCCTCAACGCTTCCCTTAACTTGTTAAGGTGTCAAGCGCGGAGCGACGCATTCAGGACAGGGCACGACGGGAAGGGGCCCGGTGGCCATCGACAAGGACCACGCGGCACGCACCGCCCTGCGGCTGCTGGACGCCGACGGGCTGGAGAAGCTCACCGTGCGCCGGCTGGCCGGTGAACTCGGCGTCCAGGCCCCCGCGTTGTACTGGCACTTCGCCAACAAGCGCGCCCTGTTGGACCACATGACGGACGCGATGCTCGCGCCCGCGGCCGCGCGCCTGGGCCGCCCGCGCCCCGGCCAGGCCTGGTGGGAATGGCTGGGGGACACCCTCGAAGCCCTGCGCCGCGCCCTGCTCGCGCACCGCGACGGCGCCGCGGTGGCCTCCGGCGCCGACCTGCGCCGGGCCGTCGCGCTGGGCCTGCACGCCGAGCGCGTCACCGAGGTCCTGTACGAGTCGGGCTTCGCGCTGGCCGACGCCTCGCGCGCGGCCGGGGCGGTGCTGCACTTCACGGTCGGCCGGGTGGTCGAGGAGCAGTCGCGCGCCGACGCGGGCACCGAGCAGGCGATGATCGCCGACCCGGCGTTCCCGTTCCCGCTCCTGGCCCGCTCCCTGCGCGAGCGCCACGCGGCCGCCGCCACCCCCGACGACGACTTCGGCTACGCCCTCGCGATCGTCCTGGCGGGCCTGCGCACCCTGCACCCGGACGCGACCGCGACTACTGCCCCGCGGCCGCGAGAATCGCGTCCCTGACCACCGCGAGCGAGCCGGGGTGCAGACCGAGGAACAGATTCGGCTCGACGAGCTCCAGCTCCATCACCCACGGCTCGCCGTCCTCCCCGTCCACGAGGTCCACGCGCGCGTACAGCAGCTCCGGCGCGTCCGGCACGGCGGCCAACGCCCGCTCGGCGACGGCGAGTTCGGCCGGGGTCGGGGTCCACGGCCGCAGATCGGGGTGGGCCACCTTGTCGTCGTCGTACGCCGTCCCGGGCGCCAGCACCGCCCCCTTGCGGCTGGCGTGCAGGAACCGCCCGCCGAAGAACTGCAGCGCCCGCTCCCCGCTGACGTCGATGCCGGCCAGATACGGCTGCACCATCGCGGTCAGCCCCTCGCGGTGCATCCGCGCGAGATGCCGTACGGCCGTGTCGTGGTCCTCCGCCGTGTAGCGGGCGGCGTACCGCGCGCCGGCGCCCGAGGCCGGCTTGACGACGTACTCGTGATCGCCGGGCAGGTCGGAGGCGTCACCGGGCGCGAGATAGCGGGTCGGTACGACGGGCACCCCGGCCGCCGCCAGGTCCCCGAGGTACCGCTTGTCGGTGTTCCACCGCACGACTTCCGCCGGGTTGGCGAGCCGAGTGACGGCGGCGCACTTCTGCGCCCAGGCCACGAACTCCTCCGCCCGCCAGCTGTAGTCCCAGGTCGACCGGATGACGACGAGATCGAACCCGCCCCAGTCGGTGCCGTCGTCGTCCCAGGCCAGTGCGACGGCGTCGGCCCCGGCGTCCCGCAGCGCTCGCACCAGCACCGGAAGGTCACGGTCCCTGCTCGGCGCCGTACCGGGGTCATAGGTGGCGAGTGCGACGCGAGGCACGGCCGGGGCTCCGTTCTGCTGCGGGTGCGGACCACCGCAGGTTAACCAGACGGCACGCAACCGCTGCAACCCGATTGACCTTCCCCTTCGGGGAAGCCCCAGCATCGGTGGCGGAAACACGGGGAGGACTCCGAAGTGCACACGAACCTGCTGACGATCGGCGCCTTCGCCAAGGCGTCCCGGCTGTCGCCCAAGGCACTGCGCCTGTACGACGAGCTGGACCTGCTGCGCCCCGCCCGGGTCGACCCGGACACCGGCTACCGCTACTACGCGGTCGGGCAGCTGGAGCGGGCACGGCTGGTGGCGTGGCTGCGGCGGATCGGGATGCCGCTCGCCCGTATCCGCGAGGTGTGCGCCCTCGAACCGGCGGCCGCCGCGCGGGAGATCCGGGCGTACTGGGCGCGGGTCGAGGCGGAGACGGCGGTACGGCGGGATCTCGCCGCGTTCCTCGTGGATCACCTGTCGGAAGACCCGAGGAAGGACGACACCGTGCTGGAACTGCGTTACTTCGCCCACTCGGACCGCGGCCGGATCCGCCCCGCCAACCAGGACACGGCGTACGCGGGCACCCGGCTGCTGGCGGTGGCCGACGGCTTCGGCCCGGCGGGCGCACCGGCCAGCAGCGCCGCAGTGGCGGCCCTCCGCTTCCTGGACACCGAGGAGCTGCCCGCGGGCAACGTCCTGAACCTCCTGGAGGAGGCGGTACAGGGCGCGACGGAGGCCCTCCGCGACGCCACGGACGGCAGCGACGACAACGGCACGACCCTGACCGCCCTAGTGTGGACGGGCTCGCGCCTGGCCCTGGTGCACATCGGCGACTCCCGCGCCTACCTGCTGCGCGACGGGGAGCTGTTCCGCATCACCCACGACCACACGGTGGTCCAGTCGATGATCGACGAGGGCCGGCTGACCGAGGAGGAGGCCACGGCCCATCCGCAGCGCAGCCTCCTCCTCAAGGCCCTCGGCACCGGCACCCCGGACCTCCGCCTGCACGACGCCACCCCCGGCGACCGCTACCTCCTGTGCTCCGACGGCCTGTCGAGCGTCGTCCCCGAACCCCGCATCCGCGAACTGCTCGCCTCGGGCACGGGCCCCGACGAGACGGTCCGCACCCTGGTCGCCGAGGCGAACACGGCGGGCGGCCCGGACAACGTGAGCTGTGTGGTGGCGGACGTGGTGGAAAGCCGGTGACGAGGGTCGCCCCTGGTACGACGCCGGGATTCGACCGCGGTGGTGTAGGAACGGTGGTGTCGTTCCCCAGCCACAAGGAGTGCGCCGCGTGTCCCTTCTCTTCCCGGCCCTGGAAGGCCCGAGCGAGCAGCCGGCCCTGCAGTTCGGCGACCGCTCCCTGACGTACGCGGAACTCGGCGCCGTGGCGGGCGCGTTGGCGGAGCGGATCGCCGGCGCCGAACGGGTCGCCGTCTGGGCCACGCCCGCGCTGGAGACGGCGGTGGCCGTGGTGGCGGCGCTGCGGGCCGGGGTGGCCGCGGTGCCGCTCAACCCGAAGTCGGGCGAGAAGGAACTCGGCCACATCCTGTCCGACAGCACGCCGTCGCTGGTACTGGCGGCTCCGGGAGACGAACTCCCCCTTCCTCTACGGGACTTGGAACGCGTCGATGTCCCTGCAGCCCTGCCGGGCGGGGCAACACCCACCCCCGCCCCCTCCCCGTCCGTCGGTGACGAGGACCCCGCCCTGATCGTCTACACCTCCGGCACCACCGGCCCGCCCAAGGGCGCCGTCATCCCGCGCCGCGCGATCGCCTCCACGCTGGACGCGCTCGCGGACGCCTGGCAGTGGACCGGCGACGACGTACTGGTCCACGGGCTGCCGCTGTTCCATGTGCACGGACTGGTGCTGGGCATCCTCGGCCCGCTGCGGCGCGGCGGATCCGTCCGCCACCTGGGGCGGTTCGGCACCGAGGGCGTGGCGCGCGAGCTGAACGGCGGCGCGACCATGCTGTTCGGGGTGCCGACGATGTACCACCGGATCGCCCAGGCGCTCGCCGGGGAACCGGAGTTGGCGAAGGCGCTGGGCCGGGCGCGGCTGCTCGTCTCCGGCTCGGCGGCCCTCCCCGTGCACGACCACGAGCGGATCACGGCGGCGACCGGACGGCGGGTCATCGAGCGGTACGGCATGACGGAGACCCTCATGAACACGAGCGTGCGGGCGGACGGCGAGGCGCGGGCCGGGACGGTGGGCGTGCCGCTGCCGGGGGTCGAGCTCCGGCTGATGGAGGAGGACGGGTCGCCGATCACGTCGTACGACTCCGAAACCGTGGGCGAGATCCAGGTGCGCGGCCCGAACCTGTTCACCGGCTACCTCAACCGCCCCGACGCGACGGAGGCCGCCTTCACGGCCGACGGCTGGTTCCGCACCGGGGACATGGCGGTGCGCGACCCCGACGGGTACGTCCGGATCGTCGGCCGCAAGGCCACCGACCTGATCAAGAGCGGGGGTTACAAGATCGGGGCGGGCGAGATCGAGAACGCGCTGCTGGAACATCCGGGGGTACGGGAGGCGGCGGTGACCGGGGAGCCGGACGAGGACCTGGGCGAGCGGATCGTGGCATGGGTGGTTCCGGCGGACCCGCAATCACCGCCCACCGCCGAGGAGTTGGCCGACCACGTGGCCAACCGCCTCGCCCCGCACAAACGCCCCCGCGTCGTCCACCATCTCTCCGCCCTCCCCCGCAACGACATGGGAAAGATCATGAAGCGGGCCCTGAACCGTGACTGAACGCCTCTCCGCCCGCGAGATCCTGGCCCTGCTGACCGACCCCTCGACCTTCACCGAACTCCCCTCCCCCACAAGGGAGTCCGCACCCGACGGCCCGCTCGCCTGGCAGGGTTACGACGCCTCACGCGCCCGGGCCGCCCAGCGCACCGGCGAGCAGGAGTCCGTCGTGTGCGGCACGGCTCAGGTCGCGGGCACGCAAGCGGTGCTGATCGCCTTCGAGTTCGGCTTCCTCGGCGGCTCCCTCGGCGAACGCACCGGCGACCGGCTGGAGGCGGCATACACCTACGCGCGCACCCACCGCCTCCCGGTCGTCCCGCTGGTCGCCACCGGCGGCAGCCGTATGCAGGAAGGCATGCTCGCCCTGACCCAACTCCAGCGCGTGGCCCGCCAGTCGGCACTGACCCGCGAGGCCGGCCTCCCCCAGATCGCCGTCCTCCGCGACCCGACGACGGGCGGCGGCTGGGCCACCCTGGGCGCGGGCGCCGACGTGATCCTCGCGCTACCGGGGGTGCAGGTGGGCTTCGCGGGTTCACGGGTCCGCCCGGCGGACGCGGACCCGAGGGCGTACACGGCGGAGGCACAGGTGGCGGCGGGGTCGGCGGACGCGGTGGTGCCACCGCGTGAGTTGCGAGAGACGCTGGGCCGATGGCTACGGCTACTGACAGGCGAGACGGTTCGGTACGCACCCCATAGGAGCGCGGGGAACTGCGCGACCAGCCACAACGAAGCCGCAGACGCCAAACGCCCCAACGCGGCACCACCCTCAGCGGCCCCACTCCCGTTCGCTTTCGCCGCACAGGAGCCGCCCACCACCGGCTGGGCCGCAGTCCAACGCGCCCGCTCACCTCGACGCCCCCGAGCAAACGCCTACCTGGACGCCTACTTCACCCACCGCGTAGCCATCAGCGGCGACCGCTCGGGCGGCACCGACCCCGACGGCATCCTCTGCGGCTTCGGCGAGCACGCAGGACGCACCGTCGCGTTCGCCGCCCAGACCGGCACCCCCACCCGCCCCGCGGGCTACCGCACGGCCACCCGCCTGGTACGCCTCGCCGACCGCCTCGGCATCCCGGTACTGACCCTGGTCGACACCCCCGGCGCCGCCAACGACGCGGACGCGGAGCGCCAAGGCGCAGGAGCCGCGATCGCGGAACTCTTCGGCGCGCTGGCGGCCGCCCGCACCCCGGTCACCACCCTGGTCATCGGCGAGGGCGGCTCCGGCGGCGCCCTCGCACTGGCCGCGGCCGGCAACACCTGGGCCACACCGGACAGCTACTTCTCCGTCATCGCACCGGAGCTGGCCGCAGCCATCCTCAAGCGACCGCAGGACCAGGTCGAGGCGACGGCCGACCAGCTCCGCATCCGCCCCCAGGACTTGGTGGAGCTGGGAGTGATCCGAGGCATCGTCCGAGCCGCGGACCACCCCCGCCCCTGACTACCTCACTGTGGCGGGTCGGCGCAGTGGTGGGTTCCCGCCAGGCATCCGCACCGCATACACCCTCATACGGTATTTACTTGACATTCACTTCAGGCATAAGGGATGAAACCCACCATTCGGCGGCACCCCCACCCGGCCCCCTCCAAGCGGCGCCCGCCCCCTCGTCCCCGCACGATGCCAGAGAGGCCCGCCACCCGGCGGCCCAGGCCCCATGGAACGAACGAGGCCCGCCGCCCCACAGGCGGCCCCGCTTCTGCGCTCTCGGGAGGATCTGCATGACCGCAAGTCTGGAGCAGCTTCGCCGCTGCCATTTCGCCGTCGATCTGGGGGCGGCCCGGACCCGCGTCTATGTCAGGGGCGCCGGCCTCGTCGTCGACCAGCCGTCCGTGGCCGCCATGAACACCCGTACCGGCGCCCTGATCGCCGTGGGCGAGTTCGCGGAGAAGATGCAGGGCCGCACCCCCGACTACATCCGTGTCGTCCGCCCGATCTCCGGCGGCACCGTCGTCGACATCGAGATGGCCCAGCGCATGCTCCGGCAGCTGCTCGGCGACCGGATCCGCCGTTCCCTGCGCCGCAAGCCCTTCCTGCGGGCCGCGGCCTGCACCCCGCACGACTCCGACCCGCTGGCCACACGCGCGACCATCGAGACGCTCGTCGGGCTCGGTGCGCGGCGCGTGGAGCTCGTCGACACGCTGATCGCCGCCGCCGTGGGGTGCGGGCTGCCCGTCGAGCAGCCCGAGGCCACCATGGTCATGGTGTGCGGGGCCGCGGCCACCCAGGTGGCCGTCCTCTCCCTCGGCTCGATCGTCACCGCCGAGCGCATTCCCGTCGGCGGCGAGGCCGTCGACCATGCGATCGTCCAACACCTGCGCCACCAGCACGCGTTGATGCTCCCCAGTCAGTCCGTACGACCGCTGCACCTCGCCCTGTCCGGCAACGGGCTCACCATGCAGGGCCCCAAGTCGACGGAGATCCACGGGCGGGACGTCACCACCGGCCTCGCCCGTTCCGTGCAGGTCGACACCGCCGCCGTGCGCGACGCGATCGAGACCCCGCTGACCGCCGTGCTCGACGGCATCGGCAGGGTGCTCAGGGACTGCCCGCCCGACCTGGTCGCCGACCTGGCCGACCGCGGGATCATGATGGTCGGCGGCAGCGCGCTGCTCCCCGGCCTCGACCAGATGCTGATGCACGCCACCCACATGCCCGTGCACATCGCCGAACGGCCGGACGTGTGCGCCGTACAGGGCCTCGGCTACATGCTGGAGGGCAAGATCGAGCCGCTGGCACTCGACACGTCCGCCACCTGACCACCTGAAACACAGCCCCCTGACACACAGCCCGGCGGCCCGTCGTCATCCCTTCAATGCGGCGAGGTCCTGGGCCAGTTGGCGTGCCAGCCGTCCGGCCGCCGCCGTGTCCCTGCGGTCGGCCGCATCCCGGGCCTTCTTCAAGTCGGCGGTGATCACAGCCGACTTGGCGGTGTCGGTGCCCGTCAGCCGCTGCCGGACGAGTTCGAGGCCGGTGACGTCCCCGGCGACCGCTCCCTCGTCCCCGGCGCCCGCGTCGATCCCCAACTGCCGTGCCCACATGCCGAATCGCTCCCGGTCGACGGTCCTCACCGACTCGTACCGCAGCCGCAGATCCGTCGTGTTCTGCTCGACCCGCAGCGCCGCCGCACGGTCCCGCGGCGCCTTCTGCCAGGCGTCCAGGTCCCGCGTCATCTGCCGCTCCAGCAGCGCCGGTACGGCGTCGGAGGCACGGTAGGCGTCCCAGGCCCCGCGCACCGCGCGCACCATGGTCGACGTCGGGCCTGCGTGAGCCGTACGCACCGCCGCGGTGAGCGCGCCGAGCCCCGCCGGCACCGGCGCCCGCTTCGCGTCCGTCGGCACGGCGAGCGACACCGCCTCCAGGTCACCGCTCGCGGAGCCCGTGGAGAACTCCCCGTACCCGGGAGCGAAGACCTTGTCCTCGGTCGAGCCGTCCATGTGCAGCTCGTGCACGGTCATCGCGCCCTGGATCCTCCCGTACGGCCCCTCGATGCTCCGCCCGACGGCCCGGACCGTGACCTGCTCGAAGACGACGCCAGGGAGGTTCTCGGTGCGGTAGACGTCGCCCTTGCGCGGGTGCGCGGGCATGATCATCGCGCCGGGGGCCTTGTCGCGGCCCGCCTGCCAGGTGCCCTCGGTGTCGGCGACGACTCCGTTGTCGTAGTTGAAGACGTCCTCGCCGAGGTACCAGACCGAGCCGTCGTCGGCCTGGGCGTACCAGTCGTCGGCGACCTCGTGGATCCGTCCGCCGGAGAAGGCGACGTACTGCGAGATCGCCGCGTGGATCGTGCGGCCGCCCCAGGTGATGGTCTTGGTGCCGGGGAGGAGGGTGACCTCGGTGCGGAAGGGTTTGCCGGACTCCTGGCCGCCGTAGACGGTCTGGGCGACCTCGGAGGTGGGGTGCGTCGGGTTGGTGATCGGGGTCGGGTGGGTGAAGTGCGGTGCGGCGACGTCGACGCGGGCGCTGTCGGGGGCGAGCGGCAGACAGGCGGATCCGGTGCGGCCGGTGTCCTCGTCGACGACGTGGATGCACGGGCTCTTCTTCGCGTTCGTGTCGCTGTTCGCGTTCCCGGAACAGGCGCCGGCCAGCAGGACGGCGGCTCCCAGTGCGGGCAGCAGGGCCTTGTGTCGCATGACGGCCTCCTCGGCGTCCACGTCCTTCGACGTACTGCACCGAGCGTGCCTCGCGCCCGCTGAACAGACCCTGAACGCAGCTGACGGAGCGTTCAGCTCCGCTTGCCCCGCCGCCCCACGTCCCGCCCGCTCACTCCCCCGACGGCAAGGTCACCACGAACCGCGCCCCGTCCTCCACCAGCGCCCTCCCGCCGTGCGCCGCCGCCACCTCGGCGACGATCGCAAGGCCGAGCCCCGCGCCGCCCGCATCGCGCGAACGGGACTCGTCGAGCCGTACGAAGCGCTCGAAGACCCGGCGCCGGTCGGCCTCCGCAATCCCCGGGCCGTCGTCCTCGACGACCAGCCGCACCCGCCCGTCCCCCGTGTCCGCCAGCGCGAACGCCACGCGCGTGCGTGCGTACCGGGCGGCGTTCTCCCCGAGGTTGCGCACAAGCCGTCGCAGCGCGTCCTCGTCGCCCGTCACACGCGCCGCCCCCACACCCGTGCCGTCGATGCGCAGGCCGGGCGAGGCCGACCGCAGCCGCCGTACCTCCTCCAGGACCAGGTCGTCGAGGTCCACGGGACGGGGTGCGGTGACCCGGCCGCCCTCGTCGGCGCGGGCCAGCAGCAGCAGGTCGTCGACGAGGCGCTGCATCCGTACGGCCTCCTCGTGGACCGTGTCCGCCAGGGCCCGGGCGTCGGCGCGCTCGGGATGGGCGAGGGCGACCTCGGCGTGCTGGCGGACGGCGGCGACGGGCGAGCGCAGCTCGTGCGAGGCGTCGGAGACGAAGCGGCGCTGGGCCGCCTCGGCGCGGGCCACGCGCCGCAGGGCCCGGCCGACGGCGGCCCAGGTCGCGGCGGCCGCGAGCACGAGCAGCACGGGCAGGCCGATGAGCAGCAGCCGGGTGACCGTCCTGGCGGCCTCGGCGGCCCCGGCGGGCGTACGGCCGTCGAGGACGACCAGCTTGCGGTCGCCGTCCTCGGCACCGACCGCGACCACGAGGAAGCGGTCCTCGTCGAGGGGCGTCTTCACGGAGGCGCGCTCACCGGGCTTCAGCCTCGCCAGCGCCGGCAGCCCCTCCACATTGCTGCTGGACGCCACGACCTTGCCCGCCGAGTCCACGACCTGCAGAAACTCCTCGTCGGGGTCGGCCACGGTCGGTGCGGGCACCCCGCGTCCCGCCTCGATCACCCGGGCCACCTCCTGCGCCCGGGCCCGCGCCGCGTCCCGTACGTCGTTGCCGAGCTCGGTGCGCAGCCCGAGGACGAGGGCCGTGCCGCCCGCGACCAGCGCCACCGCGACGGCCAGCACGGCGATGAGCGTCGCCCGCACGCGCACGGCCCGCAGACGGCGCTGCCCGCGCCGCTCACCCGTCATCGGGCACCAGCCGATACCCGTGCCCCCGCACCGTCAGCAGCGACCGCCGGCCGAAGGGCCGGTCGACCTTGTTGCGCAGCCGTCGTACATACACCTCGACGATGTTCGGGTCGCCCTCGAAGTCGTCGCCCCACACATGGTCGAGGATGGTCCGCTTGGACAGCGCCTCGCCGGCCCGGCGCAGCAGGAACTCCAGCAGCGCCAGCTCCCGCGCGGTGACCTCGACGTCCCGTCCGGCCCGGGTGACGGTGCGGGTCGCGGGGTCGAGCCGCAGGTCACCGGCGGCGAGCACGGCGGGCCGCTCGCGGGCGTCGCGCCGCAGCAGCGCCCGCAGCCGGGCGAGGAGGACGCCGTAGGAGACCGGCTTGGTCAGGTAGTCGTCGGCGCCGGTGTCGAGGCCCTCGATCTCGTCCCACTCGCCCTCCTTGGCGGTGAGCATGAGGATCGGCGTCCAGTCGCCCTCGCCGCGCAGCGCCCGGCACACCCGGTAGCCGTTGAGCTTCGGCAGCATGATGTCGAGGACGATCGCGTCGTAGACGTTCTCGCGGGCCAGCCACAGCCCGTCCACGCCGTCGGGCGCCACGTCGACGGCGAAGCCCTCGGCCTCGAGCCCGTCCCGGAGCCCGGCCGCGAACCGCTCCTCGTCCTCGACGACCAGCACCCGCATGCCCTCACGCTACGACGGTCGCCGCGGCCAGGGCCTGTCTTTCGGATCAGGTCGGCCCCGGGCAACGCTGCTTCTTGGCTGCCCCGAGCGGGGTCCTGGGGGTGCCCCCGCGCGAGGTTGTTCGAGCGTGGCAGAGCGTGCAGCCGCAAGGCGGAGGACGGCGTCGACGCGATGGGGGTCCCCCCGCTCGAGCGAAGCCGAGGGTGGGGGGGAGTCGGCGACCGACGACAACGCCGCTGGGGGTCCCCCCTCCGGGGGAGCGCGTGCCAGACCCCGCGACGCCGAGCTGATCCGAAAGACAGGCCCTCAGCCCCGCGGTCGGCGGGCGAACCAGCAGCGGACCGTCGTGCCCTCGGGCCCGGTGTGCACGCGGACGAGGTCGGCGACCAGGTTGACCACGAGCAGGCCGCGGCCACCGCGCTGGTCGCGGGAGGCGGGCCGGCGGCCGGCCAGCGGGTCGGTGAGGCGGCCCTTGTCGCGCACCTCGCACAGCACGTGCCCGTTCTCGGCCCACACCCGCAGGGCGCCCGAACCGCCGCCGTGCACCACGCTGTTGGTGGTCAGCTCGGCGGTGACCAGCGCCAGGTCCTCGGCGCGGGCGGGCGCGAGACCGAGCCGTACGGCCTCGTCGGTGGCCAGGTGCCGGGTCACGGCGAGGGAGCCGACGTCGAAGCGGAAGGCCACCGCGTCCGGCACGGGCGGCAGCGGTTCGTTGTAGCGGGCGACGACGTCGGAGGGGGCGTAGGTGCCGCTGAGCCGCTCCCGCCCGGAGCCGCCCTGGACGACGGTGGGGTGGGTGGCGTGGGCGTCGGCGATGACCTGCGGGTCGAGGCGTTCGAGGTCGTACGGACACAGGATGGTCGCCGTACGCCCCTGGAAGGCCGCGTTGATCAGCGCCTCGTGCTGGACGCAGGCCGGGTACTCGGTGGGGCTGCGGCCGGCCCAGATCGGCTCGCCGACGATGCGCACACGGGTGCCGCGCGGCTGGGCGTCGGCGAAGGCGCGCAGCACGCCGGGGATGATCCGGCCGGGGTTGCGCCCGGCCTCCCGCATGTCCAGGAACCGCACGGCACCGGCGGCGCCGCCGAGCGCGTCCCGGATCAGCCGGAGGTTCTCCGCGGGCACGGCCACCGCGGCGGGTTCGCCGGCCTCGATGCCCTCGCGGACGAAGGGGACGATGCCCGCGAGGTACTCCTCCTCGTCGGCGTAGAACAGCGCGGGGTGGACGAAGGGGTCCTCGGCGAAGGGCGTGAAGGGGTCGGTCGCGGCGCTCATCCTCCTGCCCTCCTCCGGTCGGTTCTTCCCTCTCGTCCGGCTTCCCCCACCGGTTTCCTCTTCTCCCAGGACGTGTGCCCCCGTACCCCCGACAAGAACCGGTCATTCCCCCGGTCCACGTGTACTCCGCGAGGCTCAGGGCAGGCGCATGGTCAGCACCGCCGGGTCCCCGCGGAGCACGACCCACGGCTCTCCGCGCCGGACCCGACGGCACCAGGTGACTCAACGTCGTGACGACTGTCGGGGAGCAGTGAGGCGCAGGCCATGACCTCAGTGACATACACACCTCTCGTGGGGCGGCTGAACGCCCTGACGATCGACAGCCGGGTGGACGCCGAACGAGCGGTCCTCATCCCTCGCGGAGAGCTGGTCCACGGCTGTGCGGAGACGCTGGCCAGGACACTGGCCGAACTGCCGGACGGTACCGGCCGGATCGACCTGGACATGGGCCGGGTCGTCTTCATGGACACGGCGGGACTGCAGTTCCTGGACCTTCTCGACAGCTACGGCCACCGGCACCGCGTCCCGGTGCGGACCACGCACTGGAACGGCCAGCCGCGCCGCATCCTGGAGCTCGCCGGCCTGGACACCACCGACCCGCTGCACCACAGGGCCCACCCCTCCGACCCGGAGCCGGGCCCGCGCGCCGTCTCCGCGGTCGCAATGGAGCGCGCGGAGCAGTTGGGCGTACTGCGCGAGGAGGTCGAGCAGTTGCGTCGGGCGATCGTTTCCCGCCCGGTCATCGACCAGGCGCGCGGTGTGCTGATGGCCACCCACTCCTGCACCTCGGACGAGGCGTTCGACATCCTGCGGGAGGCCTCGCAGCGCTCCAACATCAAGCTGCACACCGTCGCCGCCGCGGTCACGGCCGGCGCCGAGACCGACGGCCCGGCCCCGCCCGAGGAACTGCGCCGGGCACTGCGTACGGCGATCACACACTGCCTGGACTGAGAGCGGCGCGCGGGATCAGTACGGCAGGATCCGTCCCGACGGTGTCCTGCGGTCGATGGTGGTGTCGCGGGGGGCCGACGGCCGGCGGGTGACGCGGACGCGGATCTGGCGGTTCATGACGCCCTCCTCGGGTCTCGGACCTGCTCCGGCTGACGTGAACCAGCCCGGTCCGCGCGCCCTTTCGGCACATCGTGCCCACGGAGGCACTTGTCATGCCTCCGCAGCATGAGCCGGTGCATGAGCCGCTACTCCCCGGGGAGGACACCGACCCCGAGACCCCCTGATGCGAGTGCGCGACGTGGCCGAATCCGCCTGGGGCCTGTCCGGCTCAGGTCGGCTACAGCGAACGGCGCGTCTTGGCCGCCCCGAGCGTGGTCATGGGGGTGCCCCCGCGCGAGGTCGTTCGAGCGTGGCAGAGCGTGCAGCCGCAAGGCGGAGGAGGGCGTCGACGCGATGGGGGTCCCCCCGCTCGAGCGAAGCCGAGAGTGGGGGAGTCGGCGACTGACGACAACGCCGCTGGGGGTCCCCCCACGCCTTTAAGTGCCGTTCTGCCGGGTGCGGCCGCGCGCGGTGCGGGACCGCGGGCGGCCGGAGGCGGTGCGCGCCCCGGGCGGTATCTGCTGCTGGAACGCCTCCAGTGCCATGGGGCTGTCCGGCGGCAGGACGGCCATCAGCCGCCGCCGCTGCGCCTTGGCCAGGACGTTTCCGGCCGGTGTGCCGTGCCGGGCGTGCACGATGCGCAGGTGTCCGTCGCCGGAGCCCCGGGCGCTCACGGGTGCGACTGCGGCGTGGGTGCCGTCGGGCAGGGTCACCCACAGGTTGAAGTCGTCGTACCGGATGTAGTCCGCGCCCTTGATGGGCCAGGGGTAGTGGTGCTCGCCGGCCGCGGTGGGCAGGATCCCCTGGTGGTGCCCGCGGGTCAGCGGCACGCATGCGTTGAACAGCGAGTCGGTCCAGGCCGCGACGCCGTCGGCGTCCGTGATCGGGGTGTCCAGCAGCTTGCGGGCCCGCTTGTAGCCGAGGGCCTCCAGGGCGGGGAGGGTGTCGGGGAAGGCGGCGACGAGGTCGGCGGCCTCCTGCCGGAGCCGCTCTATCTTCGCGGGGTCGGCGCAGAACTGCATGCTCCATTCGATGCCGACCCGGGCCCGGAACATCCGCCAGCCGCTGCCCGTCCGCACCCAGAGGCTGCCTCCGTGGTGCATCTCGTACGGACCGGGCCCGTACGGCCGCTCGTCCTTCGCCAGCTCGTCGAGGATCTTGTGCGCGACCTCTTTCGCGGCGCGGAAGTGCGCGGACTCGGAGCGTTCCGAATGCTTGACGAGCTGGATCGCCCAGGGGTGGTCCTCGCGTTCGACCTGGCCGAACGGGAGGGCGGGAGCTGTCTTCTTCGCTGTCGCAGAACCGGCGCGGGCCATGGCCGCCTCCTTGCCTCGACCGCGGCCCCGGACACCCGGCGCGTCACGGGCGCCGCTGTTCCCATCGTCCTCCCACGTCCCATTTCTCGCTCTGTGTGGCACCCGCCCCTCGCGTTGCACAGAGCCTGGCCGTCGGGCGATCACTTTTGGCCATAAACCGCCGCCAGGACCCGCCCCGGAACCCCTAAGCTGCCAGGCGTGGAGCCCCGCATACCGAACAGCCGGATCTCGTACGGCCGCTGATGGACCGTAACGGAGTCAAGGCGATGAAGTCCCTGCTCACCGCGCTGGGCCGGGAGGCGTCGAAGTCGATCCGGCGGCCGGCGGAGCCGAGGGCCGTGATGGACGGGTTCTGCCGGGCGATGAGCGTGCGCACCGGCCGGCCGATCCAGCTGGTGTTCCGGGCGTTCCCGCCGGACATCCCGGTCTCCGGCCTGCGCCTGGACTGTGGGGACCACTCCATCATCGTGGTCGAGGAGGGCACCGTCCCGGAGGCCCAACTGGTCATCCTGGGCCATGAGTTGTGGCACGAGGAGCACGGCTCCTGCGACGGCCACACCCCCGGCCCGGCGGCCGCCCGCGCCCTCGCCCCCGGCCAGACGCCCGAGTCGCTGCAGCGTGTCGCGCGGCAGATCCTCGCCGGGACGCAGGTCCCCCGCGAGGCCTGGCTGACGGCGGCGGCCCGCTCGGTCTCGGCCGACGACCACGAGGTGGACGCGGAGACCTTCGGCCTGCTCTTCGGCCGCGAGGTGCGGACGTGGATGACGGGCCGGTACGCGCGCGGTCCGGTCACGCCGGCCACCGTGGAGGGCCGTATCAACCTGTCGCTGAGCAACCGCGGCGGACGCCTCCTGTGACGGCCCTTCACTTCCACATCCCCTATGCCGTGCCCACCGTGCTGCTGGCGACGGCGCTCGTCGTGAAGCTCCCGACGTTCGCCCGCGCCTGGCGCGACCCCGACGTACGGGCGACGACCCTGCTGCTGACCTTTGCCACGGCCGTCCTCGTCGTCATCACCCCGGTCAACATCCGGCGGCTCAACGAGCTGACGGGCGTGCCCAACATCGCCTCCCCGTGGGCCTATTCGTTCCTCACGGCCTTCTGCGCCACCGGCCTGACGATGATCATCCGCTGGCGGGAGGAACCGTCCGAGCGCCGCCGCCGCAGGATGCGCCGCATCTACTGGGTCTACGCCGGCGTCGTCGTCGCCCTGTGGGGGACGTTCCTGCTGGCCCACGCACCCGAGCCGCGGATCTACGACCTGGACACCTACTACGCCTCGACGCCGTGGATGCGGGAGCACATCCTGCTCTACATCACCGCGCACATGGTGTCCTCGCTGGTCGCCGCCTCCATGCTGTGGAGGTGGTTCCCCGAAGTCACCGACCGCTGGCTGAAGTCGGGCGTCGTCCTGCTGCAGCTCGGCTTCGCCTCGGGCCTGCTCTTCGACGCGGCGAAGCTCACGGCGATCGCCGCCCGCTGGTCGGGCACCGACTGGGACGCCCTGAGCACCCGCATGGCCCCGCCGTTCGCGCTGATGGAGGCCGCCCTGGTGGCGCTCGGCTTCCTGGTGCCGCAGGTGGGACCGTCCCTGCACAAGTGGGTCCGGGACGGCCGCGAGCACCGTCGGCTGCGGCCGCTGTGGCGGGCGGTCCGCGTCCTCGGGGCCTCGGCGGCACCCGCCCGCCTGGGCCGCTGGGCCCCGCTGGACCTGCGTCTGATGCAGCGCCGCCAGCACATCCACGACGCACTGCGCCTGCTCAACCCGTACTTCGACCCCGCCCTGTACCAGCAGGCGTACGAGGCCGCGCTGCCGGAGCTCGGCGAGGCGGAGGCGGGTGGCGTGGCCGGCGCGGTCGCGGTGCGCGCCGCGCTCGACGCGCACCGCGCGGGAGCCCCACAGGCAGACGGTGCCGGTGCCGCTCGGACCGGCACGCACGTGAGCGCCGACATCGAGTCCGTCTCCCGGGCGCTGAAGCGCCCCCGCACCATCCACACCCTCCGCCGGCGGGTGGCCCGTACAGAAAGCCCGATCGCACATGCCTGACCGACCCACCGCCCGCCGGGCCCGCGCCGTCGTCATCGGCGGCAGCGTCACCGGCCTGCTCGCCGCGGCCGCGCTCACCGAGTTCGCCGACGTCACGGTCGTCGAACGCGACACGCTCCCGGAGGGGCCCGAGCCCCGCCGCGGCGTCCCGCAGGCCCGGCACGCGCACCTCGTGTGGAGCGGCGGTGTGCAGGCCTTCGACGAGCTGCTGCCCGGCCTGGTCGGGGAGATCGTCGCGAGCGGCGCCCGACTGGCCCACATCATGGGCGACATGGTCTCCCGGGCCCCCAACGAGATCTGGTTCCGCCGCTTCACGGCCACCCACCACCGCAACCTGGTCTGCTCCCGCGACCTGCTCGACGCCGTGATACGCACCCGCGTCCTCGCCGACGACCGCATCACACTCCGTCAGAACACCACCGCCGTCGGGCTGTCGGGCGACTCCGCGCGCGTGACCGGCGTCCGCGTCCGCACCGACGACGAACTCACCCTCACCGCAGACCTCGTGGTGGACGCCTCCGGCCGCGGCTCCCACGCCCCCGGCTGGCTGACGGAGCTCGGTCTGCCGCAGGTCACCGAGCGCGAGGTGAACGCCGGCGTCGCCTACGCCACCCGCCTGTACCGGGCCCCGGGCGCCAGCGCCGACATCGACTTCCCGATCGTCAACGTCCAGGCGAACCCCGCGAACCCCCCCGGCCGCGGCGGCATAATCCTGCCCGTCGAGGACGGCCGCTGGATCGTCACCCTCGCCGGCACCCGCGGCGGCGAACCCACCTCCGACCCCGCCGCCTTCGCGGACTTCGCCCTCAGCCTCGGCGACCCGGTCATCGGCGAACTGATCAAGGACGCCGAGCCGCTCGGCGACGTCGCCACCACCCGCTCCACCGCCAACCGCCGCCGCTACTACGAGAAACTCCCGCACTGGCCCGACGGCTTCACCGTCCTCGGCGACGCGGTCGCCGGCTACAACCCGGTCTACGGCCACGGCCTCACCGTCGCCGCCCAGTCCGCCCTCGCCCTGCGCACCGTCCTGCGCACCGCCGCCCTCACCGCGCCGGGCACCGCCCGCCGCCTCCAGCGCGCCGCCGCCCGCCCGGTCGCCGCCGCCTGGGACCTGGCGGTGGGCCAGGACGCCTTCTACCCCGGCGCCACGGACACTCCGCCCACCGCGCTGGAACGTTTTCTCGCCCGCTTCGTCGACCGCGCGGTCGCCACCGGAGCCCGCAACCCGCGCGCCCTCGGCGCCCTCCTGGACGTCATGAGCCTGGAAAGACCCGCGACCCGCCTCTTCTCACCGGACATGCTGATCCCCATGCTCTTCGGCCCGAGAAGACCCCACCTGCAGGCCCCGCCCCTGACCGAAACGGAACGCAAAACAGCCACCGACGGCTGACCGCCCCTCCACCGAGGGCCCGCGTCCGGCGGCGAGGCGCACACTGGAGCCATGCGTATACGCACCCCTCCGGGCACCGTCCGGTGGCACCGTGCCGTACGGATCCTCGTGCGTCTGCAACGCGCCCCGGCCCCTGCCCGCCCCTCGCGCCCGGCCCAGGTGCGCGCGCTGGTCGCCGTACTGGACGAGGCGGTGGCCGCGCAGACCCCGGCCGACGCGGCGGTGGCGGCCTGCGGCGAACCGGGTCCCGTCTCCAGCGGGACGGCACGCTCGTGCGGGCAACAGAGCATCACCCTGCACCGCCTGCGCACCCGTCTGCAGGACCTCGAGCTCACCGACCCGGACCTGCTGCAGGCCCGGGCCCACGCGGCCCGGCTCCTCGCCTTCGACCTCTGGATGCTGCGCGAGTCCCTGAACCTGGCCTTCACCCTGCGTCCCGACCCCCGCACCGAGGCCGTCCGCCTGCGCCTCAACGGCCTGGGCCGCCACGCCGACGACCTGCGCCACCTGCGCGACGGACTCCGCGCGGAGGCGGGCTGAGCACCGAAGGCGCCCGCGGCTTACGTGCCCGTACCTTGGTCGGCGGCCTTGTCCGCCGGCAGCGACAACGTGACCTCGGCCCCGCCTTCCGGATGGTTGCGGAAGTCGAGGCGGGCGCCCAGCAGCCGGGCCTGACCGGTCGCGATGGTCAGCCCCAGGCCGGTGCCGCCGGTCTTGGAGCCCTTGCTGAAGCGCTGCGGACCGGAGGTGTTCAGGACCGCGAGCAGCTCCGGCGGATAGCCGGAACCATGATCACGGACGCGCACGACCGCCCCGTCGACCTCGACCAGCACGGGCGGCGCACCGTGCCGGAGCGCGTTGGCGGCCAGGTTCACCAGGATGCGCTCGACGCGCCGCGGGTCCGTCGTCACGACCGTGTCCGCCACGACGCGCACCTCCACCCCCTCGAGCGGACCGCCCGCCCGCCGGGCCATCGCGCCGACCTCACGCGGTTCCGTCTCCACTGCCGCGACCTGCGCGTCCAGCCGGGCGACCTCCAGCACGTCCTCGACCAGCCCGCGCAGCTTGTCCACGCTCTCCTTCACCAGCTCCGAGGCCCGGCCGGGCGGCAGCAGCCCGACCGCGGTCGTCATCCCGGCCACCGGGGTGCGCAGTTCGTGCGCGATGTCGGCGGTCACCCGCCGCTCGGCCTCCAGCCGGGCGCCGAGCGCGTCCGCCATGGTGTCGACGGAGGCGGCGAGCCGGGCGATCTCGTCCCGGCCGCCGGGACGGACCCGGGCGTCGAGGTCACCGTCGGCGATGCGCTCCGCCGTGCGCGCCGCGACCGTGGCCCGACGGCCCATCCGTACGCCCAGGAAGAGCCCCGCCAGCGACACCACGACGGTGGCCGCCGCGCCCGTGAGCAGCAGCGTCCGGTCGAGCGCGGACAGCGAACGCTCCTCGGGGGCGTACGAACGGCGCACCGCGAGCACCTTCCCGCCCGAGATCCGGGTCGCCGCCCACAGCCTCCGATGCGCGCCCCCGCTCTGCAGATAGGTCACGCGGACGTTCCCGCGCACCGCCCGTGCCACCGGAGCGGGCAGATCCGGCGGGTCGACCCAGCCCGGCGAGCGGCGGCCGGCCGCCAGGTCATCGGCGGCGCCGAGCAGTTGCCGGTCCAGGTCGGAGCGGGCGGTGGCGAGCTGGTCGGCGGCGGTGCTCCGGTGCACCAGCACCCCGATCGCACCCGCGACGCACACGGCCGCGACGGCGACGGCGAGCGCGACCTTCGTCCCCACGTTCACGGCGGGCACCCTCATGCGCGCGGCCGCCGGACGCAGGCGCCCAGAGGATCGTGCATACGTTTCCTCTCCGACCTCGCCAACCTCGGCGACCTTCCCGACGGCCGCTCTCGCATCGTCGTCACGAGTCCGGCACATCCAGGGTCCCCATCTTGTCGATGCCGGTCGCCCAGCCCGGCGCGGGGGGATCGACGGGCTTGATCGCCACCTCGCTGTAGTACGACACGGAGCCGCGCCGCACCCGATCACTGAAGGTCACCTCGACCCGGTAGCTGCCGGGTTCGTCACCGGAGCAGGCAGCCTGACAGGGCACCTCGCCGGTGCCCCGCGCCCGCGTCGAGCCCCAGCCCCGCCACTTCATCCCCTCCAGCAGGACGAGCTCGGCCAGGGAGATCGTCTCGGGGTGCTGCCAGGCCCGCCCGTAGGAGTCCGCCACATACACGGGCCCCGACCAGGGAATCGACGTCGCCGCGGGCCCCTCGACCCGGACACCGCCCTGCACCCCACCGCACCCGCTCAGACACACGACGAGGACGGCGCACAGCACGAAGGCCCGAGGAAGCCGCATTCCCGCTCCTTCAGCCGACCGTCGCGTGTCACCGGAACGATCACCACCCTACCGAGAGGCCGGCCGTCCCAACTGCCCTAGGGCAACGCGGTCGACGTCTTCGGCACGTTCGCGGGGGAACTGCCCGGTGCCGGGGCGGTCGCTTCGCCGGAGTCCGCCTGGATGACGAGGACGACCGCTATGACGGCCGCGGTCACGGCTGTCAGCGTGGCCAGCCACCACATGTTGATCGCTTTCGCGTGCGCGGCCATGGACCCTCCTTCGGCGCGAGCGTACGCGTGTTCAGCCCGCGGAGGCTCCCCCTTCACAGCAATCCGACAAGCATCACACCGCCCCGCCGCCCGACCGCGGCCGCCGAACTGCCCTTGCTCCGCAGCGATTTCGATCCCGATGCCGACAGCCCGGTCCCGGATCCCCCGCGGCCGCCCGGCGGTTCCACCGCCCCACGCCGGCCAAGCCCGCAGGTGGAAACGGTTCTTCTCGCGTAGCGAGTGGTGGGGCGGGTGGGACTCGAACCCACGGCCGACGGATTATGAGTCCTTATCGGATCTTCCGATCCGTCCCTGCTCTTGCCTCGATCTTCCTATAACTGCAGGTCAGAGCCACTCCGCCGTTCTGGCTTTGCGCGGGCCTTCCTGATCCTTCCGGGTCCTTCCGTCCACTGCGTGTCCACTGGCGATCCCCCGAGAACCCTCCTGTTGGAGTGGCTGGGGGTGCCTGGCTGAATCAACGCAGGTTGAGCGACCAGGCAGTTGAGGTTTCGAACTCTCACGCAGCGGAGTGCCTTACCGATGAAAAAGGGCTCCGCCCTCTTCGCCCGAGGGTGGAGCCTCACGGCTTCCTCGCAGGTCAACCGGTGGTCACAGCGTATCCGCCTTGCTTCCAGCGACCGGAACTCCAGCCTTGCTTCGTGATCTCGCGTCCGAGGGCGACGGCTGCCGCCTCGCACTCCTGCGCCCCAGTGCGCTGCTCAGCGGAGCTGCGTATGGGTCGACACCACCAACGCAGTCGTCGTCGGGAGCGGCCAGCCCTTCCTGTTGACGAAAGCCGTGGTCTGAGTGCGTGCCAGTGGGCCTCCGCAGCGCGCTGGGCTGCGGTGTGCCGTCTAATCAAGGTGGTGGGGTGTCCGGGCCTACCGCGTCGTCGACTTCGTGCGCCCGCAGATACACCTGCTCGGCCTCGGGGTCGCCACGTTCATGGAGAACGTCAGCCAGGTCTCGCAGCGCCGCGTAGAGCTCGTACGAGGGGTCGCCATGGTGTTCCTCGCAGTACCGTACAACCTCCCGGAACCGGGACTCGGCCTCCTGCAGTCGCCCGGCGCGGGCCAGGGCATGGCCGGTGTTGGCGGTGATCTGCCGCCAGCCATGCTCGCCAGGGCGTTTCAAGGCGGAGGCCTCCTGCAGCAGGTCGGCGGCACGCTGGTCGGCGTCGGGCGGCCGGGCCGGATTGTCCTCCCGCAGTAGGTGAGCCGCGTAATCGTTGAGCACCTCCACCAACGTTTGGACCACAGCCGAGTCGGAGCTGCGGGACTCCAGGCCACGCATGATGGACAGTGCCTCGCGGTGAGCGGCCTCAGCTTCCTCGTAGCGTTTCCAGGACTCCAGCATGCTGCCCAGGATGTTCAAGCTGCCCGCGTATTCCTCGTGGTCGGTGCCGACGCTGGCGCGAGTGACCTCAAGCGATTGCCGCATCACGGCGACTGCCTGGCCGAGCTGGCGGTCAGCACGCAGGGCCATTGCTTGGTTGCCCAAATAGATGGCGTACTCAATGGGATCGGGCCTGCCGGCCCGATCGGCCAAGGCGAGCGCCCGCTGAGAGGTCTCGATGGCCGTCGATGCGTCGGACTCTGCCTCTCTCCGGTACACGGAGGCCCGGTCCAGTAGGTACGCGGCATCCTCCAGTCGCACGCCGAGAACGTCCGCGTGCCCGATCGCTGCCTCCAGATGGGCCAGTCCCTCCTGCCACACAGCCCAGGAACCGTGGAAGTGCGTGTCGGGTGGCAGCGCCGCACGTAGAAAACGCAGTGCGAAGGCCACTGCAGACCGCGCGGACCTGTCGTCGAGCGTGCGACGCACGGCGTCTTGGACGGCTTCTGCGCAGGTCACGCCGTCCACGTCAGCGACCACTAGGCCCCGTACGGCAAGGTCATCGACCGTCTGCCCTACGGCGGCGGGGTCGCGTACTACCCGGCGCAGCGGTGAGGGCAGACCCTCCCAACCGGTAACCAGGAGGACCAACGGTAGGGGGCGCGGCGCCAGGAAGCCGAGCACCGTCAGCAGCTGGCGCTCCTCAGACGGGCGGCTGGACAGGCGGTCCCACTCGTAGGCGAAAGCCGGCTCGGCGAGCGGGGTCTGGCTGGCGACCGGGATCCGCACGGCGTTCATGACCTCGTAGTAGAGGCGCTCGATGCCTGGCCAGGCCCGCTTCAGCTCACGATTGCCTCGCAGCCACATCGTCCCGCGCACCCGCATCGCGGCAGCGGTCTTACCACGGTCGGAGCGCCGCGATCCGCTGTCCCGGACGGGGAACATCCGTGGGAAACATGCCACCAGCTCGCCGGGCGACCGTCCCCTTGAGAGTGCGCTTTCCCACAGGACGACTACCTTGTCAGCCGATTCACCCTCAGGCTCGGTGGCCAGTGCAGGCAGGCCCTCGCGCAGTCGACCCACCGCGGACAGCACGCGCTCAGTGATCCACTTCCCGCGGGCGACCGCCTCGGCAGCAGGCCCGGCGCCGGCGAACGCTGAGTGCGCGGCGACGTCACGCAGTGCCCGGCGCTCTTGTGCCGCATCACCTTCGGCGCGTGCTCGCATGACCTCCCGCACCATCAACAGGGCGTCGAGAAACCCACCTTCTAGGAACCACACGTCCTGGCTGAAGGGCCGAATCTCTCCGGACACTGTCGCACCCCTGCCGACTCAGCACCGCGCATCCTGCCAGGATGCTCTGCCATCAAGGGTTTCATAAAAGAGCCACTATTTTCATAGGCGCCCCAAACGCGACGCTGAGGGCATGGATGACATATGGGAGCGTCCGCCAGGCCCGTCGGGGGGCCAGATGCCCAGCGGAGGCGAGATACGGGGCGAGACGGAGAACGAACGCGCAGCAACCCAAGGATGGGGCGCCACGTTGCGCATCGCGACCCTTGTGCTGGCCCGCGGCCTGGCGGTGCGTCTCGCAATGCAGCGCCGTGGTTATGCAGGCCGGTGGGCAGTCGGCGGGATGGCCGCTGCGGCCGCGCTGGGCCGGGCACGTGGCTGGTGGTAAGCCAGGCGTGGCAGGCAGCAGAACCAGTGTCCTACTCCGGCGCCGACTGGGCGCCTTCCGCAAACGGGTCGTCAGAACCACACGTCGACGATTCCCCTGCCACACATAATCTCGGCCGCGCGCCATGCGCCCCCCGTCAAAGATCCGACCTAGATCAGCCCTAGCCTGTGCCTCAATTGGTCGACTTCTGAGGCACTCATGCCTGAAGACTGCAGTACGCCATCGATCAACCGAGCGACTTCGTCCTGCATTTGCCACGGATACTGCAGCAGCCCACGCAGCAACGCCATAGCGGACGGACTGGTTATCTGAAGCAGGGAGGATGCTATCTCTAGAGTCGTTTCCAGTTGTTCAGTCGGGCTGGCGCCGACGTCGCCACCCGTTGCTTGCCCTTCGGAAACGAGACTGAGAAGAAGGTTCCTTGGCCAGCTCGGCGGAAGCTCATTTAGATGCACGAATTGACCCTCCTGGATGTCGCTATAGGCGCGCACCACCGCTGGATGAGCCAACACTGAGTCAAGTATGATGAGGCGAATCAAGGAGTCATCAGCATCCGCATAGAGGGCGGTTAGGAACTCGTCCCGAGGTAGTGCTGTCCGAGTGGCCAGCCATTTCAGGTACCAAAGCCAGGACTGCATCGAAAGTAGATCTGTGTCACTCGCGGATAGGTCGTCTGCTGCAAGCTGGCCGATCAGACCTTCGTCGCGTTGAGTGAGCTCGATGAATCGCGAAGCGTATGTCTGGTTGATTTCGTCTCCGTGCACAGGGTTCGTCATATAATCGATGAAGTTGGCACTTAGTCCGAGGATCCCCTTCATTTCAAGAATCCTTACGCGTGGAGATGTACGAGGGTATTTCCAGCGTAAGCCTTACGAATCTTCGCTGCGGCAACCGGATTCGCCTCCCGTGGGGTCAGTGGGCCGATCAGCGCATTTCGGCGAAGATCGTAGTGGACTGGTTCGAATTCCTCTTCCGTGAGCACCGTGACGCGCGCGTCTGTGAAGGAACCGCTGGCACCGACATGCACCAACTCATGGCTTGAATCCCAGTCCGAGACGGCCATCCATACATCACCATGGCGCGTATACCAGCGGTTGCGCTGGTCGGGCTTAAACAACACGCAATCGATCCGGAAGGCTGCCCTGAAGAGGTTTCGCATGAACTGATTGGCCAGTTGCGAGTGGCACGTAAGCAACAACTGTCGGCTACGAGGCTGAAGTGCGGTCCACCTCATATACAACTCCTCCAGAAGTGGCTGAGTGGCATCGTAGACCAGCCATTTCGTTGGATCGAACCGGGCCACCACGCCAACCCGCCCAAAGATGGCTGATGAGATCGGGAAGGCAAGCGGAGTGACATAGGTGGCGTCACCCCAAGTGAACCCAGGAGTATTGGATATATAAAGGTGCCCACTTCCAGCACTATAGCTACTGGCAAGCCGAGCCGAGGTGTACTTGATGACAAGTGGGGTACTTCGGTATTCGTCCATGCTTTCGTCGACCAATTGCGCCAAGCGAGTCTCAGAGCACTTCATGACATGCTTGCGGATCTCACCCTGAAGGCGTTGCGGTATGAAGAGTTGCTCCCTCATATCCGACTCCGTGCATGAAGTTCCGACTGCGCATCCCACACATTCTGCTGTGAACCACCTGCAACGAAACGCAGCGGCGTCGGTCTGACTGGCTCACCCCCCGGTGCCCTGAGTGAGGCATTGAGGCACCACGCAGGAAGGGCTACTGGGACGATGTCACCGACGTCAACCCTCACAGAACGGGAATGAGTAGCGGCCAGAGTCTGTGCCCCAGTAAGCCCTGTCTGTTCGAGAACAAGCCCCTCACCGATCACAATTTCGGGATCACTCAGCCCGGTCAGTTCCAGCAAGGCCACGTACCCCATGGCACCCTCTGTGGCCCGAAGTGCGGCCAATTCACTCGCCCAGACATCGGCTGGGGTGCGAAAGGTGGCCAGGTGGCCAAGAGCCGCCTGCCCGTTGGTGCCGACGGCCGAAACCTGAACCCTGCCATCTCGTCGATGTGCGGCGAGTGAATCATCCGGATACTCACAGACCAGGCCAAGGGCAGCAGGGTTTCTCAGTACGAGGTCGTCCGAGTAGTGATGCGCACCTGAGAGGGTAAGCAAAGCGATCGCGCCACCGACATTGGGGTCGGCGAGGTCGCCGAACCAGGCGCGGGTGTCCTGTCTAACTTCACTCAAGCTCACGCGCATCGCAGAGGGTGTGGCGCTGAATAGAGCCTGCTGGTAAGCGGCTGCCGTGCCCTCCAGTTCGCGGACCGCTGCTGCTGCCTGTCTACCCTCCGGGTGCTCCCGGCTGGGCCGCAGGACAGCAACATGCCGCTCTTCGTCAACTTGTTCCCGGCTCCATTGATTCCGCGTCACGCCGATGACAAGATCGATGAGGTCGAGGTCGGCGACAAGCGCGCCCCACCACTCAGTGGCAAGCCATCGAAGATGCGCCGGCGGGAGCTCAGGCAGGAAGGCAGCACTTCGCACCCGTCCACTGGCAAGTGCCTCGTGTAGGAAGCGCCCTACGTCTTCAGGCTGGCCATAGGACGTCCGCAATACATGGCCCCCAGGCCCTTGCACCGACTGTCCGAGGCGGAGGCCCTCCTGTTCGGAGGGGGATGGCTCACCGACGAAAAGGAGGAGGAAGACAGGCTTCACGGCATGCCTCTGGGATAGGAGTCGCTCCGCAGACTTCAGCCGGATCGGCTTCGTCCGCACGTCACACAAGCCCTACAAACCACCATAGACTGGCATCGCATTAGCGCCACTTGGCTCCGGATGACGACGGTTTCGCAGGGTGAGCGTCGCTCGACCCTCGGCAGCAGTCGCTTGATGTCGCCACAGTCCCATCGTCGACATCCCACCGCTTCGGCCGCGCCCCCGGGCTGAAGGCCCCCCCCAGAGCGGCCTGTCGCCCCTCCAGTACTGGCAACTATGGCCGAGCGCCGCGACGGTCGCTCTTGTGAAGCGCCCCCGTTCCCTTGTGAACTTGTGGCATGCACCGCTGGACAGCGTTGAACGACCGACAGCTCACCCTCCTCAGAAACATCGCCGTTGGAAAGGATCCCAGCGCCCAGGACCCGGGCATGCGGCGGTCAACCTATGCGCTGCGCGATCGAGGTCTGGTGACGGTCAGCCGTCAGGGTGGCGGTTGGCAGGCGCAGGTCACCGAGGCTGGTCAGTTCTACTTGGAGCGCGGTCATCATCCAGAGCATCCGACACTTGGCGGCGCTCCGGGTGAAGGGTCAAAGACGTGGGTGACCGTGGCAACGGGCACAGGCCGCGATTCCGAGACGACAACTACATCGCGCCGGCGCAAGGGCACGACGGCGCAGAAGAAGCCGCCAACGCCCTACAGCGAAAGGCCCATCCCTGTAGCGCGCCGGGCTCAGGCAACCAGGCTCGTCGAGCGATTGGTCGCAGAGCGCCATGTTGTCATCTCGGAGCCGGACGAAGCTGAGATGACCGAGTGGCGGCGTGTCGTCGACTTCGCCAAGCGGCACGGACTCGCTCCGGCGGGGAAGCGCATTGAGAAGCAGCGACTTTGGAATGCGGGTCGGGACCTGCAGATATCGCTGGTGGATGGCCCACACGCCAACTCTGGGCACAGGTCCTCGGTGGACAACCCGCGAGTTCCAGTACCTGCGCAGCTGCGCTCACCGCACCGCGTCGTGGAGGGGTTGCGAGACAGCGAGCGCCGGCTTCTCATGCCACCCTCCCTGCGACGCCGAGCTCTGTTGCTGCTCCAGGGACTGGCCGCAGAGGCTGAGCGCCGGGGGTACAAGGTCCGGGAGCATCCCGCCCCCGAGCGTGACAATCGTTCAGCGCACTGCTACAACGGCCGGTACTTCCCCGCGAGCTGCCGGGAAGGGGTGCTGGACATCGTCATCGATGGCTTCACCTGTAGCGTCACGATCAAGCAGGAATTTCCCCAATCTGCTGACCTAGATCGCTCCCAGCAGCTCGCCCTGGAGGTCGGTTACAGCCGATCACATAGGCAGCACCACTGGGGCGACCGCAAGCGGTCGAAACTCGAAAACGTCCTGGGGATCGTGCTTCAGGAGCTGGAGACCCGGGCGGTCGAGGAGCGGCAGAGGGAGTTGGATGAGAAGCGCGCGAAAGAAGAGCGCCGCATCCGCTGGGAAGCGGCCATGGACGCTGCCAAAGAAAAGGCTGCTCAGGCTCGGTTGGGAACAATCCTCCGTGAGCAAGCAAAGCAGTGGCAGGAAGCGCACGCGCTCCGCCAGTATTGCGACGCCCTGGAACTCAGACTCGACGCACCGACGGGAACAGATGCCGACGTCGAATCGGCTCGTGCCTGGTTGCGGTGGGCACGCGAGTACGTAGAGACGCTGAACCCGCTGACACAACTACCGACTATGCCGTCTGGGCTGGCGTTCGAGCCTGAAGACCTCAAGCCATACCTCAATGGTTGGAGTCCGTATGGACCGGAAGCGCGCACGGTGGGCTGGGGATGACTTCGATCGAGCGGACCGCGTATCCGCGGTTCAAGCGACTGATCACCGCGCGCGAGCTGCATGTGTTCTTCACGTCGTCCGAGGAGGAACGGGCCTGAACGGAGAAGGCCGCAGACTTCAACGAGCACCAGCTCGCGCAGCTGCTGGCGCTGAAGTCGTACCAGCGCATGGCTGCTTCCCCAACGCGTACGACGTGCCGAACCAGGTGACGGAGCTCGTGCGCCAGGCGGCAGAGCCCCCTGTAGCCCGGTCCGTCCGTTGTCAAAACCTCAAGGATGCTCGCCCGTTCGGGAACTAGGCTGCGTGGATGGCACGATCGTGGACCCGGCTGCACGAATTCCTCGGCCACCCGCCGGGACCGGTGACATACGAGATGGTCGCCGAGGCCGTTCAGCGGAAGCTCGGCGAAAGCGACGACCTGGACTGGAAGGAGGCCCTACCAGCCACCTCGCCAGTCAAGGGCGAGTGGAACGAGTTCGCCAAAGACGTCGCCGCTATGGCCAACACCCGCGGCGGTCTGCTCGTCTACGGCGTCAGCGACGACATCGCGATGGTCGGCATCGACCTGGACGAGGTCAACGACAAGCAGCTGGGCCAGTGGCTGCGCGTCCATCTGCAACCCACAGTGAGCGGAGTGAGCTACCTCAAGCTCCCGGCTACCGACGGCACCGCCAAGGACATCCTCGTTGTCGACGTCCCGGCCAGTGAGATGGCGCCGCACTTCCTCTACGGATGGCAGCAGAAGGACAAGGACAAGACCACCTTCAACGCCCCCTTCCGGCACCGTGACGACACCGACTACATGGCGGAGCACCAGATCGAGCTTGCGTTCCGGGAACGCTTCGCCCGCCAGGCGGCCGCCGAAGCCGCTTTAGACCAGCACGTCCAGCACGTCACGGACCTCGTCCTGGGAGGGTCGGAAGCCCCTGCGGCATGGCTGGTCGTCGCCGCACGGCCCACGCGTCCCATCCCCAGGATGGTGCCACCGCTGTCCCGCTCGGAGGCGCAGCATGTCATGTACCAGAGCGGGAAGCGCGCGGAGGCCCTGCTCGCTGACGCCGTACCGATGCCCCGGCTACGGGTCCCCCGGCTCTTCCATGATCTCCTCGACAACAATCCGCGCAAGGGCCTGCGGCGCTGGGTCGACACCAACATGCTCGTCCCGTCCCGCGCTACGCGCCGACGCGGCGTGCTGGTGGAGCTCCATCACGACGGCACCGTCGTCACTGCCGTCGATCTCTCCCACAACGCCCTGCCAGCGCCGCAGTCGGGAGTCGGACTGCCAGTGGCCACGCCGGTACTCACCAGTGCTGTCTTCGAGACGGTCGCACTCGTCCACGAGCACCGACTGGCGCTGCGCATGGACGCTCCCATCGAGCTTCGGGCCGTCCTCGGGACGCAGCGCACTGGACTCTTCCGCTTCACTCCCGTCGTCCTCGGCCACAGTCGCCCCGAGGTAGCCGAATGGGCACGGCAGCCCTCCGCCCTGCAGCCCGCCCACAGCGATCTGGCGCCCTCCGCCGACGATCAAGCCCTCATCGCCGGTGCCACCGAGCTCGCAGAAGGACTCTTGCACCAGTTCGGACTCGAAATCGTGCCGACGTGAGGCCATCCGCACGCACGGGTGTGACCGCCAGGTCCAGGGAGAGCGTGGGGTTCCGGTTTCAAAGGACCTTCACGAAGCAGCACACGCGGTTCAGCAGCTCGGCAGCGGAAGGCGGCGGTGAGCGAAGACTATGTCCCTCACCCGTTCTACAGCGGCTGGGGCGATGCGGGCCAGTACGGGCAAGGCGTGGTGCCAGCCGTCGCCGGCGAGCGCGTTTGCCGTGAATTGCCGGGCGTCCTGCGCCGTTTCCGCCGTGTCGGGCGGGATCCGGGCAATGGCGAGTGTTCGGAACGTGTCGGTGAAGGCTGTGCTGGTGGATGCTGAGACGGCGCGGATGCCTGACGGTGTCCGGGTGAGATAGCCGGCCACGGCCGCGAATGCCTCGGCACGGTCGTAGGGGACGTTGTGTCGGCTTGCGCGATGGCGTGCGGCGTCGAGGTTGCCGAGTGCCGCGTGGGCGATGGCGATGGCCCCGGTTGGCAGCCCCCACGGGGCGTTGCCGGTCGACTTCTCCTCCCACGACGTCAGCGTGTTACGGGCGTTGTCGCGTTCTTCCCGGGCATGCAGGAGGAGCACCATGAGGAGGTCCTCCGTATCCAGCCAGGTTTCGGATTCCTTGAGCTTTAGCGCCACGTGTTCGGCGGCTTGGTGAAGCCGGTCAGCGCATCCTGCGTCTGCATCGGCGATGGCGGCGAAGAGCTCACCGAGCTCGGCCATACGTCCGCTCCAACCACGCGGTGATGAGTCCGCGGTCAGGAGACGTTCTCGTTGGCGGTCGATGAGGTCCACGGCGGTGGCCAGCTCGTAGGACACCAGCCTGGCCGCGACGGCCACCAGCGCGCGCTGCCTTCTGTCGTGATCCGCCGGGCCGGTCTCCTCGGCGAGGGCCAGGGCACTGTCACGTTCGCCGACGTGGGCCAGGGCCTGCGCAGCAGCGCCCTTCGCGTCGGCCACCTCCCGGCCCGGAGCGCCGTCGAAGAAGGAGAAGTTGCCCGCGCCTTCCAGCGTCCGGGTACGGTCGGCGGCCTCGCACGCCAGTCGTCGAGCATCCTCGGGATACCCAGCCGGTGAGGCTGTGGCGGCTGCCGCAGCGAGCGCCTGCACTTGCTCGACAGGGTTCCGCAGACTCCGTGCCAACTGCGCGCCGTCACGCTGTCGGCCGACGGCCGAAAGCGCGGCGCACAACGAGATGAGCCAGGTCTCCAGCGGCTGGTTGCGCCGGGTGCCTCGGTCTTGGGGAGATCCGAGTGCTTCCAGCGCCTGGGACAGCCGCCGACTCGCCTCGTCGGGCTCGTTGCGCTCCGCGAGTCGGTATGCCTGCTGAGCCAGCGTTTGTGCCGATGGTTCCTCGCCCGGGTCGTCGAGGCCATCGGCGAGCGTGGCCCGGGCCCCGGCGAGCGTGTCCATACCCATTAGCCCGATGTGCCTCTCCTCCGGCACGCAAGCTACGAGACCGTGCGCGCGGTCCACTGAGCCGGTGTCCACCAGGGCCCGTACGACGGCGGTCAGCATGGGGCTGAGGAGCATGGTCAGATCGGGTCCGTCGTCGGCCGACAGGGCATCGGGGTCTCCCAGCGCAGCCTCCAGGCGTTGTGCCGCCCGGTCAGCCAGGGTGTCCGCCTGTTGCGGGCGGGCGGTGGCCAGGGCCGAGGCTGCGGAAGCGTCGACGGCGCAGGCGGTGAGACGTGCGGGGAACGCCTGGGTGTACTGGCTGATCCGTTCGTACATCCGGTCGGCTTGTTCGCCTTCGGCGGCCGCGGCGACGGCGGCCCATGCCGACACGGGCGCGCTCGGATCGGCCGGAGAGCCGTCGGCCAGCTCCTCGGCATACCGCTCGGCCTGCTCCAGCAACTCCTGAGCCAAAGCGGGGTCGTGAGACTGGGCTGCGAGGGCGGCCCGGGCCACCACAGTGGCCCCGGCTTCGTCGCCGGCTGCTGCCGACGCCCCGAGCTTGCCAAGCAGTTCGCATCCCTGTCGCAGCTCGCCGACGGCCATCAGTGCTACAGCGGCCTCCCCGGTGGCCTCCTCCGCCTCCTGCTCATCCCCGCTTGGCGGAGCACTTTCCCGGCGGGCTCGCTCAGCCCATCGAGCGGCCTCCGACGCCGCCTCAACGGCGTGCCGGTCGTCGATTCCGACCAGCACATGGGCCAGCTTCGCCAGCCGGACAGCCTTCTCTGCCGGAAAGGGTGCAACGAGCGCAAGATCCATGGCGCGCCGAGCGTGTCCCAGCCTGGCGAACGCCACCGGGACACCTGCTGGCAGGGCCCTGGCCCGCTCGGCGAGCATGGCCGAGGAGGCCGCCAGCGCCGTCAACGCCACCAAGTCGTCGGGACGATGGCGTCGGACCGTCTGAGCAGTCAGCTCGATGTGGGAGAACGCCGTATCCAGTGAGGCGCGCTCCAACAGGGCACGTTGACGATGCGGGTCGAGTGCGATCTCGGTCAGCCGCTGGATGTCGCCGACGCTGTGCAGCATGCGCGGGTAGTCGTAGAGCAGGTAGGACGGAGTATCGGACGGCCAGTCCCTGGCGCGATAGCCATCCGCCCACTCGTGCAGCTGCCTCTCGAACCCGGTCACGTCGCCCAAGGCGGTCAGGGCCTCCCGACGAAGCTCCTCGTGGCCCAGCGCATGGGCGTGCGAGGCGGTCGGAGAGTCGGACACGAGGACCTGGCCGTGGCTGCCGGGGATGAAACTGCGGCCGGTGATCCCCCGCAGGAGCCTGTCCACCCGGTAGGGGCGCACGCTGACAAGATGGGCCAGGTCGGCGGCCGTGAGGCTGCCGCGGGCCGCGACCAGCAAGCCGAGGAGGGGGACTCCGACCTCCTCATCGTCCAGGAGCCGATGCAGCTCATGCCGGGCGAAGGCGCTGATGCCCGGGGCGTGAGACCAAGGGTCAAGCGTGCGGACGACGTGTCGGGCGCGCAGCGGATGGTCGGCAGGAACGTCGTCCGGAACGGGCGGGCTGGGCCGGCCGGTGACCAGCACCCGCATGCCGCCTGGCGGGACCTTCGGCAGCAGGGCGGCGATGCTCAGCCCGTCGGTTGCGGGTCCCTGGTCTTCGTCGAGGCCGTCCACGATCAGCACCAGGCGCCGCCCCCGGCCCTGGCACACCTCCGCTGCGGCTCGGCAGAGGTCGGGGAAGTCCTCGGGCCGGCTTCCCACGGTTCCAACGTCCCGCTGGGCGACCGCCGCCAGTTGCCGCATCACCGTCTGGAGGAATCCCTGCCGGTCGTTGCGGCCCAGGCGATCGGTGACGAAGCAGGACACGATCTCCACGCCGTCCGGCCGGTGCCGGAGAACGAAGTCGGAGACCAAGGCTGATTTGCCCGCCCAAGCAGGCGCCTGCCACCACCCGTACGCGGATGTGTCAGGAGAATCCGCTGCGGTACAGAACGCGCTCAGTTCCCGTAGCTCGGCATCCCTCTCCAGCAGCTGCACGGGAAGGACGTACTGCTCGATCCAAGCGGCGTGGCTCTCGTCTCCCCACGATGACGGCTTCGCAGGCGCGAGAGGCGAACGGAGTGGCTGGGCGTCATCCAACAGGGTGCGCCACCAACGCGTGTCACACCGCACATTCGCCCAGTTGCTCCACTGCTGGACCACGGCGATCAGTTGCTCACTGCTGCTCGGATCCGGAGTCTTCGCTCTGTTCCAGTCGGGGTTCAGCCACTCCGCCAGGCGCCGGTCGACCTTCGAATCACGGCCGCCGACCGCACGGGCGACAGCACGACGCGAATGCTCCTGCCCTGCCTGACGGCGGGCAGCTTTGGCTTTGGCCTCCAGGGCCCGCAGCGCGTCGTACAGCTCACGAGCCTTGGACGACTCCCCCACCTACTCCGCCTTCCCAGAGTGCCGCCGCCGCCCGTCTGCCCGCCTCAGGGCACAGCGGGCACGGCAATGACCAGGAGCGTAGAGGCACTTCGCCCGCCCTGCCCGTCCTTTGGGACATCCACCACCCGCACGCGGCACGGTCATCCCTGTCCGGCCCCCCCGGCCGGCGGACACCGAGGAGAGGAACACATGAACATGACCACGCCCGTAGCCCGCAAGCTGGGCCGTGCCGCGCTCTTCAGTCTGGTCCGTGGCGCATGCTGGGCACTGGGCTCAGCACTCGTGGCGGGCATTTTGTGGTGGGTCCAGAACCAGTAACCGCTCAGGAGGAGCACCGGGCCATCCCGTCGGCGTACGAGGACGGTGGGTTGCTGGTCGCTCGGGAGTGCACTGGTGGTGGCGGGGGTGGTCCCAGTCGATGCGCCAGGCGGTGTGACTGTCCTGCATCCCCCAGAAGAGGGGCAGATAGGTGGTGTGCCAGGCAATGGCGCCGCGCGGTTCGTTCGTGTGGATCATGGTTCGCCTCCGTGCGGGGCGGTCCCGGGCGGCGTGCTGGCCGGGGCCACGGTGGCGGTCAGAGGGTGCGGAGCGCAGCTCCATAGTCGGCGTGGTCCTGGGCGGCAGTGGTGCGGAAGACCTCGAGGGAGCGGGCTACTGGCACGTCCTGGTTGAGTCCTTGGTGGAGGTGCTGGGCGAGCGTGTAGTCGCTGTCGATGGTGGTCATGGCCTCGCAGAGGACGAGGCGGGCCGCGGCGGTGTCGTCCTCTCGCCACGTGGCCCAGGCGAGGAGGGTGAGTAGGGCGGCACGCAGCGGCGGGCGAGGTCGGCCCAGAGCTGCCGCTCGTCCGGCAGGTCCTCTTCCGGTCCCCAGGAGAGGGCGCGTCGCGGACGCGCCGGTCCTGGAGGCCAAGGATGATGCGTGCGGCGCGCTCGTCGGCGATGGGCGTGCCGTTGCGCCTGTCCTTCAAGGCCCCGTCGATGATGTTGAGAGTGCCTTGCCGGGCGTTGAGTCGGCCGCGGGGTGCAGGGCACGTTGGGCGTGGGCAGAACGCTCAACTGTACGAGCTGAAGCGCCGACTTCGGCTATGATCCGGCACAGCCCGGCACATTAGGGGCAACTACCGACATCATCGAGGATGAACGTCCAGCGCGCAGAGGACTCCCAGGTGGTGTTCGTGTGCTTACGCCTGGAGGGAGCGCACAACGCCCATGGCCTTGAGGAGCGTTGAATACCAGGAGGACTACCGCTCCGGGTACAACAACTTGGTCGAAGATTTCTTCCGTCCTTCGCTCCGCGAGGCTAGGTTGTACTGGCGGGCGGTCGGTTACTTTTCAAGCAGCGCGTTGGAGTCCTTCGGCTCTCCGCTTGGCGAGTTCGTGATGAATGGCGGAGAGATCCGCTTGGTCACTAGTGTCCAGCTCACTCACACAGACTTGGAAGCCATCTCAAGAGGGGCCTCGAAAGAAACGGTCTGCGCCGAGCGGCTCCAGCAGATCGTCGAAGAAGAGTTCGCGGATGGCATCGGTGACGGGGTCGCACGGCTCAGCCGCCTGCTTGAGTTGGGGCGACTGGAGATCCGTATCGCAGTCCCAAGGCACGGAACGGGTATTTACCACGAGAAGATTGGCCTCTTCTTCGACGCCAACCACGACTATGTTGCGTTCAGCGGATCATCAAACGAGTCGCGCAATGCCTTTGAGCACAACCGTGAATGCCTAGACGTGTATACGGCTTGGGGTTCACCTGTTCGGGCACAGCGTAAGCGAAACCACTTCGAACAAGTCTGGGCCGGCACTGATGTCGGAGTCGAGGTGTACTCGTTCCCTGATGCGGCCAAGCAGAAGCTCTTGCAAGCCTATCGCGCTCGAGCGGGCGCTCAGCAGTCGCGGCATGACAAGTGGCGCCATCAGGAAGAGGCTCTGCGCACATTTCTCGCTGCACGGCGTGGCGTCCTCAACATGGCGACGGGCACAGGAAAGACACGCACGGCGCTAAAGATCACGAAGGCACTCTTCGAAGCGGGAGAAATCGACAACGTCATCGTGGCGATGGACGGTACCGATCTCTTGGACCAGTGGCACAACGAGCTGTTGTCCGCTCGGCGCCAGCTGGGTCGGGTACCGCACGTCTACCGTGACTACGACCTTCACAAGGAGTTGCAGGAATTTTCCTTGTCGACGCAGGAGCGCATTCTTCTTGTCTCACGCCGAGGTGATGAACGCCGTGACCCGCTTGCGTCGGCTCTACGGCAGCTGGACAACCGATCGGCTCAGCGAACGCTACTCATCCACGACGAGGTCCACCGGCTCGGTAGCCCAGGAACGAGGCAGCGCCTGTCGGGACTGTCCGACCCGGTGCGCTATCGGCTGGGCTTGAGCGCGACTCCGGACCGCGAGTACGACCAAGAGGGAAACACGTTCATCGAGGAGCACATTGGCCCGGTGCTGATGTCGTTCGAACTTGGTGATGCGATCGAGCGCGGAATTCTTGCACCCTTCGAATACTATCCATTGCCATACGATTTGACCCAGCAAGACCGCGAGCGAATGCGGGACGTCTACCGAAAGCAAGCAGCCAGGGCTGCGTCCGGCAATCCCATGCGAGAAGAAGAGGTCTGGATCGAATTGGCGAAGGTTCACAAGACATCCCTCGCCAAGCTTCCCGTTTTCGACGAATTCATTTCGTCCCACCAGGAACTGTTGGAACGTTGCATCATTTTTGTTGAGACTCAAGAGTATGGGCGGCGGGTTCTTGACGTCGTTCACAAATACCGACCCGACTTCCACACATACTTCACCGCCCAGAATTCGGCGACGCTAAGCAGATTCGCCCGGGGTGATCTGCAATGCCTAATCACTTGCCATCGACTCTCGGAGGGCATTGACATCCAGTCCCTCAACACCGTCATCCTCTTTTCTTCGGCGCGAGCTCGACTAGAAACCATTCAGCGGATTGGAAGGTGCCTTCGATCTGATCCGGCGAACCCTCAAAAAGTGGCCCGTGTTATTGATTTCATTCGGGATTCTGCAGGTGATACTCAGAACTCTGATCAGGATCGGGCGGAGTGGTTGATGGCCTTGACTGCCCTACGATGCAAGGATATTCCCGTATGAGCCTCGACCCAAAGATTAGTCATGCAATCAGGGAAGCTGTGGATAAGGCAGGGCAGGGACCAGTATTGGCAAATCGGCTGATCACCTGGATGGAAGCGGTGACCTCGGGAAATGCTGATCCGAATGACGCGAGTGACGCAGACCGCCGGCTGGACCTTCTCTTCGCAGCAACGGAAATCGATGGCACTAATCGAGATGGCGGAGGGCTCCTCTAAATGTCTGCCGTGATGCAGATCCTCGGGTGGAAAGCCGACGGACTTCGATGCCCGGATCACGAGGTAGATTTCCGGCAGTCTGGCGACATTCCGCACGGAGTCTCCCTTATTCAGATGCCCAATGGAACGGGTAAGACTACGACCTTGGGTCTTCTGCGAGCCACCTTGTCGGGTTCGGCCGCCAAAGGCGGCTGGGACGGCACCGAGATGACGAAATACCGGAAGCTCGGCAGCGATCAGACTAATGGTTCGTTCGAAGTACGGCTCATGCTTGGTTCCGAGCGGGTCACCATCATCATGAACTTCGACTTCGAAGTTTCGCGGGTTCGCTACAAGACCACCCGAGGCGAAGGACAGGTGGATGGCTTTGAGCCACCCTACGAATTTCGACGCTTCATGAGTGAAGCCTTCGTGGAGGCTTTCGTATTCGATGGGGAGTTGGCGGAACGGTTGCTGGATGAGAAGCATCTCCGCGCAGAGGAGATCGTAGAGGACCTCTTCCAGATTGGCACACTCAAGAAACTTCAAGACAAGATAACCGAATACTGGGATGAGGTAACCAAAAAATCTGCAACCGAAGAGGTAGCCCTCACCAGACGCCAAAACAAGCTGAAAAGGCTGCGTGAGCGCCTGAACAGATGCAGGGCACAGAAGGAAGACCTTGAGGGTAAGCGAGACGAGACTACAGCCCGGCTGCAGCAGCAATACGCTGCCTACGAGCAGGAAATCAGCAAGGAAGAGTCTCGGGCACAAGAGCTGGAACAACGCAAAGACACAGCCGCCTCCCTAAGAAAGCAAGTGCGTGAGGAAGCACTTGACATCCTCGATGTCATGCGGTCCCCCAATGCCCTTTCGCCAATCTTCGCGAGAACGCTCCATGATCTCAAAATTGGCCTGGATCGCGTCAAACTCCCGGAGAGTGCTGCTCGCGAGTTCTTTACGGAGCTTGCAGATGAGGAATTCTGCGTTTGCGGAAGGCCCATCGATGATCACATCAGAGGGGAAATTCGTAGTCGAGCAGAGCAATACCTGGGCTCCGACGATGTAACTCTTCTTAACTCTATGAAGACTGCCATCCAGGATGCAGTAGGCCAGTCCCACGAGTCTGCCGAGGAAGAGTTCCGCCGTAAACTGCATCACCTCAGTATGGCTATGGGGGAAGAACGGTCTGCCCGAAACGAAGTCGATCTCCTCCAGCGAGCAGCGGAACAGGCTGACCCAGCCGTCCGGGACGCTAGCGAGGAGATTAGAAGGCTTGAAACGAGGCTAGCCGATATCTCGGATGAACTGGACCAGCACACCAACGGAGACACCAGCGAAAATACGCGCGATGTGAACGTGCTTGCTGTGCGGGTCAAAGATGCGGAGGACGACGTCGCAGAAATTACGAAGACCATCACCCTCAAGCGCAAGCGAGATATCCTGAGAAAGATCCTCAGGGAGGCATATCACACCGCTCGTCAAGGCATCTTGGACGAAGTCCGCGAGGAGGCGAATAAGCGGATCAGGGAACTGATGCCGCATAACGAGATTGAAATCATGCGCATCGAGAAGTGTCTGGTGCTTGCTGGAAAAGAAGGTGGAAGCGTCGGGGAGAACCTGTCTATCGCCTACGCATTCCTAGCCTCGCTATTCAATCGTTCCGAGCATCAGCTTCCCTTCATCGTTGATAGCCCGGCAAACCCTATCGACTTGGCGAATCGATCCCGAATTGGCCCTCTAATTCCTCGACTCACCCGGCAGTTCATCGCTTTCACTATCTCTTCCGAACGTGAGCAGTTCGTACCGAATCTAAAAACAGCATGTGATGACGGGGTGCAGTTCATCACGCTGTTCCGGAAGGTCGACGAGCAGCTAATCGAAGCTGCGCGAGTGACCTCCGACCACGTAGAAACCCGTGACGGGATCGTCGTCCACGGTGAGCCCTTCTTTAACGAGTTTCAAGTCCAGACTGAGGAGGCATCCTGATGCAGCCTTTCCGCCTCAGGAGAGATGCCCGTGAATGGTTCAAAGGCCTCCGCGATGATGAAAGTTTCAAAATCGACTTCGACGTCTTCTACTTCTGCTTCATTGCCGGAGTCGCCAAGACTCGAAAGCTTCCTGTCACGAACGAGCATACGGCGGAGCTCGTATCCAACTTCCCTGGACGATACGCAGAACGGGGTAAGCTTCTTGTCGCACTGTTCCTGACCCGAGAGCTCGCATATCTCGGAGTGACCATGGACGAAAAGAAGGAAGTGCACTCTTCAATCGCGAAACTCGTCGATCCTGCAGCGCCCCATAACCTTAGCGACGAAGGGGTGAAGCATTTCAACCAGTATGCTCACGGAGGTTACGACGTCCTTCTTGAATGGTTCTCAGGCGACAGACCACGGTCTCTCGAGACGTTCGTCCGCATCTTCAAGCAGAATCTTGACACGGCACTCATGCCAACTGTGTGACCGTCTTTCAGCAGGCCAGCCGGCCAGCACATCCGTCCTTGGGCTAGGCCTACAGAGGGTAGGCCCCGGCTGCGCCAGCCGGGGCCGCGGTGGTGGTCAGTTGTTGCGGAGGGCGGCTTCGTCCTCTGCTTCTTGTTCGCGTTCGGAGGTGCGGCAGATGTCGAGGAAGCCGTCTGCGGGGATGCCCTGGTTGATCGCCGTGTGAAGGTGCTGGGCGAGCGTGTAGGTGCTGTTGGTGTCCAGGGCCTCGCGCAGGGCGTGGCGCGCGGTGACCGTGTCGCCCTGCCGCCAGGTCACCCAGGCGAAGAGGGTAAGCAGGGAGGGGGCCAGGTCGGTGTACGGGGGGACGCAGCGGCGGGCGAGGTTGGCCCACAGGTGCCGTTCGTACGGCAGGTCCTCGTCCGGGCCGTGGGAGAGGGCGCGGTCGCGGGCGCGGCGGTCGTTGAGGCCGAGGATGATGCGCGCGGCGGTTTCGTCGTTGATGGGCTTGCCGGTGCGCAGGTTCTGAAGGGCCGTGTCGATGAGGCTGAGGGTGCGCTGGCGTGCGAGGAGCTGCCCGCGCGGGGTGCCCGTGTCTCGGGCGAGGGTCGCGCTGGCCTGCTCGATGGCTTGGCGGTGGCGGGCGGCGTCGGTGTCTGTGGGGCGGAACTCGGTGGCTATCTCGCTGCTGGGTCGTCCAGGGGTACGGCCGAGTGCTCGGAGTTGGGCAGTGATGCTCTCGGGGTGGTCGCCGGCGGGCAGTCGCTCGCCTTCGCAGCAGCCGGGCCAGTCGCAGACATAGTCCCACCACTTGTCGCCCACGATGCCGAGGACGACCTTGACGGGGGCATCGCCGAGTTCGGTGAAGGCGTCGATCATCCAGTCGGCCATGTGACCAAGGAGGTGAGCGGTCTCCTCAGAGCTGCGGCCGGGCTGCGGGGTCCGGTACAGGCACACCACGACGTCGAGCAGGTCGTGTCCGCGCTCTCGGGTGGAGGCGAGGAATTCGGGGGCAGCGGCTTCTGCGACGGCGTGCCAGTGGGTCGGGTCGGTGGGCAGCGGGACGGTCATGGTGGGTCCGGCGGTGCCGTTGTTGACGATGCCGTGGAGGACGAGGGAGTTCTCCGGGGTGTGGCCGAGGAGGAACGGCATCAACTCGATGAAATCGCTGGCGCTGGCGATGCGCAGGGGCGACGGGTTCATGTGGCGGGTCCTTCCGTGGTGGCGTTGGGCTGTGGTTCGTCGGTGGTCGTGCTGGTGGTGCTGACCTGCTTGGGCTTGCAGGCGAGTGCCGGGATGACGTGGTCGCGGACGATGTCGCCGAGATCAGCGGCCAGGGCTTTGCTGGTGCGGGTGGTCAGGACGGTGTGCCAGGTGCGGCCGGGCTGGAGCCGGGCGTCGTTGGCGGCTTGCGCTTCGGCCTGCTCGATGTCGGTGCCGCCGGGGATCGGCGGCAGGTCGGGGCCCGCGGTGATCCAGGCCTGGATGGCGAGGCCGCGGGACTGGATGCGCAGGCCGATGCGGTGCCCGTCGGGGTGGTGGTAGGTGGCGGTGCGTTCGGGTGTGTCGGTGTCCTCCTTGTGCCAGGGCGGGTCGAGGGTGGGGGCGATGCGGTCGAGGGGCGGCACGTCGATTTCGTCGCGGGGTCCGGCGAAGGCCGGGCGTCGGCGGCGTGTTGTGGGGGTGGTGCCGGGTCGAGCGAATGGGTCGGGCTCGGTCACGCGACCTTCTCTTTGCTGGGCATGAGCTCGTCGAGGAGGGCGAGGGCCCGACGGTGGGCGATGATGGTGGTGGCGGTGTCCATGTACTCGTCGCGCTGCTCGAAGGCTTCGGCGGCTTCGGCACGGGTTTTGGCGTAGTCGTCGTCCGGCGCGAGGGAGTCGGCGCAGCCGATGAGGCAGCGCGGGCCGAGGTCCCAGATGATCGCGTTGACGGCGGCACACCCGGCCGACAGCGAGTCGATGTCGTTGCCGTACCAGTGGAAGTCGTGCGGGTTGAGGCCGAGGTCGCGCAGGCGCTGGGCGACGGAGCGGAACATGGTGCCGGAGCCGACGGCGGGTTCGCGGAAGGACATGCCTGGCTTGGCGAAGTCCTTGTCCACGGTCATGTTGGCCATCAGGTCCGTGATGCACGCCGGCGTGTGGTACTCGCCGCGCCACTTCTTGTCGCTCTTGTGGCGCAGGCCGGTGAGCAGGGGGCTGAGGACGTCGGCCTCGGAGCGTCGCCAGACGTCGTCGTGGCCGGTGAGGTCCATCAGGCCGGTGTTGATGGCGGCGCGGGTGACGGTGTGCACGGCGCGGAGTTGCTGCTTGTCCGGCTCGGGGTTCCAGGCCCAGTCGTGCAGGCGTATCGCACGGTTGATCAGGTCGGGGCGCTTGATCCAGTGGCCGAGGTAGATCTCCTTGAGCAGCTGCGGGAGTTGCTCGGGCTGGAGGTTGAGCACCCAGTCCGCCAGGCCGGGCACGTTGCGCAGCAGCGAGAGCCCGGCAACGGTGCCGAGGGGAACGTCGATGCTGCTGCCGCCGAAGGATTGATACCAGGCGTCGAGGACGTTCTCCGCGATCTTGCGGGCGTGCTCGTGCGGGTCGCGTGGGGCGGCGTAGCGGCGTGCTGTGATCTTGCCCGTGGAGCGGGCCTTGGGCCGGGGCGGGGGCTTCTTCGCCCATGAGGGCGCGGGCCGCGCGGCGGTGGCCGGGGCTGCCGCGCGGGGCAAGAAGTCGTCGGACATGGATGCGGATTCCTTTCTGCGGGCGCGCATGGGGCCGCCCCGGTGCGCGGTGCGCGACCGGGGCGGTGCGGAGGGGGTTGGGAGCGGGATCAGCTGGTCTGCTGGAGGTCCCGGAGGGTGGCGAAGATGCCGCGGACCTCGATGGCGTACGCGGCTTCGGGGTGTCCGGCCTGACGCAGTCCGCCGATGAGGAACATCAGGGCCGCCTCCTCGGCGTCCATGTCGCTGATGAGCTCGTCGAAGCTGGAGTCGCGCAGCTCGTCGGGGCGGTGCTCGTAGCCGACGCGCAGGGTCTTTTCGATCTCGGCGAGGGTCGTTGCGGTCTGGTTGTCGGTGAGGCCGAGCAGTTGGGCCCAGGACGTCAGGGTGGCGTCGTCAACGGGGAGCTTCACGGGCTGGTGCCTTTCGGGTGGGCCGTGCCCGGCCGCGTGGTGCGGCCGGGCGCGGGTGTGGTCAGGAGGTGGGGGCGGCGGGGAAGGGGTCGCTCTTGTGGTCGGGGTGGCAGGCGGCGTACAGGCCGCCGGGGAGGCGTTCGGTGATGACGCCCCATCCGGCCCAGCGCATGACGGCGAGGTAGCCGAGGTCTCCGCCGGCGAAGCCGGTGCGGGCCTTGGCGCCGGGGTCGGGCTGGATGAACACCCAGCCGGGAAACTGGCCGGTGTCGTCGGGCATGACCTGGAAGCCGGGGCGCAGTTCGTGGATGCCGTCGGTGTGGATGGGCGGCATTCCGGCGGCGGTCAGGATGCGCACGGCCTCTTGGACGTGCGGGTGGCTGTGGTGCTCGGGCAGGGTGCCGACGCCGGTGTGGATGGGGCGCTCGTACGGCAGGCGGCCGACGGCGGCCTTGTAGATGTCCATGAGGAGTTGTGCGTCTTCGCGGCGGCCGGCGTGGCGCATGGCGATGTTGGCGACGATGACGATGGAGTGCCGGTCCTGGGTGAACAGGCGGCGGAACTGGTCGAGGGTCATGCCGGTCGACACCTGCACCCGGGCGAAGGTGCGCGAGGCGAGGCGCATGGCGTGAGCGACGTGTTCGGGGTCGAGCCCTATCTCGTGGGCGAGTTGCAGGACTCCGGTTGAGTAGTCGTTCATGGGGTTCTCCAAGAGGCGCTTGCGCGTATGGGTGCGCCCCCGGCCGAAGCCGGGGGCGCGGGGTTCTCTGGGGTTCGGGCCGGGCTAGCGGCGTCCGCATCCGGCGTGGCCGCAGCCACCGCAGAAGCCGCCGCTGTTGCACTCGCAGCCGCATCCCTGGTTCTGGGTTTCCACTTCCAATTCCCCTTCCGGTTCGGGCATTTCCCGAATTCCTTACTTATATCTTAATGGCAAATACCCCAAAAGCAAGGTACACCCAACCGAATGCGAATTTAGTTTCCGCAATTCAATTCCCTAATTCGCGGCGGCCGGAATGAGCTCGGGCCAACGGACCGACTCCAGCGCGCGGCGGTGCGAGTCGGGCACGGGCACGGTGGGGTAGCCGAGCCAGTCGAGGCCCATCGCGGCGAGGATCGTGGCGTCCGCTTGGTCGTAGCGGCCCGGCCCCTCGCACTCGACCCCGTACCGCTCGACGGCCACCGAGCGCACCATGCCCTTCGCGACGCGGGACCGGTCCTTGCGAGGCCACTCCTGAGCGGGGTTCGCCCGGCCGGTCGCGTAGATCGTCCGCCCGTGCGGGGTGACGACGGCGTACGGGATGCGGTGCCGCCACAGGTACTGGGTGACCAACCACCACAGCCCGGCCAGCTCGTGGTGCCCGGCCTGCGCACCCTGGGCGTACGCGGCGCCCTCGACGACCACCAGGTCCGCTCCGTCCTTCACGCTCAGCGCGACGGCCGCGACCAGCCAGTCCAGCCGTTCATGGCTTCGGCGTCGGCCGGGCCGACAGGCGTGCGCCCAGTCCGTACCCGCGATGCCGGTCGAGGTCAGCGACAGGTCAAGGCCCACCACGCGGGGCTGCCACTCCCCCTGTTCCTGGACGCTCGGCAGGGTCACGGGCGCGCTCTGAAGTTCGGCAGTCACCGATCACCCTCGTCGGTTGCCGCGCGATGGACGGCGACAAGCCGGTTGGCCTCAGCCATGGCCGCGGTCTTGGCCCGGGCCGTCCACTCGCCGTCATAACTGCCGGGCGGCCCCCACAGGTACCAGCCGGTGTCGTGGTAGCCGTCCTTCGGATTCCTGCGGCGGTAGCTGAGTTCCCACCAGCCGTCGCGCCAGCTCCACAGGCGCTTCGCGTCCGGGTCGGGCACCCAGCCGGCACGCTCGGCCAGGGCCTGGAAACGCGCCACGTCGGTGCGCAGCATTGCCGCTTCAAGGGCGGCGTCCAGGTCGCGCGAAGTGGTGCACCCGCCACCGTCCGCCTGATGCGCGGGCGAGGAGGGGCGAAGGACAAGCCGCCGCACGGCCTCGTCCCTCTGGCGCGCGACGCGCCGTAGCAGACCGGCCGCGCCAACCATGCCCCGCTCCTCCAGCCACTTCGCAGTGGCCTCGACCTGTACGCCCACGGAACGGTCGTTCATGTCGTTCTCCTTCGGTGGGGCCGTCTCGGCACGCCGAGACGGCCCCAGGTGTGCAGCGTTACGGGCGGGCGGCCTTGGGGGTCTTGGGGTCCTTCTGGATGCAGTTGCCGGACTCGGGCATCGCCCGGCGGAGCGCGACGAGGTCCTGGAACCGCGCGCCGGCGCGGAACTTCACGACACGGCGCTCAGCGATCTCCACTGGCTCACCCGTCTGGGGATTGCGGCTGGTTCGGGCCGGGCACGTCTCGGGCGTCAGGCTGCCGAAGCCTGTGACGGAGACGACCTCTCCGCCGACGACGGCGCGGACCATCGCGTCGAGCGTGGTTTCCACGGCGAGTTTGGCCTGGGCGCGGTCGCCGGTCGCCGCGGCCACCACCTCGATGAGCTGGGCCTTGTTCACTGGGTCTTCCTTCCGATTCGAGCGGATCGCAGGAGTCGAGGGGCGCGCACGCCACGCCGCGGGCCAGGGATGGAGCCCGAAGCCGGGGTCCGCGCACTGCTCACAGGCCGGACCACGAATGCACATATGGTGATTCATAAATGTCACCTACTTTGAGTCAGTCGTGCACACGGACCAGGAACTTCCCGGCCGCGAGAACCTGGGAAATGGGGAGAGCGACGGCCACGAAGTCGGCCGAGACCAGGTGCGGTTCCTCACCGCGGCCGGGCTTGCCGGGCACGATCCACACCGTGCCGGTGGCATCGGCGTAGCGCGCCCCGACCTCGAGGAACTGCCCGGAGAAGGAGAACCGGCGGACACGCAGCGACATGGACCACCCGGCGCCGGGCTCGGGGCCGTCCCAGCCGTGCGGGGTCTGGAGGCCGAGGAAGTCGCTTCCGGCAGTCACGAGGGTGCCCACCGGGCCCAGGGAGCGGAACTCGATCGCCTCCCCGTTGGCGCCGGCGTTCAGCCACCGGGACAGGTCATCGGGGCTGAGCTGCACGGGGCGCCCCTGGGCCAGCGGGTGGTTGCGAGCGTCGAGCATGATGCGCAGCAGCACGCGCCAGGGCAGGCGGTGAAGGTGCGATGCGGCGGGAACGGTGAGCTGCGCGACGCCTTCGGTGAAGCGGAGCAGCTGGTGGCCTTCGACGGTCAGGTGCTCGATGGTGACGGTGTCGGACGACTCCAGCCAGCCGCGCAGCGCGGCGACGTCGTCGTAGCCGATAGGCGCCGTCCACACGTCGCTCCCCTCGCCCGACGCGCGAGCGACGGCGAGCGTCCGGGCGCTGCATCCGACGACGTGCAGGTAGCGGGAGGCGCAGTCGAGGATCAGAGTTTCGGGCTCGCAGGTGTCGTCGGCCTGGTAGCGGTGCGGGGCGGCCTGGTCGAGGACGACCGCCACGTCTCGGGCCTTGATGTTGAACACGGCTATTCTCCGCAGGAGTTGTCGGGGTGAGGACGGAAGCCGGAAGTACGCTTGCGGGCCCGGCGGGCCCGCTGGGCGAGCTTGTCGGCTTCCAGACACAGGGAGCAGGTGCGCTCCCTGCGCCGTCTGTGGGCACGGGCACCGGCTTCGGTGCCGTGGGTGATCGGACGACGGCCGCGTTCGAGCAGTTCGGCGGGCCGCGCGCCCTTGCAGGTCTCAAGGACCCGCCCGTTGCGCCAGAACCGCCCGCCGCACACGCCGTCGAACAGGCTCATGTTCGGCAGGACCAGGTCGATGCACTGGGATCGGAACGGGCAGCTCTGGCAGATCGCGAGGAGGGCGCGCACCAGCGACTCCGTCGGGGCTTCGGTCACCATCCGCTCGGACGTGAAGCGGATGTCCCCAGCGCAGGGGGCTTCGCCGGCCCACCCGATGCCGCTCATCTGCTCCTCCTCTCGTATCTAGGCGGTCGGCGGCAGCGGCATCAGGCGCACCTGGTCACTGACGCTGGAGCCGTACGGGTGGGCGAAGCCGGGCGGCACCGGTGTGAGGTGACGGTCAGCCAGCGGCGGCAGGAGGAAGATCTGCGCCACGAGGCGGGTGAGGGCGTCGTCGCAGGAGTCGCTGAGGCGCGGCCGGACCGCGGGAACGCGTTCCTCACCGTCGTGCTGGTCCTCGACGACTCCGACGACGCGGCCCCCGCCAGCGCGGCCGTCCACCACGACCGCCGTGGCTGCCGGGTGGTGCCCGCGTATCAGCTCGGCCACGCGCGCCACTCGGTCGACCGGTGGCAGCTCCAGGAGCCAGCTGCCGTCCATGGCCGTGTTGCGGTGCACGAGCGCCCACGCCGGTGAGGTCGGGGGAATGAGTGCGTGCTCGGTGTCGAGGGCGATGTCCTCGGCGATCTCGTTGAGCGGATGGCCCGGCTCGGTGCCGTCCCACAGCCAGGGGCACCCCCCGAGCGGTCTGGTCTGCTCACCGAGCACGCCGTGCACGGTGACGCTGCGGTGTTCGCCGCTCCGGTCGAAGGCCACGTAGGCGGCCTGGGGGCAACGGGCGCGGATCTTGGCCGCAAGGTGGTCGGTGATGCCCAGACAGTGAGCCTGCTCGGCTCGGCGGAGCGCGAGGGCCAGGTGGTCTCGCTGCTGGGCGAGGATGGTCACTGCGTCGTGGGCTGCCGGTGTCATGGCAGGGATGTCCCTTCTTCTTCGGAGGTGGGGGTCAGGCGAGGACGGGCTTGAGGCGTTCACCGATCCAGCGCGCGACGTTGACGCTCACCGCGTTGCCGGCTTGCTGGGTCTGGGCGGCCTTGGTGCCGACGACCTCGTACGTCTCGGGGAACCGCTGGGCCGACAGCTGCTCGCGGGGCTGAAGCATCCGGAAGTAGCAGTCATCGATGGCTGGGGCACTGCGCACGATCGCCGCCGAGTCGCGGGTGGAGAGGGTGTGCAGCGGCCCGGCCGCGGTCTTCGGCGCCGCCTTGCGGTACGGGATGACCAGGGTGTTGCGCGCCCTGGTCCGCACGTCGCCATCAGGCACGACCAGGCCGTGATGGCGGGCCGTGGCAATCGTGCTGAGCGGAGCGTCGATCGGCGCGGCGTCGCAGTTGTTGCGGAACTCCACGATGAACGGGTCCACCGTGACGAGGGCTTCGCTCTCGCGGGTGGTGCGGGTGCGCATCGGCTCGGCCGCCGAGGAGGCGGTGTCGTTCCACGAGCCGCCGACCGGCACCAGGAGGGCTTCGCCGAGCTTGGCCGTGCGGGTGGGCAGCGGCCGGGTGTGCGGGGAGAAGGCCCGGTCCGTTCCGTCCTTGCCGTGAGTGAGCGTGACCACGGACGGCTCGTAGGGGAACTTGTCGAGACCGGCCGCGATCCGCCGCATGGTGTTGGGTACCAGCGGCTTGGTGCGGTCCCCGATCCGCTGGCCGATGTTGTCCCACAGGATCACGTCGGAGGCGGGCCGGACGTAGGGCTCCACCAGGGAGTGTCGGCAGCGGGTGTTCGGGCACCGGTAGTCGTACTGCTGCTGGTACTTGCCCACCTTCACCCGGGGGTCGCGCCAGCTCTGGCGCGCTTTGACGTCCCGCCCGCACTCCACGCAGTAGGCCAGCGGGCGCGGCGCGAGATCGGGGCGGCGGATGCCGGACAGGGTGAAGACCAGATACACGCGGTCGCGCCATTGAGGGGCGTACGCATTGGTCTCCGAGCCGATGTGCGCGGAGGACACCGAGACGATCTGGACCCGGTAGCCGAGCTTCTTCATCGCGCGAATCCACTCGGGGAACAACAGCCAGTCGGTGATGAACTCGACGACGTTCTCCACGACGACGCAGGGGAACCGTTTCGCCTCGACGGCGCGCAGCACGCACCAGGCGGTCACCCGAGTCATCTCAAAGGCCTCGGGCGGCAGTTCGCGCCACTGCTCCTCTTCCTCGAAGAGGGCGTCCTGCACGGGGTCGGGGCGTTTCCGCCCGCCGGCCGGGCTGACCTCGGTGCAGATGATCGAGGCCCAGAGCACCAGGGCCTTGGGGAGCCAGCGCATGGGGTAGTTCTGGATGTCGGCGCAGCGAGCCGACGCGGTCGGGTGGTTGATCGAGAAGGTGTCGATCGCGGTCTGCCAGTGATTGATGCCGAGGATCGGCTCGAATCCGGCTTCGAGCAGACCCTGGCCATCTCCGCCCGCTCCGCAGAGCAGGTGGATGGATCGGGGCAAGGTCGTGGTCTCCAAGAGGCGGGGCCGCCCGGCCCGGTGTGCGGGCCGGGCGGCCGTGGTCAGGACTGGTCGGTGGCGCGTAACGCGCGGTGGTGGCGGCTGTCCTCGATGCCGAGGGCGGTGAACCCCAGCAGTCCGAGGGCGCACACGATCAGCAGCCAGATCACCGGTCCGCGCCCCCGGCGGGGCGCGGTGCGCGGCGCGGCCGGTCAGTCATCGCTGCGGGTGACGCGGACGGTGGTGATGTGTCCGGCGCTCTCGAACACCGACAGCGGGTAGCCCTCGCGTTCGCTTCGCTGCCAGACGCGGCGGTAGCCCTCATCGCCGGTGAGCCGCTGCGACCACTCCGAGTGGCGGGCGAGGGCGGTCGCCGCGCCCTCGGTCCCGGCGACCTGGTTGTGGCTGGCGCCGTACGGAGCGATGTGCGTGGCCGAGACGATCAGCCGGGGCCCCCGGCTGGGCACGTCCAGGGCGTCGATGCGCACCATCGGCGGGATGAGGCTGTTGCCGTGGTGGCGCTGCGGGCCGTTGGGGGTGGAGTCGTACAGGACGGTGTGCCGGCTCGGGTCCTGCACGTTCTGGCGGACGACGTTCCACCCCCGCACTTCGGCGGGGTCGGCGGGCAGGCTGTGCTCGGAGGCGATGATCAGTTCCGTGCCGTCGCGCAGGTCGGCGCGGACAGAGAACTCGCCGCCGCAGGTCTCCATGTCGGTGACCCAGCCCGCGTAGCGCAGCGGGCTGATGACGTGGCTGTAGCGACGGAACAGTTCCTGCCACAGGGGGTCGGTGGTGCCGTTGTGGTCGGGCAGAGCCGCGATCGTGGTGGTCATGTGCCGTTCTCCAAGAGGGTGTGCACGGCGGGCACGCAGAATGCGCACCGCCATTGAAAAATGTCACCTATCTGCTGTGACGTGAGTGTCAGCCGGTGGGCAGCTCGCTGCGGGCGAGGATCTGCACCGCCCATATCCGGCCCCCGTGGGTGACGACGCAGCCGATCGTGCGCCCGTCGTAGGGCAGGGCGAAGCCGCTGCCACCCTCCTCCTTGGCCAGCTCACCGACGAGCTCGTGCACGCCATGCTCGGCGCACTCGGCCGAGCAGTACAGGCCGCGACCGAGGCGCGGAGGGAGGTGCGATCCGTGGATGACTTCGGCGACCACGACGTAGGCGTCGGGGGCCGGGGTGGTGGTGAGCGTGTCGGTCAAGACGGTCTCCAAGAGGTTGGCGAGTTCGGCCAGTTCCGAACTCATACTTATATCTTAATGGCATACACCTGGGCGTCAATGTTTCCGATCTCGTGAACGCCCAGCTCCACGCCGGGAGTTGGCCCCTGCCTCACGCCCCATGCGGGCCAGGTCCCTCACCCGCTGGCGGGCCATCTCCAGCGCCTGAGGGTCCGTCTCCGCAACGCGCCGCTCCTGCTCGGCGAAGAACTCCCTCAGCCAGTCCTGCTGGCCACGGCGCTCCCGGTCGGCCGCCTCGCGTCGCGCCTGCTCGCGCCCCGCACGCGGGTTGGTACCGCAACCCCGGCAGTTCGCCACCGGTTCGGCGTGCTTCGGGCAGCCCGCACGCTGCTCCTCCTCCTGCCCCGCCCCCGGCTCCCCTGCGGCGCCAGCCGTGGGGGTAGGGGGGTAAGGAAGAGAAGAGGAAGGAGAGGGAAGAGAAGAGGTTTCCCCAGGGGAACCCGCCCGGTTTCCCTGCGGCAACCCACTGGGTTCCCCCTCGGCAACCCTGCCCTCGGCCCCCGCAGGGTTCCCCCGGGGCAACCCTGGCTCGGAAGCCGCCCCTGCGGCGGCCCGCGCCTCTTCCCTTGCGGCGACGTCCTGCTGCGTACGGGCCGCCGACGACGGTTTGCGGCGTGGGGTCTTGCGGGCCAGCCGGGGGTTGGTCGGGGCGCGCTGCGCCGCACGGCGCCGCTCGATCAACTCCTCGGTCGACGGGATCGGCGGAACGCCGTGCGGGAACACGCGGTACTCGGCACGGCGGCCCACGCGACCGATGGTGACCCGCTCGACCAGGCCGAGCCCGACGAGTTGGGTCACCACCGTGATGACCTGCTTCTCGCCCACGCCGGCCCAGGCCATCATCCGTTCCAGGCCCGGCCGGGCGAGCCTCGACTGGTCGTCGGCCGAGTCCGCGATCTTCATGAGGACCAGCTTCTGCGTGGTGTTGATCACCTCCTTCGGCAAGTAGGCAGCGACCACCATCAGTTGGATGCTCACCGGCACCTCTCCGTGATTGCGTCCGGGTCCTGCCGCCCCGCGCGGGCGCGGAGCACGCCGGCCCCGCGCCCGCGCACCTGGCGATCAGGGCTTCTTGCACGCGGTGACGTTGATGCTCACCGCGGTCCGCCGGTCGCGGTCGAGGCGCGTGGGCACGGGGATGCCCACCTCCTTCAGCGTCGCCTTCATCGCCGCGGCGTCCGGGGCCATCGGCACCTCAAGCCCCGCCCTGCGATATAGCGCGACCATCGCCTCGACGTCATCGACCTTGGTCGGGTTGCCGCCGCTCCACTTCAACGCGTTGTCGCCGTAGACGCCGGGCTCGGAACCGTCGAGCTGGGCGCGCAGGACCTTCTGCCGCTCCTTGAGCGGCTTCATCTGCTCGGAGACCTCGACGTATTCGGTCAGCGCCGCGGCGCGCTCCTCGTCGTCGTGGATGAGCAGGCTCTGCGGCGAACGCCCGGCAACGAGCGGCCCCCAGCACGCGGTGCGGAACGGGCAGTGGTCGCAGATCGCGGAGATGCCCGGCCCCTGGAAGGTGCGGGGAAGCTCCTCCGGAGAGGCGGCGGAGCGCACCTGCTGGACCCACCAGCGGGCGCGGCGGGCACGGTCGGCCTCGTAGGCGATCTCCTGGACGTGGTCGTCGCCGTTGTCCCGGTTGATGAACCTGAAGCGGATACGGGCGACCGGCACCGGCCCGAGGTGGGCGAGCTGGCGCTGCCCCCGGACGCTGGCGAATCCCTCGCTGCCGAGCAGGTCGGCGTACAGGTACACCTGCCGCAGCTCGGCCTCGCTCGCCCCGTACCGCAGCACGCTGTCCCACTGGTAGGTGCTCTTGGTCTTCACGTCCTCGACGGTCGTCTCCCCGGCGGGGAGTGTGGGGCGCAGCCGCTTCGGGAGACGGGCGGCGGTAGCGCGGTCGAGCTGGACGGCGTCGATGTGGCCCCGGACAGTCTGGTCCTCGACGCGGCGCTCGACGAGCCAGCCGTACTCCTCGCGGGCGGCGTCGAGTATCCCGGCGTGCAGCCAGGTCCCGAGAATCGCCTTGCGCTTCTCGCCGAGGTCGGTGGGGGTCCAGCCGTGCAGAAGGTACCCGGCCCGGCGTGCGCATACGGTGTCGCTGGCGCCGAGCTTGGTCTGCTGGGAACGGGGACGGCGTGCGTCCGCCGCGTGAGCGGCGGGCCACAGGCTGACCGGCCGCTCGGGCGCGATGGCCATAGTGGTCACGGTGTTCTCCAAGAGGATGGGGTGCCGCCCGCCGACAGCGAGCGGCACCCGGTGTCGTCAGGGTCAGGAGGCGGCGCGGCGGGACGCGGCGGGACGCTTCCGGGGTGCGCGCTTCGCCGGGGCGGGGGCCTCCTCGGCCTGGTCGGGCTCGAGGGCGGACTCCGGCTCGGGCTTCGGGGCGGCCTTCTTCGCGGCACGTGCCCGCTTCTTGGGTGCGGGCTCCTCCGCGCCGTCGCCCTGGTCCGCTTCCTGGGTGCCGGCGGGCTTGCTGCTCGCCTCACCGTCCTTGTCGCTGCCCGCTTCCAGTCCGGCGGCCTCGCGCAGCCGTCGGGTCGCCTCTTCCGCCTCGCGCACGACGGCTTCGGCGTCGGCCCGCTCCATCTCCTCATCCACGTACACGCCCGACAGATCCTGCGGCGCGGCCATGCGCAGCGATCCGGCTTCGGCGCACTTGCGGAGCATGTGAGCGGGCATCTGCTGCCACATCTTCGCCACGACGTACGCGCCCGCCTTGCGGTCGTAGTACGTCGGGGCGAACTCGTCCCACCGGGCAATGAACGGGAAGCGCGCGGTACCGCGCACGACGGTGACCTTGACCGCCGACGGGTACGACTTGGACAGCCAGACGTCGTGGGCGGTGCCCTCGGAGTCGTAGTAGACGGTGTCCTCGTAGGAGATGGACTCCCCGGCCTTCGCCGCTGCCCGGTGGGCGACAGTGCGGAAGCCGTCGATCCCGGTCTGAATGGTCCAGGTCTTCTCGGGCTCGTCGGGGTTGTCAGCCGCCTTCCAGTTGGTGCGGCCGATCATGTAGATCTGCCGCGCGAACGGATCGAGTCCGGTCCGTACGCAGTAGTGGAAGAACATCGCCAGGTGGCCGCGCGGAGCGCCGGACAGGCCGGGGCTGATCAAGGCCAGCGTCGAGAGCTGCTTGTGGTCGAACTCGTCCTGATCGGCGCGCAGGACGATGGCGCTCGGCCGGACGGCGGGGCTTGCCGTTCGGGCGGTCTCGACCACCATGCCCTCCACGATGGCGGGCTCGGCGGATGGTTCGTCGGTCACGATCTCTCCAAGAGTCAGTCGGTCCGCAGACTGCGGACCTCGAATGCGCGCGCCCACTCGGGGTGGCGCTCGATGAGCAACCGGACGTACCGGCTGCGGAAGTTGTTGTTGAGGCGGAACTCGTCGCCCTCGGTCGCCATGACGTACCGCCAGCGCAGGACCTCGAAGAGCATCCCGATCCCGACGCGACTTGCGCCGCGCTCCAAGTAGTCGGCGGTCAACGCCTCCAGGGCGCAGAGCACCCAGGGGTTGAGCTGGTGGAACGTCTCGAACTGAGCCTGGATCGACGCGGGCTGGCCCTCCGGCTGCCTCACGGTGTGGATGACCAGGCCCGGTATCTCGTCCTGGACGGCTGCCATACCCACCCCCTGGTGACATCTTTCAAGAATGTCACCTATCTTGCGGGTCGGCGGACAGATGATCAACCCCACCGGCTACCGGGACGACTTCGCACCCCGCCTCACATCAGGCAGAGGCCCGCTCTGCCGCATCGTCCATGTGGGCCTCGCGCGCCTCATTGGCCGCCGACGCCGCCCGCAGAGCACCGATGGCGACGTTCGAGTCGGGATGCTTCAGGACGTAGAGCGAGAGGGCACCCTCCATAACCAGGGCCTCACGGGCGTCCATGATGGCGACCTCTCCGCCATCCTGCGTCGCAATGAACTGCACTACTGCCTCCTTGGCGAATCCGAACCCCCGAAGGGGATTACTTATATCTTATTCGCATTTCGGAGCTAAGTACAGTTTCTGCGCAGGTCAGAGGGCCTTTCGGGCGTGACGCCCTCGGGTCAGGACGCGGCTGCCGGGACCGTCGTACGTGCCGTCACGCAAGGCGGCAGCGACGTCCTCGTCCACATCCCACGGCAGGCTCCTGGCGCTCTCCCGGAGCTGGGGAACTGCCTCCAGGACGGTGTCCAGCATCCAGAGCATCGACCCGGAAAGCAGCCAGTCGTGCTCCGGGAACCGCCCTGTCGCGATGGTCGTCGCCAAGTTGCCCTGTGCGGGCAGGTGGAACAGCTCGATGACCTCCTGCTGGCCGACGATCGGCGGCAGCTCATCTCCCAGGTCCGCCTCCCAGCCCTTGCCCTGCTCCGCGATGATCCGCGCCTTGACATCGAGGTCGACCTGGCGGAACCGCGCGGTCGTCGCGCCCCACCTGGCCGCGAAGCCGAGCGGCCAGTACCGCACCCCGCTGACGACGATGGAGGTCTCTGGGTCCAGCACGCCCCGGCTCGGGGCCAGCCACTGCGCGACCTGCTTCGGATCGACGCGGTACAGCGCGGCGAACTCCTGGTGCCCGACCAAGTACGGCTTGGGCTCGTGCCGGCTCATCCCCGTCCTCCGCTGTCCGTCCTGAATGCAGAGGGCAGCGTAGCCGCACGCGCACGCCGGCGAGACGCTGCTATGGTGGCGGCGGTCTTCTCCAAGAGGCCAAACGGCCCCCGCCTCGGCGGGGGCCGTGTGCATTTCCGCGCGCCTCACGCGGACTTCTCCTCCGGCTGCCCTGCTCCGGCGCTGAGCCGGGCGGGACGCCTCGCCTTCATCTGCCGCGTGAACCGAAGAGCGTGGATCGTGCGCCCGCCGCTCGCCTTCCGGAAAGCTGCCGCCGCCGCGGCCTTGGTCAACCGCCGCCCGTCCACGGTGAACAGCGGCCCCTCGGTACGCGCCCCAATCAGCTCACGGAGCACGTTGGCCGCAGAGACGGTGACCCCCGCCTCGAGGACACCGCCCTCCTTCGCGTGCCGAATGACGACGAGCCGGTCATCCAACTCCGCATCCGGCACATCGAACGCCAGGACCTCATCCAGCCCGACCTCCGACTCCCAGATCAACTGCCACACCGCGCGGATCGCCGGCGGGACCCCTTGGTCCGCGAGCGCGGTGTCCACCTCCAAGTCGGTGACGAGCAGGTGTGTCGTATCCATCGTGACCCCCATGGCCGCAGGAACAATGCGCCCTCACGCTAAGCGCGCTGTCGGACAGCACCTCCTGGCCCACCAAGGGGCGTCTCACGCCCGCACGAGGCTGACCACGGTGAGCACTACGGCGGTGATGCTGGCCAGCACCGCGACGGTCGGCAGCGGCCACCGTGTCCTCTCCAGCGCGGCCACTCGTTGCTCCAGCTCCTCCAGAGCCTTGTCCGTCTGGTCGCTGCGCTGCACGAGCAGGGCCAGCTGGCCGTCGATGCGGGCGAACCCGACCTCCAGAGTCTGGCGCAGCTCGGCCAGCGCGAGCGCGACCTGTCCCTCCGGCACCGTCTCCCACTCTCCTCTCATTGGCCGGTCAGTGCTTGGGGGTAGCGGGGTCACGCTTCATCGGCAGCCACGACGCCGTGCCGGACCTGCCGAGCATGGTGCCGAGCGTGGACTTCAGCGCACTGAGCGCAGCGGGCATCGCGGAGACCGCGGCGGCTTGCCACGCCGACAACGACACCATGTCCGTCGTACTGGAGGCCGCCATCAGGCCCAGTAGCGACTGAAGGTAAGTGGCGATGGTGCGCTCAGCGACATCGGCAAGGGCCTGCGGCATCGGGTCGTGCTCCTGGTTCGGGGTCGTAGGGGCCGGGTCGCCACTGGCCTGATGCGGAACGTGGAGATCCGCCCAGGTCTGCGGGCCGGGAATCCCGTCGGCGTCGGCACCGTGGTGGCCCCGCTTGATCTGGTAGGCCGCGTAGGAGCGGCGGTGCGCCTCGTTCCACACCGGGCCGGGCGGGGTGTCGTAGGAGTCGCACCCTTCCGCGACCAGCCGCTTCGCCATAGCGGCGATCACCGGGGAGGAACGCCCCTCTCGGAAGAACTGGGCACCCGGGTAGGCCGCATACTTCGGCGTCGGCCTCGGCTTGGGCTTCGGGCCCGGCTTCGGCTTCGGCTTGGGCTTGGGCTTGGGGTCAGGCTTCGGCTTGCCGTCGTTCTTGAGGTGCCGAGCGACGCGAGCGCGGAAGTCGTCCATGTCGATGCCACCGGGGTCAGGCTTGCCCGGCTGCCACTCCTTGTGACCGATGACGGAGTGCTCGTTCCAGCCGTGCGCGCGGCAGATGGCCGCCGCCGCCCGCGCCATCGCATCGAACTGGGCCGTCGGCCACGGCTGGCTGCCGGTGTTGATGCACTCGAAACCGTAGAAGTGCCGGTTGCCGTCGGTATCCGCCTCGTTGTCGCGCGGAAGAGTCGTCTTCTCCGCGATGACGGCGAGCAGAACGTCGGTGTCACCCATCCCGGCGTGGTTGCACCGTCCGTAGCCGACCAGGTGGACAGTGCCGGAGCGGTCAATCACGCCGTGACACAGCGGTCCCGGCAAGTCCTCATAGCCGGTTCGGCACAGCTCCACCATGTCCTTCTCGGAGCTGTACGGCCCCGTGTGGTGGATCATGATCCCGTTCGCGGGACCCCAGTTGCCGTGCGTGTCGCGGTTGTGGGTGCGCCACTTCCCGTGCTCGACCACGGCGAGCCCGGCGCCCTTCAGTACGGACAGGAACCTGTCCGCACTCAGCGGTGTAGCCACGCGCTTCGTCCATCTCCCCTGCGCCGGATGGCAGTCGGCCGTGGCCGCCGCGGCGGTCCGGTCCCTCGGGAGTGGGAAGCGGGTGGAGGGTCACCCGCGCGTCATGCTACCGGCGGTGCTCCGGCTGGGGCCGCAGCACCGCCGGTCAGGAGTCGTCGTGGTCGGTGCGGAACGTCGTGCCGTCGAGGCTGACCCAAGTCGCTCGGACGCTGCCGCCGCCCTGGACACGCAGCCGCACCAGGCCCTTGGGGTCGACGTCGAGCTGGAGGGCGCGGCGCGCAGCGTCGGAGGCGACGTCGACCGTGCGCGGCACTTCCGGCCAGTACCCCTCCGGCAGCAGCGCGACGAGTTGCCCGTCCGTTGCCTGGCCGGCGGTCAGGCCGATCCGGCCGCAGAACTCCGTTGTGTTCCACGGGTTGGCGCGGAACTGCGGTGGCTGGTCCTCGTCCGGGACGGCGGTGTCTCCGGTGAGCGGGAGGTCCCGCCACTCCGGGTACGGCGCGCGGCGGGCGCGCTCCAGCGTGGTGACCCTCCGCTCCAGTTTGGCCAGTCGGCGGCCGAGGGTGGCGATCGTGTCCGGCATCTACTGCTCCTCTCCCTCTCCCGCCTCGTCCTCGGGCTTGTTCGTACGCTCCAGCTTCAGCGTCACGCGCTCCGCGGTCTCGCCTTCGCCGGGCCGCACCGTCCACCCCACGATCCGGCACCAGCCGTCGAACTCGGTATGGGGCTCGAACAAGCGGACCCGCATGTCGTCCCCGACCTGTAGTGCGTGGATGGGAGCCGCGGGGTGGTCGGTGATCTCCAGCTCGGTCAGCGAGGGAAGCACTTGACGAGCCAGCCGCTCGCGGCGCACCCGCTGCTTCAGCTTCGCCTCGTCCTTCTCGCTGGTCTCCAGCCGGTGTTCCAGTCGAAGGCGGCCGTTGCGGACGCCGTCCACGACGACCTTGCGCTTCTTGCCCTCGCCCGCGCCGAGGCCGATGACCCACTGGGCGTAGGAGTCGGCGTCCTTGATGACGTGCGGCGTGCCGACGACGTTCGCGCCGGTGGTGAACGTCAGGTCCTCCCGGCGCCGCCCCAGGCGAGGTGCGCCGAGGAGGATGCGCCGCTCGGCCCGGCGCCCGCGCCAGGTAACCGACTCCGACCATTCCAGGCCGTCATCGATCTCCGCCATCTCGTCCACCATCTCGCCGAGGTTGCGCGGGTCGGTCTTGGAGGTGGTGTACGGGTCCTTGGCGGTGCCGGTCTTCGCCTTCGACTTCGTGTCGTCCACGCTCACGCCGAGGTCGCCGTCCGGCTGGGACTGGGCGTAGGCCCACAGGTCGCGGATCACCTGGCAGGGGTCGGCCTCGATGTACGGGCCGCGGCCATCGAGGTTGCCGTGCAGGTCGAATCGGCGATGGAGGTAGCTGGTGAAGCCGGACGCTTCAACGGGCAGGGCGTTGCCCTCCGGTTCGGCACGCCAAAGGACCCCGCCCCAGTCGAGGCGGGCGTTGCGCTCCACCAGGAGCACCGTGTCGCCGGCGTCGAGCGTGTCGCTCAGCGAGCGGCGGAGCGCGGTCGACAAGGTCGCCTTCAGCGAGCCGGGGCCGGATATCTCCGGGCCGTACTCGACTTCGCTCAGCGGCAGGTTCCAGTGCAGGACGTCACCCGTCGCGGCCCGCGCGACGATGTAGCGGTAATTGGCCATCGTCAGTCACGCAGGCCCTTCCGTGAAAGCGATGTCGAGCACGGCCGTGGTGCCCCTGGCCACGGTCAACTTGCCGTCCCCGTACTTGTCGTTCTGGTTGATCTCGACGGCCAGGCGCTGGCGGGTGCCCCGGTAGGCGGGCGGCACGGCGAGGGTGTCGGCCAGGGTCGCGCCGGAGCGGCGGGTGGTGGTCCCGTCGTCGTCCACGACGGTCGGCGCTGCGGCGCGCTCCCCGAGGCGGGTGCGCAGCTCGGCGTACACCGAGCCCGCCTCCGAGCGCAGGCCGGACAGCGTGACGACGACGGTGGCCGTCGTCGCCCAGGCCGGGACGTCGAGATCCCAGGCGGCTTCTTGCGGCCATGCCGCCCACTGGCCGTGCTTGCCCGGCACCTCCTCCGTCTTCGTCGGGTGCACGGTGCGCAGGATGCGCTCGGTGCGCGGATTCGCGAGCTGTCGCAGGTCGGTGATCATCCCCGCGGTGATCGCCGCGGTGTTGCGCGGCAGAGCGATGCGGGCAAGAACGAGGCCGGTCATGTCCGCGGGCACGGCGGTAGCGTCATGGACCACGCCCTTGACGACGTGGAAGTAGCCGATCTCCTGCGTGTGGGGGTCGCGTTCTCCTTCCCACTCGGGGTCCTCGATCCTCAGGACGATCAGGTCGGTCCGTGCGAACGGACCGGTGGGCTCGACATCGACCCTGGCGTCACCGATGTTGCTCTGGGTATAGGCCCCCTGCCACGGCCGGGCGCCGTGGATGAGGGCCGAGCCGTCACCGACGCGGATACCGGGGCCGGGGGTCTCCAGCGGCCGGACCTTCAGGTCCTCGCCTTCGGCGACGCCCTGCCGGCCGCGGGCGAGGTCGCGGATCATCAGGCGCATCGCACGGGCTGAGTGGTCGGCCCCGCGCACCATCATGGGGGGTTGCAGCGTCACGAGTGCTCCGTTCACAGGGAGGTGTACGCGGACCGCCACGCCACCTCGAGGCGCGCGGTGCCGGACGGGTCGGTCGCGGTCCAGGCGATTTCGGACCGACCGGGCGGAAGCGTGAACAGGTCGAGACGGCTCGCGGGGCTCAGGTCGTTGGCGACGTTGACGGTGCCGTTGCGCAGGGCCCAGCAGGTGTTGGGCCGGGTCTCCAGCTCCACCCACTCGCCCTCGCGCAGCGACAGATCGAGTTCGAGGACGCGGCGGGTGGCGGTGTTCCAGATCCGCGGGGCGGTGACCGGTCCGTGCACACGCAGGCTCGGGTAGGTCGGCACGTCCCCGTGGTTGGTGACCCAGCCGGGCCTGTCGTCGGCCGGGCGACGCTCCGGCGCGAAGGGGCGGCAGCCGCTGGCGCGGCCCACCGCCTCGTCAACGGTGCGGTCGGCGCTGGTCGCGTGGGCGGCCTGGTCGAGGCCGAGCGTCAGCTTCGACAGCTCGTCCTCATACCAGCGCGGGCTGTCCAGGCCGACGAATTCGATGTCCAGGGGTATCCATCCGTGCACGGCGGTAGCGGTGCTGGTGGCCTCCATGCGGCGAAGTCGCCCGTACATGCGGCGTGTTCTGTGACCGGGCCACCGACCGCGCAGGATGTGGCGCCCGTCCGGGTTGGTGCGTGCGTCCGGGGTGTCCAGGGCGCGCTCCAGCCGGGCGAGGGTCTCGGCCGCCTTCACCGGGTCGCCGGGTGTCTTGATGCCCGCCTCGAAACGCAAGGGGCGCGGTCCGTAGAAGTCGCGGCCGGGCGCGGTGCCGTCGCCGTTGGCGTTGTCGGCGTCCTGCGGCCGGGTGGCCGGGGAGCCGAGCCCTTCGATGTTCCCGATCGGGACGAGGCTGCCGGTGCCGAGGACGACGCCGCCGATCTCGTACTGCCACGGGGCCAGTTCGGGGTTCTTGTTCGGTGCTGTGGTCATCACACTCTCCCGCCCCGCTGCGCGTTGCGCAGGGTGCGCATCATCTCGGAGCCGATCTGCTCGGGGGTGGCGGCGCTGTCGGTGACGGTGACCGGCATCGAGCCGATCAGCGGCTGCTGCTCACGCACCACCACGACTTGGACCCGGCCGCCGGCCCGGGCGTCGACGACTCGGGTGCGGGCGTGGTCGCTACCGGTGCGCAGGTCGAAGGAGCGCACGACGCCCGCTATGGCCGCGACGCTTCGGGCCTGCTTGAAGGAGCTGGCGAGCAACGGCGTGTAGTCGCGGCCTCGGGCTCCTCGGACGCCGCCGTCGGCGAACCACTCGACCTGGCCGCCGAACCGGCCGACCACTTCCTCCACGATCGCCTTGCTCCGGCCGCGCTTGGACGCGGCTAGAGGCACATATGCCTCCCCGCCGGTCTCGCTCTCACCCCACATGCGGTAGCTCCCGGCCGGTGCGATCTGCGCAACGTGCCGCTCACGGCGCGGACCGCCGGTGACGCCGCCGTCCGCGAAGTAGTCCACCACCGCGCCATCGGCGTGCTTCTTGGCGGCGCGCGCCTGAGCGTCGGCCTGGCGCCGGATGGCGTCCGCAATGTTGGTGTTCTGCTCGGTGAGGTCGTCGAAGATCGAGACGTGCCGGGTGGTGACCGTGACCTGCTTGCCGCGCAGTGCGTCGATGCGCTGCTGGATGGAGTCGGCCGCCTTGCGCGGGCCGCTGGTGGGCACCGTGATCTTGACATCCTTCGAGCCGGGGACCTTCTCGATCCGGAACCCCAGCGCCTCCAGTTGCTTGCGGGCCTCGGCCGTTGGCGCGGACACGATGACGGACTTCGCTCCGGGCGTCGCGCGGATCTTCGCCTGTACGGCCTCCAGGCTCTTGATCGCCGCGGCGGTCGGCGCGGACACCTTCACGTTCTTGCTGCTGGGGGTCTGCCCGAGCTTGTCGATCAGGGTGTCGAGGTTCTTCTTCGCCCCCGCGGTCGGCGCGGTGATCTTGATCTGCCGGGTTCCCGGCACGGTCTCTACCGTGAACCCGAGTTCGCGGAGCTTCTTCTGCGCCCCGTCCGAGAGCGAGTCGACCTTGATCGTCTTCGCCTTCGGGAGCCGGTGGAACTCGGCCTGCACGGCGATCAGGTTGGCCAGGGTGGAGTCCATGCCCTTGGTCTGGAGCAGGAGGCTGACCTTGGAGGGCAGCAGGCCGAGGCTGTCGGCAACGGCCTCGGCCTGGGCCTTGGTCAGTCCGTAGCCGCGGGCGGCCCGGATCGCCTCTGCTCTTGCCCGGCTCATCTCCCCGCGGGCCTTGGAAAGCGCGGCGGGCAGGGTCTCACCGTTTCGCTTGGCCAGGTCGAAGGTGGCGACGGAAGCATCGGCCGCCGCGTCGGACAGAGAGGTGAGCTGGGTGTAGAGCTGCTGGCCGTTGCGCGTGGTCGTGTTGAGGGTCTTGTCGTCGTTGACGAGCTGCTTGCCGCCGTAGCCCTGGTCTCGGTTGACGTTCTTGCCGCCCTCCTTCAGGTCGAGGACGGCGCTGTTCACCTTGGCCTTCGCGGCCTGGAGAGAGATCTGTCCGCCCGACAGCAGGTCGAGGGCGCTCTTGAGGGAACGGGTGCGGGTGTCGGCGTCGGCGGTCTCGTCGGCGAGGCCGCCGACAGCGCCCTTGAGGCGGTCGTACGCCGAGGTGCCGTCGCCCGCGCCCTTGGTGGCCTTGGCCAGTTCCTTCGCGTTCTTGATGGACTCGGCCATCTCGCCCTTGACGCTGCCCAGGGCGTCGGCGGCGTCCTTGTACTGCTGCCCGACGTCGGTGTATTCGAGGGTGCTCACCTTCCCGCCGGCCTTGTCGACGTACTCCTTGTTCTCGTCTGCTGTGGCCTGGAGCTTCTTCTGCAGCGCGTCCAGGGACGTGCCCTGGCCGAGGTAGGCGTCGGTCAGGGAGGACACCGACACTCCCGCGTCTTCCATCACCTTGGTCAGCTGGCCCTGGCTGACCTTGGTGTCGAGCAGAACCTGAGCTGCCTGGCCTCGTACGTTGCCGTTGATCTGGCCGCCCGACTCACGCAGCGCGGAAGTCAGGGAGGAGATCCGGGACTGGTGCTCGGCGGCTGCCTGCGCCGCGCGCTGCTGGCGGGCCGCGAGGAGCCCCAGGCCGACGGAGACGCCGGCCATCGCGATACCGAAGGGCCCGCCCAGTGCTCCAGAGATGCCGGACATGGCCGAGCGCAGGCCCGAACCGGCGGCGCGGGACACTCCGTTCATCGTCCCCATGAACGTCACGCCCGCGCCGTTCGCGCTGCGGAACGCGGCGGTCATGTTGCCGAGGAAGCCGACGCGGGCCTGCACCGCCGCCCACGCCGCCCCGTACCGGGACAGCGATACGCCCGCGCTCGCCGCCAGGCTCTGCTGGACCCGCATCTGCTGGTTGAAGCTGGCGAAGCCGCTGCGCACAGGTCCGGTGACGGTGTTGGCAAGGTTGGTCAGGCCCGGCTGCGCACGGCGGAACAGCAGCATCGCCAGGGCCGCCGACTGAATGGGGGCGGGCAGCGCGCCGAAGGCGCTGACGAGACCACCGACGACATGGCCGATGGGGACCAGCACGGCGGACAGTCCGGAGACCGCGTCCATCGCCAGGTTGGCGACGGTCGCGATGATGTCGAGCGTGCCGGCAGCGGCCCCGCCGTCTTGTCCGATTCCGGAGATGGCCTTCAGGATCGGCTCCGCGCCGTCGGCAGCGTTGCTGAGGACGTCGCCGAGCGTGTGGCCCGCGTTGATCAGCAGGTTCAGGCCGGTGGCCAGCGTGTGTTCGCCGAGCTCCTTCAGCGGACCGATCAGCGCCTGGGCCTCATCGATGAGCCCGCCGAGCCCTGCACTCGTCTTGGCCTTCAGCTCGGGCCCGTACAGCACGGCAAGGTTGCGCCCGTACTCCAGCGCCGTGGTCAGGTACGGTGTCGCACCCGCCATGCCGCGCGTCAGCAGGCGCGTCACCCACTCCAGGCCAGGTGCCATGCCCTCGTACAGCGCGAGACCGGTCTGCCGTGCCTGGGTGCGCAGTTGGGTCATCGCGCCGGTCAGGCTCTGGCCGCGCGAGGCGGTGATGGTCGCGGCGGCACCGGTCTGGCGCACCGCCACCGACAGGGCGTCGAAGGACTCGGTTCCCTGGTGGGCGAGTGCTGAGGCGCCGCTGAGCGCGGGCTTGCCGAACGCCTTGGTGACTCCCGCGGTGAAGTCTTTCTGGGACAGGTTGTGTTCGGCCTTGGAGAGACCATCGATGACCACCCGGAGCCCGCGGAATTTTCCCTCGGCGTCCCAGGCATCGATGCCCAAGTCCTTTAGGGCGCCCTGCATTTGGGGGGTCGGTGCTGCGAGGTTCGCGAAGATCCCGCGCAGGCTCGTTCCGGCGGTATGCCCGAGGATGCCGCTCTTGCCGAGCATGCCGACTGCGGCGGCGGTGTCCTGGAGCGAGACGCCAAGGGCGTTGGCGACGGGCCCGGCGTACCGCATCGAGTAGTAGATGTCGGTGATCGAGCCCGAGGCGTTGTTGGCCGTGGCAGCTAGGGTGTCCGAGGCGCGTGCCGCCTGGTCGGCGCCGAGACCGTACTGGTCCATGATGTCGCCCAGGTACTTGGCCGACGTGGCGGCGTTGACGTCGGCCGCCGAGGCGAGCTGGAGCGAGGCCCGGACAGCGTCGATGGACTGGTCGGCCCTGAAACCGGCCTTGCTCAGCTCGACCATGCCCTCGGCGGCGTCAGCCGCCGTCGAGCCGGGCAGCGACAGGTCGTTGCCGAGTTCCTGCGCCACGACCGAGGCGCGCTTCATCTGCGAGGCGGTGGCCGAGGTGACCGCCCGGAACAGATTCATCTGCTTCTGGTAGCGGTTGCCTTCCTGGATCATCTCGCCCGCGCCGAGCAGCAGGCCGCCACCAGCGAGCATGTTGGTGGCGGACATGCCGCGCCGTCCGGCGCCGGCGGTCGCCCGCTGGAGCCGGGACATGGACCGTGCGCCGTCGTCCCCCGCCGAGCGCAGCGCCGCACGGGCGGCCCCGGCGCGGACGGTGATCCGGTTCAGCTCACCGACGGCACCGCGGGCGGAACGATTCAGCGCGGCGAACTGCGAGGCGAGGCGAGCCCCGTTGGCATCCAATCGGGCCAGGGATCGGTTCGCGGCGTCGGTACGGTCCCCCAGGGTCCGCATCTGTGCGGAGGCAGCACGGGTTCCCGCGATCAGGTCGCGGACCTCGGCGCGCATCGCGACCGTGAGGGTGAACCCGGCCACCGCGGCGGCCTCCTTACGTGGTGCGGGTGTGGATCAGGGGCGCTGTTCGTACTGCTCGCGCGGGAGGAGCTGGATCTTCACGCCGTAGCCGGACCGGTCCTGCGGGACGTGGTCGCGTTCCTGCTCGATCAGCTCGCAGCCGGGGCAGCGCAGGGTGTCGGTGACGTAGGCGTGGGGGTCACCACCGCGGGTGCGGTCCCACTCCTCCAGCCGGGTGCTGCACTCCGGGCACACCGCCCGCTGCCACTCCGACCAGGCCAGAGCCTTCGCCCGGTCGAGATCGGACCAGCGGCCGTCGCCACCGAGGAACTGCGAGTGCGGGATCTGGAACCGCTCGCACAGCTCCAGCTCCGCGCGCAGGCCGGCGTCACGGCTCAGCCTTTTCCCAGCTCGACCCGGCTCTCCTGCTGGATCTGCCAGGCCGCGTCCCACAGCGCGTTCGCGTCCGGCGCCGACCAGCCGTTCAGCAGCTCCTCGGCCTCCTCGCGGCTCATGCCGTCCACGGAGGCCGCCGAGACGAGCGCGGCGGGGAAAGTGTCGGCATTGAAGATCGCCCCCTCCTCCGCCTGCTGTTCGGTCGGCGGGTGCTGGGCAATCAGCTCCTCCAGCACCGGGCGCGGCAGCGCACGGAAGATCAGGAACTCCGAGGCGGCATCGAGCGCCTGGAGGGCCTGCTCGCGTGCCGTGTCGGCCTCGGCGGCCTGGCGCTCGGCCAGTTCGTCACCGGGGCTGGCTTCGGCGACGAACCGGGTACGGCGGGCGGCCTGCTCGGCGTCGTCGTGTCGCTGGCGCAGCTCGGCGTCGTCACAGATACGCAGCCGGTTCTGCGGGCGCGCCCGGCGGCGGAGGCGTTCCATCTTGGCCGACCACGCCCCCTCCGCCGTCGTGGCGGAGGGGGACGGGCGCTTGGCCTGGGCAGGGCGCGACATGATCAGCCCTCATCGGCGTCGTGCTCGCGGACCGTCGCCTCGGTCTTGGTCTTAGTGGTGCTGACCACGGTCACGTCCACGTGGTCGCCGTCGTGGTGGCCGTGACCGTGGTCGTCGTCGCAGTCCTCGTCCGGCAGCGGCCGGGGGTGCGCCTGCGGCACCGGACGGTCAAGAGACGGCTCGTCGGTGATCGTGAAGTCAACCTTGAACTTGGCGGCCTCGTTGCCCGTCGAGTAGGTCGCGGCGCGGGTGGCGACCTGGACGGGAAACACGTCGACCGAGCGGGAACCGGGGAGGTCGCCCTTGCGGAGCAGAATGATGTAGCCCTTGGCGCCCTTGGGGAGCTGCTGCTCGATGTCGTCGGAGAACCGATCCTCGTAGAAGGTGAGGCTGGAGTTCTCCGCCTTGTCGTTGCCCGGAATCGAGCTGTTGAAGGTCGAGCCCATGTCGGGGGTCTCGATCGGGTCGTTCTCCAGCGCCCAGCCCTCGATGTCCGAGACGGCATCGGTCAGGCCGAACGCGTTGGTGATCTCGCGGCGGCTGGGGTACTTCGGGTCGTTGAGATCCTTCGACCACAGGATCTTGGAAATGCCGCGCCGCAGAAATCGGGTCTGGGTCTTCTTCGTGCTCGTGGACACAGGTCCGCTCCCACTTCTGGGGCAGCGTCCCGTGCCGAGGCCCTGCCCCTTGAGGTTCAAAGGGGGTTCGCCTGGCCTGGGGCCTAGCGTCCGCGCGGGCCTCCGCGGTGAGGATCAGAAGAAGCAATTCTTCATGCCGGGGTCACAGTGATCGTGACCCGCTGCACGTAGGAAACGATAGCGCCTGCCGCGGACACTGAGGGTTCCCCACCGGCGTCGTAGGTCAACTCCCGGTCGATGACCCGCACTTCGGGAATCAGAAGGTCGTGGGTCCAATGGCCGTCCGTACGGCCGACGACGCCGGCACGGACGCGGTCGGCCAACCACTCGACCTGGTCGCCCCGTTCTCCGACCGAGGTGACCTGGTAGGACCAGGACGCGTCCGCGTGCCAGTCCCACAGGGGCGGTCCGCTGAACTCGGCGGGCAGCGAGTCGAGGACGGTGTACGGGGCGGCTGCGGGTTCCCAGCCGGATTTCCCCTGCACGCACGGGAGTTCACCGATGCCGCACGGGCGGCCGGTGGTGTGCTCGACCAGGGCGGCGAGCGCACGGGTTACCGGCAAACGTGCGGTCACGGCAGCACTCCGTCCGCCAGGGCCTGGATGAACGCCGGTTCGGTCTGCCGAAACGCGGGCTCGACGTGCGGGAACGGCGGCTGCCTGTAGTGCCTACCGATCGAGTCCACGCCGACGAACCCGTACTCCAGCCGCCTGGCCTGTGGCGCATCGGAGAAAACCTCGGCGGTGACCTCGCCGCCGCCAGTCCGCATCCGCACGTCCCACGAGGCGCGGTACTGCCCCGTGATCACGTTAGGGCCGGGCCTGCCGCTCGCGCTCCGCTGGATACGGACCCGCAGCAGCATGGCGTGATGACGGGTGATCGTCCGCGTACGGGCGCGGGCCGCCGGACCCATCCGGGCCAGCGCGGTGGCCAGCGCGATCGGGTCCCGGAACGCGGTCGCATCCGGGTGGGCGTTGGGGTGCGGGTTCGCTGCGGCCATCAGTCGATCACCTGGACCCGCACGATGCGCACCACACTGTAGGTGCCGACCGCCTCGTCGGAGACGCGGAACCGGCGCCCGAGCAGCATCGGGTCGCGGGGGCCTCCGGGGCGCACTGAACCAGCAACGCGGATCACGTCGTCGCGCCTCAACGCCGGTACGCCCACGGGTAGCACGGCCTGGTAGTCGGTGGTCGGCGGCTCGACGGCAACGGCCCCGCCGACGGGTTGGGTGATGGCCGGGCGGCCGACGGGCATCACCGCACCGAGCCCGTCCCAGACCAAGCACTCGTCAGGTGTCGGGGACACGAGTTGCCCGGTGGCTTCGTCCAGCACATCGTCCGCGCGGCCGGCGCCGTCCCGCCACACTTCGAGCTTGTCGTCCAGGATGCGGTCGACAACCCGACGCGCACCCTCCACGTCAAAGGCCACGAGCCCACTCCACGAGCTGGATGAGCATCGCCTGCGTCAGGGAGTGCGGGCCGGTGCCGAGGTCGGGCCTGGCCAGCGCGGACCGCTCCAGCTCCTCGGCATCGATCGCCGACAGGAAGACCGCGGCAGCCGGGCCAGGGTCAGGCATGTCTGCCACGGAAACACGGGCAAGGCCCTCGAAGGTCGACTCGGCATAGTCCCCCGAGTACAGGACAACCTGTGGCGACTCCCCCTCTCGGTGGGTGACCGTGTAGCCGCTCAGGGCTCCCGGGTCCACGCGCTGCCCATCAATCTCGATCGCGGCCTTCGCGCCGCGAGCGTTGATCCGCACGCTGTGCAAGGTCTCGTCGCTGTCGTGATCCATCCAACCGACGCTAGAAGAGCTGTCGGACAGCCCTGTCAGTACGATGCTCACGCGATCCGGCACGTTGAGAGGGAGGCTCCCAAGGGGGCAGGCACGCCGTGGTGGTACCGCATGCCCACCAGGCCACTTGGGATCATCGTCACCTGCACCGTAGGCGTCGCGGTCATCATCAGCACGCTCGAGAACACAGCAGGCGCCATCGTCGCCGCCATACTCGCGGGCGGCTGCGCCGGCCTCCTCACACAATTCGTTCAGGGGCGCGGCGCAGGCCCGCTACGACGAGCGTTCACCACAGGAGCGACGTCCGCCTACCGATGAGCGGGATCACCTCTCCCCCGCCAGTTCCCCCAGACGTCCCGAACGCGTGTGCTCTGCGAACAGCAGGACTCCGAGTGCCCCGCCAGCCAGCGTGATGGAGCCGTCGGTAGCGGCGGCCACTGCGTCTTGCAGGTCCCACCACTCCACAGTCATGCTGTTCTCGTTGCTGCTGAGCTTCCGTTCGCCCGGGGTGAGATCCATCGCCGCGAACAGGTGAAGGCGTACGGTCGAGCGGTTCAGCAGGCGTGTCACGGTGAGAGGGGTGAACTGCTGCGCGATCACGCCTGCCTCTTCCTCCAGTTCGCGTCGAGCCGCCTCCTGTGGGTCTTCTCCCGGCTCGATCGTTCCGCCGGGGAGGTTGAGGGTGCCGCCGTGCAGGTAGTGCCAGACGCGGACGAGTGCGATCTTTCCGTCTCCACGCTGGGCGACGCTGGCCGCGCCGTGCCCGATCTCTTGGTACTCGAACACGGTCCGGCTGCCGTCGGGCCGTGTGACGTCGTCCCGTCTGATGCAGAAGTCCTGGGTACGCACGGGCTCCAGGTGGCCATGGCGGGTCCAGCCGCCTTCGGGTTGGTGGGTCACTTCACTCCTTGGATAGGGCGAGGCGCATGGGCTTGGTCGGGTGATCAGCGGTCCTTGGCCAGGGCGAGGAGTTCTGCGAAGAGCCCGCCGCCGTTGGCGAGTTCCTCGTATCGGCCCTCTTCGGTGATCCGGCCGTTTTGCATGACGATGATCCGGTCGGCGATCTTGGTGTTTTCGAGTTGATGAGTGACCACCACCGTGATGCGGTCGGCGGCGATGCTCTTGATCTCCTCGAAAATGTCGTGTTCGCCTCGCGGGTCCATCTGCGAGGTTGGCTCGTCCAGGATCAACAGTGGTGAGCGTCGGTACAGCGCACGGGAGCAGGCCAACCTCTGCCACTGCCCTCCGGAGAGTTCGGAGCCACCGAAGAACTCTCGGGCGAGGAGTGTGTCCAGTTCCTTGGGCAGCTCTTCGATCGCGGTGCGCATGCCGACGGCGTCGATGGCCTCCCACACGGGGTAGTCGTTGAAGGTGCGGGGCTGTCCGAGCGTTACGTTCTCCCGGGCGCGCAGGGGCCACTGAGCGAAGATCTGCGGGACCAGGCCGGTGTGCGCCCACACACTGCTCGGGTCAGCAGAGACCAGGTCGACTCCGTCCCAGGTCACGCGGCCTTTGTCGGGTAGGAGGATTCCGGTGATCAGTCGGCTGAGGGTGGACTTTCCGGAGCCGTTCTCGCCGACGATCGCCAGGATCTCGCCTCGGCGCAGGGTGAGGGAGACGTGGTCGACGGCAGGCCGTTCTTTCCCGGGATAGCAGTAGACCGCTTCCTCCAGCCGGATCTCTTCGACCGGTGCGGAGATTTTCACCTTGCCGCGCTTGGGGGCACGCTCGGCGGCGAGGTCGAGGAAGGAGCGCATGTCGGCGAGGTACAGGGAGGTGTGGAACAGCGCGGCGCCGTTGATGACGAGCTGGGACAAGGCGGCCAGGGAGGTCTGGACTGCGACGACAGCGGTGGCTGCAATGGCCAGGTCGAGGCGTCCTGTGGCGGCAAGCCAGGCGAGGGTGGCCCAGGTGGCCAGGAGGAAGATGCCGCCGAGTGCCGAGGTGGCCAGCACGATGCGCAACATGCAGGGAGCAGCAGTAAGGGTGCGCTGGTCGATGCGTTTGGACAGAGTGCGGTACCAGTACGCGATGTAGTCGGTCATGCCGTTGGCGCGGACTTCGTCCCCGTGCCGGGAGGTGGTGGCCCACCAGCGCATCATGCCTCGGACGTTGCGGTCGCCGACGTTGGCGTAGTGCGTCTCGTAGTCGACTCGGGCAGAGAGCACGGCCCCGAGGCCGGCGGGCACGACAGCCAGGAGTAGCAGCGGCAGCATCAGGGGGTGCAGCGTCGCGAGGACTCCGCTGGCGGCGATCATGCGGACGAAGGCGGCGGTGAACCGCTGAGCGTCCTTGACCATCATCGTGGTGCGCGAGACGCCGACTTCAGCAGCTTCCTGCCGGTTGGCGAACCCGTCTTCGCTGTAGGCGGAGGCTTCCACGCGGCAGACTGCTTCGACCAAGGCGGTGTCGGCTGCGGTGATAAGGCCGGGGCTGATTCGGCCGTCGCAGTAGGAGGACAGCGCGCTGGAGATTCGGCCAACGGCGACCGCTGCCGTGATGACCAGGAGGGTGGGGAGGGCGGCGTGCAGCCGTTCGGACACGGGCTCGTCGCCGACGAGGTGCTGCATGGCCCTTGCCGTAGATGCCAGAACTACGGCGGCGGCGAGGCCGGTGAGCACTTGGCACGCCAGGAGCAGGATGACGGCAAGCCGGTCGATGGCCCAGGCCATCTGTGCGGTCTGCCGCAACACGCTGGGCAGCCGGGCGCACATGGCCGTGAAGGTGGCCTCTCCCAGCGGGTTCTTCCCGTAGTTACTCTCGAACGAGATGGTCGCTGGGGGTGGTGGAGGGGGCGTCTGCGGGGCTTCGATCGGGGTGTCAGTGGCGGTCAACTGCGTCCCTCCTGTGCGGTTGTTGCGGCACCTGGGCGGTGTCGCGGTGCCAGGCTCAACGAGGCTGCGAGCGAATCGAACGTGCTCGATTTCGGACGACGCACAGGCCTGGAATCTGGGGGCGTCGAACGCGTGGTCGTGGTGACGTACGGCCGTCAGGGCGACCGAAGTTGGCCGAATCGCCGACACCTGTGGCGGTTGTGACTTTTGAGGTTTCCTGACAGAGGGGCCACCGTGTTCCGTCGCCCTACGGCGTGATGACCAACGTGAGGGCCACGGCAGCGTGTCGGTCAGTTCCCGGCCATCGCCGAGCTTCGATGCACGAGCTGACGCCCGTCTGGCCCCCGTAGATTGACGGCGTCACGACGAGGATCAAGGGGAAAGCACATGACTCAGTCGCTGGAGATCAAGCCCATCGGCATCGTGGTTGGGGGGCGTACCGAAGCCACCGACGACCACTGGAGCGGGAGCGCGATCATCCGACTGAACAGCGACTTCCCACTCGAGGTGGTACGTGGCCTTGGGGAGTTCTCCCACCTGCTGGTCGTCTGGCACTTCCACAAGGCGTCTCCCAGCGATGTCGCCCTGCATGCACGCAGCCCTCGTAACAACCCGCGGTGGCCGGCCACCGGCACGTTCGTGCACCGCAACCATCGTCGCCCGAACCAGCTCGCGCAGTCCTTCCCACGCCTCCTCAACGTCGACGGCCTGGACCTGCACGTCACCGACCTCGACGCTATCGACGGCACCCCCGTCTACGACCTGGGGCCATACTTCGCGGAAATGGGTCCCCGTGGCGAAGTCCGGGAGCCGAAGTGGCCAGCCGAGATGCTGTCGGACTACTGGGGCCAGGCGCAAGACTGAGCCAGCGCGCGCTTCAGCGCGGGAACATGCCACCTTCAGCACCCTTTCGTGCAACCCCTTGGCGGGCTTCGCGGTTCCGGAGACCCTGCGGGTGGCCGGGGCAAGAGCTGCCGGTCACGAGCCAGTGCCACGCATCGATCACGGTCGGCCTCCAGGTCGTTCAGTGGAGGAGCGGAGCACATCTTCGAGATCGGCAAAGCAGTCCAGGAATCGGCGGATGCTGGTCTGCCGCTCGTGCCAGTGCCGCTGCAGGTCCGCTTCCGCTTCCGCAGGCAGGCCGTACTCGGATGTGACCGCGCCGTAGAAGCTGAACAGCATGTAGAGCAGCGCAACACGTACGCACGCCACGACGTCGGCCAACGGCAGAGTGGGGTTCTCAGATCGGTAAGCCTGAATCATCACCAGAGCGCAGTCAGCCCACTGGTCGCTGGTGGCGACCGTACGGGGATCGAAGGCAGCCCGTCCCAGCTCCCAGGCCGGAAATGCCCTCGCTCCGCGGAAGTCGATGACACCGGTGACGACATCGGCGAGGACGAGCATGTTCGTGCGGGTGAAGTCGGCGTGCACAGCCTGCTCCACGAACTCCTCGGGAAGCCCCGCTCGTAGTCCGTCCACGTTTGCGCGCAAGTCATCGCATCGCTGGTTGAGTTCGCGGCTCAGAAGCACCACGTCCGGGTGCTGCTGCCGCTTGGCGGCCGCCAGCACGGCGCCAGCTTTGACCATGGCGTCTTCGACCGAACCGGTTCGCCACCGTGTGTGCTGCCGTAGCTGGGGCAGCGGATAGGCGGCCAGGACTCGGTGCATACGTCCCAGGACCATGCCGATCTGTTCGGCTCGCGCTACCGTCATCGCCGAGGTGGCCACCCGACCCGGAGCTTCATCGACCACCGCCCAGGCACTTCCTTCGGCCACCGCGACGAAACTGCCGTCCTGGTCGGGCCATACCCTCGGCACGGGAAGCTGTGCCGCGCGGCAGTACTCCGCCATGTCCCAGGCCGCTCGCACTGCCGTGAGGTCCACGGTTGCCCCGTACTCCTTCACGAAGAGCCGGCGGCCGTCGGCCGTCAGCACGCGCCGGTTAATGGTGTCGGTGCCCATCGGCACCATCTCGACCGTTTCGACGGCGATCCCGTACTGGTCGCCCAGCACGTCGGCCACCAATTCCTCGTTCCAGTCCGTGTCCATCTCGCTCATCGTCCTTCCAGGGAGGAATGCCGCAGGGCGGTGAGCACGGTGAACGCATTGTCCTCGGTGAGCACATCGCCTGCGGCGTACTCGATGCTCCACGTTCGGCGCACAGGGATGACGGTCTCGGTGACGTCACTGAAGGCCGAGTCGCGCAGCACGGTGAGAGCAGCGCGGCCGCTCACCCCGAGCCGACGGCTCGTGGACGACACCTGGACGCTCACCGTGCCGCGCGTGATGTTGAGGGCGAGGGCTGTCGCCTCCATGTCGAGACCGTTGGCGATCTTGTGGAGGACCCGGTCCTGTGCCGGGGGCAGCCGGTCAGGAACCGCACTGGGGTGTGCAGACATGCTCTTCCTTCTTCGTTCTTCAACCCGCCCGGGTTTTGGCTGGCTACCGGGGCGGCCAGCACCGGCGATGGAGGGCTTCCTCGTCCGGGCCTGGTCACTGGCAGCGTGGATCAGGCGCGGGTGAACCAGCGGGCCTGTTCTGCGTCGGTGACGATGCCGCGGTGATGGTCGAGCTCGAGTTGGGCGAGGTGGGCGTAGTGCTCGACGACGTCCTTGCCGAACGCCTCCTGGGCGACGGGGCTGTGCCGGAAGGCGGAGCGGGCCTGGTCGAGGGTGAGCGGCACGAGGGGTACGTCCACGGTCTCGTACGCATTGGTGGTGCAGGGCGGTGGCGGGGTGAGCCGCTGCTCTATGCCATGGACGATGGCGGCTGTGGCGGCGGAGAGGGCGAGGTAGGGGTTCGCGTCGGCACCGGGGAGACGGACTTCCAGGTGCAGTCCCGCGCCGTGGCCGGCGATCCGTACGGCGCAGGTGCGGTTGTCCGGCCCCCAGGTCATGCGGGTGGGGGCGAAGGAGCCTGGCGTGAATCGCTTGTAGGAGTTGGTGTTCGGCGCATACAGCGGGGCGAGCCCGGGCAGGGCCGCGAGCAGTCCGGCGACCGCTTGCGTGCCGGTCTCGGAGAGCTGGCCAGCTGGGTCGGCGAGCGTGGGGTTGCCAATGCGGGTGAGGGAGATGTGCAGGTGGAGTCCGCTGGCGACACCGGTCTGGGGGGCGGCCATGAACGTAGCGGTCATGGCGGAGCGGCTGGCCAGGGTGCGCACGGCGTGCTTGAAAGCGACGTGGTTGTCGCAGGCAGATAGCGCCGGTCCGTAGGGGAAGGTGACCTCGACCTGACCGGGGGCGCCTTCCGTCTTGATGGCCTCCACGGGCATGCCAGCTTTGGACAGTGAGCCCTGCAGGCGCCGGAAGAACCGGTCGTACTCCGGGGGGTGGTCAAGTGCGTAGTCCAGGTTGTCGACGGTTACCGACACGAGCCCGTTGAGGCCGACTCTGCTGGTCGGAGTGTAGGCGCCGCGGTAGAGGACGAATTCGGTCTCCAGGCCGGCCTGGGCGTGCAGACCGTGGCTGGCGAGGCGTGTCAGCTGGTGGCGCAGGATCTGTCGGGGAGCGACCTCGATGGGCTCACCTTCCGGGCCGAGGGCGTGGCCGAGGATGAGGGCGGTGCGCGGCATCCAGGGCAGAATCCTCAGCGTCGACGGATCCGGCTCGACGCGCAGGTCCTCGTAGCCGCTCGCCCAGGAGGTGAGGGCGAATCCGTCGACCGGGGTCATGTCGGGGTCCGTGGCCAGGATGTAGGCGCACATCTCCGCGCCGCCGTCGAGCACGCGGTTGAGAAAGTGCCGTGCCCCGTACCGTTTGCCCTTGAGACGCCCCTGTAGGTCCGGCACGGCAAGGAGCACTGTGTCGATCAGGCCCCCGCCGACGGCCCTGCGCAGCTCCTCGACGCTGAACACGCGGGCGCGATGATCCGCAGAGATCGGCGCGGCCTCGGCCTGAGAACCGGCGCTGCGGTGTGACGATGTTCCGGCAGTTGCGGACTGGTGGGTCATCACACGACCTCTTCCTGGATCTTCGCCATGCCCGAGTTGGCGTCGGCTGCGGCGGCCGGCACCGTGTAGTCGCGTCCCGCGACGCGCCACCACACGGACGCGAGGGCGAGCACGACCAGCAGGGCGATGGGTGCGTAATTGAACGTGGTCACGGAGACGAGTCCAGAGTCCGGGCGCGTCTGGGGCAGGCAGAACAGCACGGTCACGAAGGTCACCCAGGCGACGGCGACCACCCCGACCGGTACGCCCCAGCGGCCCAGGTTCCACGGACCTGGCTGGAAGCGGTGACGGTTACGGACCCGCAGATAGATCGGAATGGCGTACGCGGGCGTGATCCCGATGACGTTGATCGCGGTTACCGCGGCGTACGCGGTGGGGCTGTACAGCGATGGCAGCGCAAGTACTGCGGCCACGCCGACCGACAGCCACACAGCGCGCGTCGGCGTGCCGGAGCGGGCATCGACGTGGCGCCACAGGTGCGAACCGGGCAGGGCACCGTCCCGGGAGAAAGCGAACACCATCCGGCTGGCGGCAGCGGTCTCTGCGTTGCCACAGAAGAGCTGCGCGACGATCACCACGAGCAGCAGGGCCTTCGCCCCGGCCAGCCCTATGGCGTCGAGGAAGATCTGCGCCGGCGGTACCCCGGTGGCAGTGGCCTGGGTGGCGGTGTAGTCCTGGATGGCGAAGGTCAGCCCGGCCAGGAGCACGAACCCGGCCAGCCACGACCAGCCGATTGCTCGCACGATGCCGCGGGAGGCGGAGACCTGCGCGTTGGTGGTCTCCTCCGACAGATGTGCGGAGGCGTCGTAACCGCTGAAGGTGTACTGCGCCAGCAGCAGCCCGATCAGCACCACGTACAGCGAGCTGGACCAGCCGGTGTCGTTGACGAACTCGCCGAACACGAAGGACGGGTCCTGGTGGTGGGCGGGCACGATTGCCAGCACGCCGACGATCAGGGCGACTCCGCCCAGGTGCCACCACACGCTGATGGCGTTCAGGATGCTCACCAACCGGACACCGAAGAGGTTGAGGGTGGCGTGGAGGGCGAGGATGCAGACGTAGATCGCAAGGATCTTGCCCGGCGTGGGGACGAAGCCGAACTGCAGGTTCAGGAAGGCGCCCGTGAACAGCGCGGCGCCGTAGTCGATGCCGGCGATCGCCCCGAGGAGACCGAGGAGGTTGAGCCAGCCTGTGTACCAGCCCCATTTGCGCCCGCCGAGTTGCTCGGCCTGGTAATACAGCGCGCCGGAGGTGGGGTAAGCGGACGTCACTTCCGCGAGCCCGGCGCCGACGAGCATCACCATGAGGCCGACGGCGAGCCAGCCCCACATCATCACGGCCGGGCCTCCGGTGCCCAGGCCGAAGCCGTACAGCGTCATGCAGCCGGACAGGACGCTGATGACAGAGAAGCTGATGGCGAAGTTGCCGAACGGCCCCATGCGGCGGGTGAGCACTGGCTCGTAGCCGAGCTCACGCAAGTACACGTCATCGGCTTTGCCGCCAGCACGCTGACGGCTCGGGCCTGAGCGGAACATGAAGCAACCTCCAGTAAACGAGGGACGGAATCAAGAGCGTGCGATGGTCGGGTTCATGCCAACCAGTTGCTGCCGTGGAGCAGTCAGGGATGCGGGCCGACGCGTGGCCCGTGTGTACGGGCGAAGGACAACGATTCCCTTCGCGCCCGGAGCAAGAGCGCCTCACCAAAGTCCAGCGTCGAGGGGCCTTCAGCCACCGAGCCCCATGGCTCGCGCGACGCGTAAGGCTCCGTGGCGGCGAAAACTTCAGCCGCTTCAACGAAGTTGTGGCTGACCCATAAGGCATATGCCAGGTGGCTCATGTCGGCCACGGACCGCAAGTGCGGGTCCGCCTTCAGGAACCACTCAGCGAAGGCCTTGAGCGTGTAGGTGAGCGTCGGCTCCTCCACCCACTGCCGCCTCCACAATGGATCGACCCGTCCATTCGCCAGTTGCTGTCGGCACTGCTCCACCTGCGCGTACACCGGCAGAAGCAGCAGCGGCGAGCCGACCGGCGCCCACGAGGCCACCCACCTGCCGAAATCAAAGACAGCAGCCAACGACGCAGCCCGGGGAGCCTCCCGCGCAAGCAGGAACTGCAGCACCCGGTGGAAGGCTTCGCGGTTGTACGGGTCGCGGCGGTTGACCTCGTGCAGCAGCCCCCACGGCCCGCTCGGCAGCATCGGCTCCGACGACCATTCACGATGCTCCCGCAGCACCTGGCGGGAGTCGATCTGCGCCAAGGCCAGCAGACATACCCACGGCACGGGATCCTGCTGCGCGCGGCGAGCGGCCAACAGTGCCGTATGCCGCGCACCGGCTTCGAGGTCCGCCACCCCCGGGTGCTGTTGGCGATGTGCGCGCAGAGCGCGTTCGGCGAGTACCCGTGCCCGCATCACCTGGGCGTCGTAGCTGTCCGGCTCCTCAGCCAGCCACACATCGACCACATCGGAGCGCGCAGCAGCGACCGCCAGCACCTGAGTGCGTGAAGTCCGAAGTGTCCAATGGGCCTGCGTGCCGCGTATCAGGTCCCGAGCAGCCCTCCAACGACCTGCCTGCAGTTCAACCAGCGCAACGCGTAGGTCGTCATCCGCGCCAGCGGGGTGATACACCGGGCGCATCAGCGACCGCCCGGACAGACATGGAGCGCCGACTCCGCAATGCTGCCAAACAGACGGGCAACCCCGGCCCTCGGGATGCGGTGGAAGGGGAGGCGATTGGCCGCAGTAGCGATAAGCGACATCGAAGTCCTTGGCAGGTCGGGGGCTTCCGCCCGCGGCTTACGAGAGGCTGAAGCTGGAAGGCCGCCGGGAGAGCCTTTGGCTCGCCCGTGCCCCAACGGTCGGCTTAGAAGTCGATCTTCGCGATCAGTTCGACCGCACCCTGCACGCCATCCGTGATGGTCGGCGCAGCATCACTGCTGGCCAGGAAGAAGCCGAACAGAATGCACACGATGCCGTGCACGACGTTCAGGCCCGCCTTCTTCACGAGGAGGAAGACGATCACGCCCAGGAGCACAACGGCGGAGAAGCTAACGACCACAACGGGCCTCCAGGCGGAGGTGCCTGCCACGGCCTGATCGGTGCTGCGCCGCCGGATCCCACTGGGGCATCCGTGGCAAGGGCTGATCCATCCGTACACGTAAGGCCGAAAACACCTTGCACTCCGGTGGCCGAGATCAGGGACAGGTGATCCCGCAGCGCGAGCAGCAGGCAGGCGCCCTAAAGATCCGTTCCCGGACGGTTCGGCGGTGCTGTGCACTGCGGGAGACCCCAGAGTGGTGGGAAAACGCGCGGTGCGCACATTGCCCAGGTGATATCACTGGAGTGATCGCGGTTTCACCAGGGGCAGTTGGACCAGCAGGTCCGAGTTCATCGGGGAGGCAGGAGTGCTTGCGCAGTCGCCGCGACACTGCGAACGGTGCGGCTGCCAACTGAGCCAGTACAACTCGGGAACCCTGTGTTCGGCATGCCTTCGCTCATGCAGTCTGACCCCAGCCGCTCCCTCCGTGCCCGAACACGTGTGGCGGGACGCTGACGTTCAACGAGCGTTATCTACGTGGGACTTCGGTAATGCGACACGCCTGATCCGCCAGCGTGGATCGCTGCGCCAAGAGGACGTTGCCCAGCTCACCGGACTCAGCCAAGCTTTCCTCTCCATGCTCGAAGCGGGCCGCCGGCGCCTCACCAATATCGACAAGATCGTCGAGTTCCTTACCGGCCTCGGCGTCCCACCAGAACTCACTCCCTTCCCACGTCCCGGCGTTCAACACGCTCCGGTCGTCGAAGCTGAGTGGGAAAGCCCGCTCGAGATCGCCAAGCGGCTGAACACCCTCACCTCGTCCCAGGTGGATCCGGCAACGCTGTGCATGCTGGAGCAGCAGATCATGGACATCGTGGATCGCTATGAACAAGAAGGTCCACACCAATTAGTGTCGGTCGCGACCGAACTTCGCACGTACCTTCAACCGTTGTTGGAGGAACAGCAGCCACCCAGGCAGCGTGAAGCCCTATTCCGGCTGGCTGCGCAGGCATCCGGTCTTCTTGGCTACATGGCCGTGAACGCCGGACGCGAGGTCTTGGCGGAGGCGTACTGCACAGAGGCCCACGCGCTCGCGGCTGAGATCGACGACCCAGATCTGATGATGTGGGCACTGGGCACGCGATCGTTGAGCGCCTACTACGCTGGGCGCTTCGCCGATGCCCTCACCTGGGCCGAGGCGGGCATAGACATCAATCCGCATAGCCCCCAAGCCATTCGCCTTCTGGCCAACGGAAGCGCCCGTGCCCTGGGAAAACTCGGAGACGCCACGAGCGCCCAACGCGCCCTCGCCCAGGCAGAAGATCTCAGCGGAAAGCATGTGCTGCCCGACGGGCTGACCTCGTGCATCTCCTTCGCCCCCTACAGCGTGGCCCGGACCCTGGCCAACGCCGCCACCGCCCACGTTGCGCTCGGCGACACCTCCAAAGTCATCGCGTACGCCGAGCAGATCGACGGGCTCGTAGCCCAATCCGACTCCGACTGGAGCCGAGCCTTGGTCCGTCTCGATGTCGCCACCGCCCTCCTAACTGGATCACGACCTGACGTTGAACACGCCATGGTTCTCGGACAGCAAGTTCTTGACGCCGGCGGTGGGCCGCCGATCCGGTCCGTGGTCCAGCGCGCCGGAGAACTCGCTGAGCGCACCAACCAGTGGCGCGACCTGCCGGCCGTACGCAGCTACAGGGAAGCCCTGCGGGTGTGGCGCTCCTCCCCGCTGACCCGCGCCGTGGCTGAATCTGCCAAGATGACACGCTCGGACGGATAGTCGCGAGCGAGAGGGGTCGCCAGTGCTCTTGACCGCCAGCCCCACCGCGTTTCCCGCCGTCCCGCCGTCCAGCACTGATGACCCCCGCATCATCGCCGCGCACGACTGGGCTGCCTTCGCCACCGTTGATCGGATGAATAACCACTGGGACCGGCCAGGCTGGCACGCATCCACGCGCGCCTACTACTGGATGCTCACCTTCGCCGATGCCGCAGCCTTGACCGAGCAGATGCTGTCCTGCCAGCAGCGGCTCGCTTCGCTCGACTTCAACCTGATCGGCGAGGATGGGCTGCACCTGACCCTGGGGCGGATCGGCCTCGCGAACGAGGTCAGCGCAGCCCAGCTTCACGCGCTCCGCAACCGAGTGGCAGCCCGCCTTCCCGATGCCTTCACCATCAGTGCAATCCCGATGGCTGCTTCCCGCGGGGCCATCCGCTACAGCGTCGCCCCTTGGACCCCACTCATCAACCTCCACAGCGCCCTGTCGCTTACGAGCGATCAGTGCGGACTGCCGCTGAAGAAGCCGACCTCCGTCCTGCGCCCGCACATAGGCATTGCCTACTGCAACCGCACCCTGGACGCGCACACGGTGCGGGAGGCGATCAGGCCGCTGCATGACCTACCCGCCATCACAGTGCCAATCGGACAGGTTGAGCTGGTGGAACTACGGCGCGAAGATCGCGCCTACCGATGGCGCACCCTCGCCGTGCTGCCCTTGCGCTGACGACAGAGATTGTCGGGCCCAGCGCGGCAGCGGGTCTTTGTACTCGTCGCCACGCTGTGAACAGCGAGGCTGCCATGAGACGGGAGCAAGGAACTGAAGGACACGGCAGAACAGCAGACCCTCATCCTCTGGGACATCGACCGCACCCTGCTCTACGTCGGAGACATCGACCGTCAGGTGTACCGCGAGACTTTCGCTGAAGTCGTCGGCCGCCCCGCCGAGCGTCTGCCTGCGCGCGGCACCGGCGTGACCATGCCTCTCGCCATCCGTTCCTCGCTCCTGGACAACGGTGTACCAGAGTCTGCGGTCCCCGAACTGTTGCCGTGCATGGTGAAGCTGCTGCCCGAACGGCTCGCAGCCCACACGGAAGACCTCCGCAGCGAGGGCGTCCTCATGCCGGGCGCGGAGGCTGCGCTCCGGGTCGTACACGAGCACGAGCACTGGGTACCGACGGCCGTCACCGGCAACCTGAAGCCGAACGCTCTGCTAAAGCTTGCGGCCTTCAACCTTGACGTTTACCTCGATACGGAAATCGGCGGGTTTGCCTCTGACGACGACCATCGCCCTGCGCTCGTCGGCATCGCGCAGAAGCGCGCGCAGGCGAAGTATGGGACCGTCTTCACTCGCGCCAACACCGTGATCATCGGAGACTCCCTTGAGGACGTGCGCACCGGCCTTGGGGGTGGCGCTGCGGTGATCGGGGTGGTCTCGGGCAAGACCACGGGAGACGAGCTTGCCGCCGCTGGTGCCGACATCGTCCTCGACAGCCTTGAAGCTCTGCCCAAACTTTGTGCGTCCATTGAGTACGTGACGGTTCGACGCGGTTAGAGAGGCGGCTCCCGCCTTCTCCCGTCCATGGAGGCTGCTCGCCCCGATTCTGCGCGTGGCGGTCCGGGAATTGTCGCGGGGCTCAGGTCTCCAGTGCAGCCCAGGCATCCACCGAGCCTCTCGCAGCCGGACAGAGTGTCCGGCCCACGCTGGCCCCGGGACCGGATGCTGAGGCTGGCACCACCTACCCGAATCACTCCCTGATCCCGGGATCTGGTTGGCCGCTACCGTGAATTGCAGACCTACAGTCGGGAGGCAGCCCACATGCGAGGTCTCGGAGATCACCTCAGCATCGGAGAGCGGATCGCGTTCTACCGCGAGCGCCGTGGCTACACGCAGCCCGTGCTCGCAGGACTCGTTGGACGTAGCGCCGACTGGCTGTCGAAGATCGAACGAGGTGTCCGGAAGGCTCCGAGGATCGACAAGCTCGCCGAGCTCGCCCGAGTGCTACGCGTCCCTCTCGGTGACCTTATGGGGCAGCCCCTCCTCATGGAAGACGACCAGAAGCACATGGACGACGTGCCCGCTGTCCGTGATGCGTTGATGAGCCCCCGCCGGCTTTCGAAGCTGCTGTTCGGGCCGACAGCACAGAGTCAATTTCCCAGCACGGAGCAAGCCCAGATGCTCGTGGAACGCAGCTGGGGTCACTATCAAGCAGGCGTTCTCGGGGACGTCATCGCCGCGCTCCCAGGTCTGCTCCGGACCGCCCAGGAGCTGGAAGACCTTTCCCACGGCGATCAACGGCGGCGCGGCCTCGTGGTCTCCGCGCGCACGCATCATCTGGCGGCAACGGCACTCGCCAAGATTGGCGAGTCGGACCTGTCGTGGCTCGCGGCCGAACGTGCGATGCGGGCCGCCGACGAGTCCGAGGATCCACTGTCACTCGCCTCTGCTGCGCGCTCCGGTACGCATGCGCTCCTGGCCAACGGGCGTTACGAGGACGCCCTCGAATTGGGCGACACCGCGGCAGCCTGGCTTGCGCGTCAGGTCGACGAGGACGATCCCGCCGCCCTGAGCCTGCTCGGGATGATCCACCTGCGCGCGGCAGTGGCTGCGGCGCGCCACCAGGACAGGCCCATGGCCAGTTCCTTGCTTGAGAGAGCGACCAGGCTGGCTGATCGGCTCGGCTCCGACGAGAACTACTGGCAGACCTGCTTCGGCCCGACGAACGTCGCACTGCACCGAGTCTCCATCGAACTGGACCTGGAGAACATCCCATACGTCATCGACCACGGGCGCATCGACGTCGACCGCATGCCGCCGGAACGCGCGGTGTCCCACCGCATCGACTACGCCCGCGCCCTATGCCTCAGTGGACGCGTCGACGACGCGCTCAACGAGCTACGTGAGGCTGAGCGCACGTCGCCGCAGCTCGTGCGGAACAATCCGCGGGTACGGGAGACTCTTCGCGATCTGAGGAAGCAGGCTCCGGTCACTGGCGGCAGACACTCGTCCGAGCTGCTGGCCATGGCCCAACGGTGCAGGGCGGTGCAATGAGGTTGATGCAGGGCAAGGTGCTGGGCGTCGTCGGTTCAGGCGCTGGCGGAGTCGAGGAGGTGCGGACGGGACTCGTGGTACCCGCCCTCGAGCGCGGGTGGACCGTCGCGGTCACGCTCACGCCGACAGCAGGTGAGTGGCTCCGCTCCAGCGGAGAGGCCGCCAGGATTGAGGAGCTGACGGGCCTGCCCGTACGAACCGAGTCGCGTCTGCCCGGGGACTCCCGCCCGCACCCTCCGGTGGACTGCTACGTGGTTGCCCCTGCGAGCGCCAATACCGTTGCCAAGCTCGCCTTGGGCATTTCGGACAACCAGGCGTTGACGCAGGTGAACGAGGCGATCGGGACCCTCGATTTGTCGGTTGTCGTATGGCCGCGGGTGAACGCCGCGCACGCCCGCCACCCTGCTTGGGAGGGGCACATCAAAGCCCTGCACGGCGCGGGTGTTCGGCTGATCTGCGGGGACGAGATGTGGCCGCTCGCCGAGCCGCGGGCTGGGATGCCAGGCCGCCGGTACCCGTGGGAAGCCGTACTTGCCGAGGCGGAGCGGGCAGTTTTCTGACGTTCAATCAATAGGCTTCATCCCGTGCCTAATCGGACCCGGACAGTCTGTCCGGGTCCTTCGCTTCGACTGGGGCCAGCCTGGGTGCACTACCGACTGCGCTGGTGAGGCAGCGGGCGGCCACGACATGGGAGACGGGCACAGGGCGGCCGTCCTCCTGCGGTCGTCGCGGCGTACGTCACCGAATCCAGCCCACCGAGGAGTGGATGCCTGTGTCAGGACTGCGCACTGCTGGGGCACCCGAGACTGCCTCTCGCACGCGTCGCTGCAGCGAGTGCGACTGCCAACTGAGCCGATACAACAGGGAGGACTACTGCAGCGCCTGTCTTCGCGGGCAGCAGGTAACGGCTCCGGCAACCCTTCGCATACCCGATCATGTCTGGGAAGTGCCAGAAGTCCGGTTAGCCCTCGCAGAGCGGGATTTCGGGAGACTCTGCACGTTGGTGCGAACCCTCGGACGACTACGGCAGGATGACATGGTCATGCTGACTGGATTGAGTCAGTCATTCCTGTCCATGCTTGAAACAGGCGCGCGTCGCCTCACAAACATAGACAGAATCGTCCAACTTCTCGCCGGCCTGAAAGTCCCCCTCGAACTCACAGGCCCGATATTGCGGCCACAGGCAAGTCCGGAAATAAGTGACCTCCCTGCGGTCAGCCGGGTATCGCCATCTCCCCATGCCCGCGTAATGACTGCAGAGAGCCCCGGACGGCCGCAGTGAGTTAAAACGCACGACGCGGGGGCCGGGTCGCAGTGACAAGACGGGCCACAGCGTCGGCGAGCCGAGCGGCGGCGGGCGCGGCCGAGGTCCTGTTGTTCGCTGACCTGGCCAACCCCACCAGCAACGGCCTCTGCCAGCGGATCGGGCACCGCCCAGTCACCGACTTCGCCGTGCACGACTTCTAGCGGATCCGCCGCCGAGAGGCAGAGGGTCTCGTCATCCGTTGCGTGACGACATGATCAAGCAGCGTCAGCGCGAGCCCAGAGCGCGCATGTGCTGAACGAACTCCCGCGCCTGGGGATCAGCGTCGTATCGCTGGGTGAGGACTGCGTCCAGGTCACCGGCGACCATACTCAGCGAGGGCAGCGACTGCCGGTCGCCCCGCAATGCCTGCTCGCCGTAAGTGATGGCGGCTGCTAGATCTCCATCACGGGCTGCAACGACGCCCAGGGTGATCCGGGCTTCGGCGTTGCGCATCGGGGAACGCTCCCGCCCGTCATAGTCCACCCCCGCTCGCAGGACTTCGCGAGCCAAGGTCTCAGAAATCTGGTTGTCACCGACCTTGCGATAGCAGTCCATGGAGTAGAAGTCCCACTTGCCCGGATCAACTACGAAATGGTTCTGCACGTTCTCTGGATAAGGCATGGATTCAAGCAGAGTGCGGCCAGCGTCGAGCGCCACTTCCGTCTGGCGCCTGTCTCCGAGCCTGGCCCATGCCTTGGCCTTCTGGGCGAGCAACTGCACAGCTACGGACTCGTTGGGGGCAACAGAGAGGCCGGCGTCGGCTGCGGAGATGACGCCGCGCATGTCGCCGGTCGTGAGCGCGAACCACGCTCGCATCTCATGTGCCCACCCCTGAATGCCCGCGTGCCCGACCTCGCGCCCAATCGACAGTGCAGCCTGCCGGGTGGCCTCCGCATGAGTGCGTGTCGGGCCGCCACTGTCGTACTCCACGCAGCCGACGAGCAAGGTCAACATCCCCGCGAGGGTGAGAACGTCACGGTGCTGCCCGAGCGTGAGGCGCTGATGCTGCATGCTGACGACGCGGTTGAGCCATGCCCTGCCCTCGACCAGCAGTTGGTCGCCTGGCATGTAGGCGTACTCCGTGCAGAGTCTGTCGACCGTGATGCGCAACGCGTCCAAGGTGGCCTCATCGACATCTGAAGCCCGCAGCCGGGCCACGATCTCAACGGTGTCCATACCTGAAACGTCCTGCACCTCGGCGTTTCCGTCCCGGCGGTGTTCCACGGGGAAGAACGCGTGGGTGGTCGTGCCAAAAACAGCCGCGATCAGTGCCCTGTGATCCCGGGGCTCGACCGCGCCGGACTCCCAGCGGCGCCAGGATCGCGCCAGTGTCCGTTCATCGGGGAGCTCATCGGTCGAGTGAGCACGCATGGCGCGGGCAGCATCGAGAGGGCTCCAGCCGCGAGCCGCACGTTCGGACTCCATGCGTCGCGCCCAGCCGGGGCGGTCGTCGATCATGTCGTGCCTTCCACCTAGCCGTCGGGCGTCCCTGTCTAGCGAGTCTTGCACGTATGCCTCGCGCCACACCTGCAGACCGTGAGGACAGAGGGGGACACAAAGAGTGCCCCCCATGTCCACCCTTTCGAAGGTAACCATCCGGCTACAGAGTGTCGATCGAGAGGAGGTCGTTCGTCCCCCGCCTGAGCTCGCGACTGCTGCCAGGGGAGCGAATGTTGCCGACTCAACGCAAGCATGCCTGGCTGACGACAACGAGGGGATGACGACTGTGTCGAGAGAGCGCACTGCCGGGGCCGGTGTGATCGCCGAGCGCGACCGTCGGTGCTCTCGGTGCGGCTGTCGTCTCAGCCGCTACAACCGTGAGGCCCGCTGCAGTGGATGCACTCGGACCTCTGGCGACTCGCCCCCGGTGCCACTTCGCGTGCCGCCAGAAGTATGGACAGATGCGCGAGTCCAGGAGGCGCTAGCAACTCGCGACTTCGGAACTCTGTGCACCCTCGTACGAGAGATCGGCAACTTCCGCCAGGATGACATGGTCACGCTAACTGGATTGAGTCAGGGGTTCCTGTCGATGCTGGAGTCGGGTGCGCGTCGCCTCACGAACATCGACAAGATCGTTTGCATGTTCGATGGCCTCCAGGCCCCACTCGAGCTCACTGGCTTGGTCTTGCAGTCACGGACTAGGGCGACTCTGGCCTGCCGAGCCGGTGCCGACCTCGGCTTGCCAGCCTGGCGTGCGCCTTCAGGGTGCGACGCATTACCAGAGTGATATCACAGGCGTGATGTGCCAACTCCTGTCAGGCCAGACAAAGTTGCCGCAGCGCGCTGAACCGCCACGTCCGTGAAGATAGTCGTTGTCGCTCACGTTCCTGGCCATGTAGGAGTGGAGGCAAACTCGCGCCAGATATGGCACGGGATTCCGCCAAGGTGATCTCCGTGCCGCTTTCATCGCCCCCGACGGGAGAAGAACCGATCATGCCTCAGAGCTGGGAGAAGACGGTCCTCCCTCCCCGTACGGGGCGGAGCGGACGCCGATGCGACGGCGCGTATCTCCATTGCCGCCGATGTGGCGCATGCCGATGATGACGGAGTCCAGCGCGACGCCCACGCGTCGGCACTCGTCCACGAACCGCCCTGCCATGCCTGGCCCGTGGCGACGGCGGTGCGTCGGCCAGGGGCGCCACCCGTTGATGCCCCTTGAGCAGCTGCCCGACCCCGGCCCGTTGCCGCACAACGTTCTGGGCCAGGTCTTCTGCCAGGCGCTTCCTGCTCTCGCCGGAAGCGCCGGGAGCGACTTGAGTGACGGGGTCACGACAGGAAGGGGGGTCATCGATAACTACAGACCACGACGTGCACGCCCGGTCTGCGCCGCCCGTGCACCCGGCGGCGGCCCAAGCGGGCATCGACCAGTGCGGCCCTCGTGGTGAATTGTCATGGAGTCGCCAACTCGTCACAGAATCTTGGCCAATACCGACAACGCCCGGGAGTTCTCGCATGTCCAATGTGGTGCAGGCAAATCCGCTCGCTCCGTTCGTCCGCAGCGACCTGCCCGGTCGCTTCAATGAACTCGACGTGCTCAGGCGTCACTGGGCGCGCTTCGCCGCTGTGTCCCAGGGGGCGGTTGTTCCCCCGTACGAGGTCTTGATTCATCCGTCGAGCGGATGCAATCTGCGCTGCGCCTGGTGCATCGGAGACCACGTCCCACTGGAGCTTTGGGACGAGCAGCGGGAGCAGTTGGTGATGCTGGACGCGGCCAAGGACGCGGTGGACCGACTCCCGGACCAGCTGGCAAGCCCGGAGAACATGCTCAAGCTGATCGGCGACATCGTCGGCTACGAGGTTGAGGCTCCCTACCGGCAGGGCGGCGAAGACCGCTCCGATGTCTTCAAAGTGGAAGCGGTGTCGTTCTCCGGACTGATCGGCGAACCCCTCGTCGCCCGCAAGGCACTGATCCCGGCATTCGCCCTCCTGGCCGAGCGCGGAATCCGCTACGGGATCTTCACCAACGCCGTGCTGATGGACGACGCCTGCATAGAAGCTCTGCTCCCAGCGGGATACGTGCACATCAGCATCGACGCCGGCACACCGGAGACCTACGCCGACCTGAAGTACGGCGGCCGCAAGGCCGGCAAGGTCATGTTCGAGCGGGCAATGGCCAACCTGACTCGGCTGGTGCAGCGCCGAGCCGAAACCGGATCGGAAGTGGAGATCAACACTTCCTTCGTCATGTATCCCGAGAACTACCACGAGGTGTACACGGCTGCCCGTCTGATCCGTCAAGCAGGCGCTGACAGTTTGCGCTTGAAGCAGGACAACTCCGGCGAACGTCCGCTGACCTCCGACCAGGCGAGCCATGCCTCCCGGCTAATCGAGCAGATCCGCAGTGACCTGACGACCGATACGTTCCGGCTGCTTGAGATCCACAGGGTCGGCCAGACTGCCGAGATGGCGCGGACGTGTTCTACGTGCTCGATCACCGATCTGATGGCCGCGGTGGGCTCGGACGGGTGTCTGTACCCGTGTAACTACCACCCCCGGCCTGGCGGCTTCAGCTACGGGAGCGCGTTGGATGAGTCCTTCGCGGCGGTCTGGGAGGGCCAGCTGCGCCGAGAGTTGCGCAGCCAGCTGCCGGTGATCTGCCCCAAGGTGTGCGACCCGTTCAAGAACCGGTCGAATCGACTCCTGGCAGAAGCCAAGCAGGTCGTGGCGACCAGCGGCATCGATCGTCTGGAGGGGCACGTGGCCGACTTGGTCAACGGCGGTGCCTACCTGATCGAGAGGTGACATCCGTGCAGGACAGCCTGTCGGTCAACGATCTGGACGCCTGGGCACGTCGCCCCTCTGCTTCCCTTCGCCGAGACCGTTTCGGCCTCATGATGGCTAGGGTTGAGATCATCGCGCCGTCACCGGTCATCGACTACGTGGCCTGGTACACCGAGGGCTTCTTCGCACGAGGAGGTTCCCGGGTCGGAGCACGGCTTGTCATTCATGAGGTGAACCCAGAACTGATCGGCTCGGTCAAGGACGCCCGACTCACACCGCCCTTGCGCCGAGCGGTTCTGCCCACGTCGCCGGACACGGTCTGCTTCGTGGATGACACGCACTCGACGGTCCATCTGTTCCTGGCGGCAGCCACCAGTGACGAGCCCAAGCTGGTGGCGGTCCGGATACTGCGCGCGCTCGTACTCCGCGCACTCCTTGGGGACGGTCGTCCGTTCTTCCACGCCGCTTGTTTCACTCTGCGCGGGGTGGGCGTGGCTTTGGTCGGGAGGCGGACAGCCGGCAAGACGACGCTGCTGCTGCACTGCCTGGACAGCCTCGGGGCGCTCCTTGTGAGCAACGACAAGTTCGCCCTCGTCCAAGACACGGACTCGGACGCCGTGGACGCTCTCGGCTTCCCCATCCAGATCGGGATCCGTGCGGGCAGCGTGCTGACACTGGGCGATAGCTCGTTGCGGGCCTTTCTCATGCGCCGGTGGTCACAGCGGTTCGGCGGCGTCGAAGCCCACCGCGATGACCTGGAGACGCGTCTGGGGATACGCCCGCAGGAGTTGGCCGCCGCAGCAGACAGCACGGTGATGCCTCGATGCCGTCTCGGCGTGGCCATCGAACCGTGCCTTGATCCAGACGCGGTCACACCGCGTCTGGAGAGGCTCAACGAGGACGAACGCCGGACGCTGTGGACGCACAACCTGCTGCGTCGTCCCGCCGAAGTCTTCCCCCAGCAGGCGGCCTTGGCCGGCCCGACGAGCAAGATCGAGATGCGGATCCCGGAGGTTCCCACATACCGGCTGGTCCAGCCGCCAACTGCGGGCCCGCTGACGAGCCGAGTGATCGAAGACCTAGTGTGCCGCGTGTCGGTGGAGGGATGAGGAAGATGCGCATTCTCGGAATCGCCAGCGATCTGCACATCTCCTCGGCCGCGCTGATCGAGGACGGACACGTCGTGGCGGCAGCGGCGGAAGAACGCTTCACCCGGCGCAAGCACGCACGCGACTTCCCCGCCCGCGCGATCGAGTACTGCCTGTCCACTGTCCCCGACGGTCTCCGCGGCGTGGACCGGATCGCGGTGAGCACGAACCCGACGATCGACTTGAGCGTGCCCGACGGCCGCTATGCCGGACGCGCCCGCTGGCATCCCGAAGGGCTCTACTCGATTCCAAACAACCTCGCCGCTCTGCTGGACGCGCCGTATCAAGGGTGCGCCACGCAGATCCTGCAGACCGCCGGTGAGCCGCTGCACATCGACTACGTCTATCACCATGATGCGCACGCGGCGAACGCCTTCTTCCTATCCCCCTTCGAGTCGGCCGCCATCCTGACCGTCGATGGCCGAGGCGAGGACTGCACCGCGCTGCGCGCCGTCGGGAACCGCAACACCTTCACCACGACGGACACCATCCCCTACCCCCACTCGGTAGGACTGCTCTACGGCGCAGTCACCCAATATCTGGGCTTCCGGATCGACCGGGACGAGTGGAAGGTCATGGGGCTGGCCGCCTACGGAGACCCCAACAGCACCGCCTACAAGCTGCTCCGGGACCTCATCGACTTCAACGACGGCACGATCCGCCTCGACCTCAACTACTTCGGCTACTACCTTCGCCCCTCTCGCGGTGCCGTCAGCGAGGCGTTCGTCCACCGCTTTGGGCCGCCGCGACGACCGGATGAACCCATCACCGCCCGGCACCATGACATCGCCGCAGCCGTCCAGCATGTGCTGGAGGACGCCCTCCACTACCTTCTCGCCGACCTGCACCAGCAAACGGGGCTGAGCAGAGTCGCCTTGGGCGGAGGGACGTTCATGAACTCCGTCTTCAATGGGAAGATCATGTCCTCGACGCCGTTCGACGAGGTCTTCATCTCAAGCTGCCCCGATGACAGCGGCACCTCCATCGGCGCGGCCCTGTACGCGCACTGCGTTCTGCTTGAGGCCGAGCGCGGTCCGGCTATGACGCACAACTACTACGGCCCCTCCTTTGAGCAGACCGCGATCGACGAGGCGCTGTCCCTGGCCAAGCTGCGGGCGCCGGCTGTGGACGATCCGGCCGATGCCGCCGCACACGCGCTGGCCGAGGGGAAGATCATCGGCTGGTTCCAGGGAAGCATGGAACTCGGGCAGCGTGCGCTGGGGAACCGCTCCATCCTCGCCGATCCCCGCAGCGTGCGCATTCGTGACCAGGTGAATAGCGCGGTGAAGTTCCGGGAGCCATGGCGGCCCTTCGCCCCGGCCGTCCTCGCCGAGGATTTCGCCACCTACTTCGGCCCGGAGTTGGCGGTGTACTTCATGGAGCGCACGCTGCCGGTGCGGGACGAGGCGCGGAACCGCATCCCGGCCGCGGTCCACATCGATGGCACCGCCAGACCGCAGACCGTGACCGTGGACACCAATCCTCTCTTCCACCGGCTGATCACGAGATTCCGTTACCGGACCGGCGTCGGCGCGGTCCTCAACACCTCGTTCAACCTCGCGGAGGAACCGATCGTGTGCAGCCCCCAGGATGCGATCCGCACCTTCTATTCTTCGGGGCTGGACTTGCTCGTCATGGGGAATCGGGTGCTGACCAAGTGACTACGACGATGGGCACGACGGAGCTGTCCGCGTGCCTGCGCCAGTACGGATTACAGGCGAGCGGACCTGCGCGGCTGCTTCCCGGCGGGCATGTCGGGCAGTCCGCCGTGCTTCCCACGGCCCAGGGGCTGCTTGTCGTCAAACGGTTCAACCGACGGTACGACCCGGCACGCGTTCAACTCGCGGCTCAGGCACATCAGCACGCTTCCCGGGCCGGCCTCGCCCCGCCCCTGCGGCTCACACAAGATGACCAGTGGACCGCCCAGGTCGATGACGCCACGTACACCGTGGCCGAGTACGTCGATCACGCGGAGCGAGCTGGGCCGGCTTCCTTTGCCTCCGCGCTCGCCGCTCTGCACAGCCACTTCGATGGCTTCAGCCCGCAGGGCCGCTGCGCGGACTTCCTTCAACTGCCCGACCCTCCCGCGGCAGACCTGGAGCGGATCCGGCGGCAAACTCACGATGCAGCCAGCCGGGAAGCCATCGACTGGCGAATCAAGATCCTCGCGGAGTTCGGGCTCGACGCGCAGTCACTGGCTGCCGTGCCCCGAAGCTGGGTGCACGGCGACGCACGCCTCGACAACCTGCTCATCACGCGCAGCCCGGACCGTCGCCTGTTCATCGACTTCGATCAAGTCTCCCGCTTCCCGCGGCCCTATGAGATCGTCCGGGCCTTCATGGCCTGCATCAGCCCAGGACTGTCCGCCCCGCTGCTTGGCTCAACGTTCCGGGACTATCTGAACGCGTACCACGCCGTCGCTCCGATCCCCGCTACGGACCGTGCCATCATGATCGACCTGTACCTCACCGTTCAGGCGGCGGAGACGCGCACCTTCACCACGCCCGAGGGCGAGATCCGCGGCATGCCGGCTTTCGCGGCTGCTCGCCACCAGCAGTTGACCTGGTTCATCGAGCACAGCGGCCTCCTACGCGGGGTCGCAGAGGAGGCTCAGCCGTGACCACCCTCGCCCTCGACGGCGGGCAGCCCATACGAACCCGCGTCTTCCAGCCCTGGCCACAGTTCGACCAGACAGAACTCGGTGCGCTTGCCGGTGTCCTCGCCAGTCGCCGATGGGGCGGGATCCACAGCGGATCACAGGGTGAGGCGTTCGAAAGGGCGCTCGGCGAGTACCTCGACGTGCCGCACGTGGCGGTGGTCTCGAGCGGCACGGCTGGACTGATGATCGCGCTGAGAGCACTGGGGGTCCGGGTCGGTGACGAGGTCATCGTCCCTGCCATGACCTACGTGGCGACGGCCACCGCCGTGTCCGTGCTCGGCGGTGTACCGGTGTTCGCGGACATCGACCCTGATACCCACACGATCGACCCCCCGTCCGCGAAAGCTGCGATCAGCGAGAAGACGAAGGCGATCATCGCCGTTCACCTGGGCGGGCACCCGGCCGACATGGACCGCCTCGGGCTCATCGCTGCCGAACACGGTGTCCCGATCGTTGAGGACTGCGCCCAGTCTCTCGGCGCCACCTGGAGCGGCGCTCACACCGGATCGCTGGGCAGAGTCGGCGTGTTCAGCTTCGCTAGTACCAAGAACATCACCGCCGGAGAGGGCGGAGCGGTCGTCACACGAGATGGCGAGCTTGCGGCACGTATCGCATCGCTACGCGATCACGGCCGCCCCCTCGGCGTCACCGGTCACCACCCCGAACTGGGCTGGAACCTGCGGCTCAGTGAGTTTCAGTCCGCCATACTGGGCGTCCAGCTCGAACGCCTAAACCAGCAGCTCGCAGCGAAGACGAAGGGCGCGGCCTTCCTCACCAGCGCGCTGTCCAGCGTGCCTGGGCTGCGGCCTGTACCCGCCGATCTCGACCCGCGGGTAACCAGGCACGGCCGGTTCTCCCTCGCGTTCACCCTCGATCCCGAAGCATTCGGCACGTCGGCCAGTTCCTTCCGCGCCGCGCTGAAAGCGGAAGGCATCCCCGTCGGTCTCCGCGACCTCATCGCCTGTCCCGACGAGCCGATCTACGCCGACGCCGCAGCTCAAGACCACGCTCACTCACGGACCGTGTCGTGTAAGCAGGCCCGTGCTGCCTGCACCAGGTTGGTGCTGTTCGGACAAGCCGCCGGGTCGGGCATGCTGCTCGACGACCCGTCGGAACTCGCTGATGTCGTACGTGCAGTGGAGAAGATCCGCGACAACTGCGGCCAACTCCGCGAAGCGGAGCATCAGCGCGCCACGACCCGTGTTCCGTCCGATTCCTGACCAGGGAGAGTCACATGCCCCGAGCACCATTCCAAGTCCTCGTCGTACCGTTCCGCCGGGTCGGCGAGCAGATCGAATTCGCTGTTCTGCGCCGCCAGGACATGGACGTCTGGCAGGCAGTCGCCGGCGGCGGTGAGTCAGGCGAGAGCCCGCAGCAGGCCGCCGTCCGCGAGGCGCGTGAAGAACTCGGCCTCGACCGGACAGTCGCGCTCTACCCACTGCAGACCACCGCCAGCATCCCAGCACGATTCTTCGCCGATCGGAACAGCTGGCCGGCGGGAACCTACGTTGTGCCTGAGTACTCGTTCGCCGCAGATCTGACCGACATCGAGATCAAGCTCTGTGACGAACACACCGCTGTACAGTGGCTGGACTACAAGGCGGCCAGCGAGCTGCTGCGATTCGACAGCAACCGCACAGCTTTGGGCGAGGTTCACGAGCGTCTGCTGGCCGCCGACCTGCCCCGACCGGTCGAGTGACAGTGGCCGACGTATCCTCCGAACCGCTGCGCACAGTGATACTCGGCCAAGGCTACGTCGGCCTGCCGCTGTCCATCCGGGCAGCGCAAGCCGGCTACCAGGTCGTGGGGTTCGACACCGACGCAGGCCGCGTGAAACGGCTGCAGGCCGCGGAGTCATTGAGCCCTGATGTGCCGGCGGAGCAGATCGCAACAGCTCTGGCGAACGGGCTCTACACACCAACCACGTGCCCAGAAGACCTGGCCGGATTCGAGGTCGCAGTCATCGCGGTTCCGACGCCGCTGCGCGACGGCGCACCAGATCTTTCCGCGATCGAGCATGCCGGCCTGGCACTCGCCCCACATCTTCAGCCGGGCTGCGTCATCATCCTGGAATCCACCACATACCCGGGAACGACTGACGACGTTCTCAGACCCGTACTGGAAGCCGCTTCCGGGCTCCGGGCGGGCGAGGATTTCCACCTCGGCTACAGTCCCGAGCGGATCGACCCCGGCAACCGAATATGGACCCTCCAGAACACGCCGAAGATCGTCTCCGGGATAGACGATGCGTCTCTGAAAGCCGTGGGTGACTTCTACCGGAGCCTCGTCGACACCGTCGTCGAGGTCGCTGCGGTGCGCGACGCCGAACTGGCGAAACTCCTGGAGAACACTTTCCGCCAAGTCAACATCGCCTTGGTCAACGAACTCGCCGTCCACGCCCAACAACTCGACACCGACATCTGGGCCGCACTCGATGCCGCCTCCACCAAGCCATTCGGGTTCATGCGCTTCACACCGGGCCCCGGCGTCGGCGGGCACTGCCTTCCGGTCGACCCCGCCTACTTGTCCTGGCAAGTCCGGAGGCAGACAGGCCGGGCACTGCGGCTGGTCGAGGTGGCCGACGAGGTCAACTCCGCGATGCCCGCGTATATCGTGCAGCGCCTGACCGACGCTCTCAACCGGAAGGGCCTGCCGGTCAACGGCTCACGTATCCTCCTGCTCGGCATGGCCTACAAGCCCAACACCGGCGACATGCGGAACTCGCCGACGATTACCATCGCCCGGCTTCTCGCCGAACACGGAGCGCAAATTGAGATTGTCGACCCTCATGTCGACGAACCTTTCGACCTCGATGCACGAGTGCGCTATTCCCAGCTCACCGCGAACAATGCGGCGACCTCCGACGCGGTCGTCCTGCTGACCGACCACGATGCGTTCGATCTCCGGCTCATCGAGGACCACGCGCCGTACGTCTTGGACTGCCGAGCACGCCTGAGCGGCGCGAACGTCGAACGCCTGTGACCTGTGGTCCGACCTGTTCTTATCTCGAGGACATGGCCATGCCCCACACTCTCAACAACGAGGGATATCGCCTTGAATGACCGCACCCTCGCGAACCTGCCGAAAGCCGACCTGCACCTCCACCTCGAGGGCGCCATGCGGCCAGGAACCCTCGCGGATCTGGCAAGCACCTATGCCGAGCCAAAGCCGCAGGTCGGTTGCTATCGCTCATTTGATGCATTCCAGCACTGTTACCGTGCCGTCGTTAAGCTGATTCGAACACGAAGTGACATGCGGCGCCTGGTACGAGAGGTCGTCGAGGACGCGGCAGCCTCAGGGGCCGTTTGGATCGAACCACATTTCAATCCGACGACCTATGCGCCCGCACTCGGCTCGGCCGAAGACGTGCTTGACCTCGTTTTGGACACCGGAACTGCGGCAGGCAGACCCATCGGCGTCGGTTTCGGACTCACACTCGGCGCAAGCCGCAACCGCGATCCGCGAGATGCCGCTGTCCTCGCGAGACTCGCCGCCGACTATGCCGGCCGCGGCGTTGTGGCCTTCGGCCTTACCGGTGATGAGGCGGCCACTCCTCCGGGGGCGTTCAGTGAAGCCTTCACGATCGCCCGGGATGCAGGACTTATCATCGCCCCGCATGCAGGGGAACTCATGGGCGGACCGAGCATCCGCAGCACACTCGACACATTGTCTCCCGACCGGATCGCCCATGGAATCCGCGCCGTCGAAAAACCGGCGCTCATGGAACAGCTTGCCACCGACCGGATCACCTTGGACGTGTGCCTCACGTCCAACCGTGTTCTGGGAGTTGTCAATCACATGGAAGAACATCCCCTACCGCGCCTCCTGAAAAGCGGGGTCCCATGTTCCCTGGGCTCCGATGACCCGCTGCTGCTGAATACCAGCGTGCTCACGGAATACCAGATCGCCCGAACCCAACTGTCAATGACAGACCAACAACTGGCCGCGATGGCGAGCACATCAATCCAATCGTCCGGCGCGCCCACCGATTTCATCGCACAAACCTTGACCGGAATCGAGGCTTGGATGAAACGAGACGCCAGCGACGCCTCCGGCGTCGAAACCCCCAGCAGCCCCTGCCCCGAATTCCCGCACGATTCGGGTTGGAGTCTGTGACAACCAACGCAGTATCGAGTGCTGGATAACTGACCCTCGCCAGGACGTACTCCTCCTCCAGGTACCGGCCCGGCCGGGCAAGCACGAAGCATTCTGGCAGCCGATCACCGGCGGCATCGAAAATGGCAAGACCTCGCTCCAGGCCGCCCTCCGCGTGATCCGCGAAGAGACCGGACTGGAACTCACCGACACCCAGCTCACCGAGATCGCAACCGACCTGACCGTCGTCAGCTCCCCGCGTCTGACCATCAGCAAGACCCTCTACACCGCCAGCACACCGGACACCACGGTGACCATCAACCCGCATGAGCACCAGAACCACCAGTGGCTCCCGCCGGCCCGCGTCACCGAGGCCCTGTTCTGGGACAGCAACCGTGGTGCCTGGAAGCTCGTCCGCAAGCACCACGGGTACGACGACAGCCCCGAGCACGATGAGCAGCGACAGCACGGATCGACGAGGCCCTCCGCTGCCGACTCACCTCGATCATCCACGACCGAGCGCCTCGCCCGTGTCGATCGACACGACACTCAGCAGTGAGGCAACCCGCGGCGGATACACAGACGAGGGAACCTTGATCACGAGGTGGTTAGCCAGCCAGCTTCGCCAGGGCAGCGTCGATCCGGGCCAGCGTGCGGTCCTTGCCGAGGACCTCCAGGGACTCGAAGAGAGGCAGGCCGACCGTGCGGCCCGTGACGGCGACGCGCACCGGGGCCTGGGCCTTGCCCAGCTTCAGGCTGTGCTCCTCGCCGGCGGCCAGGACCGCCTCCTTGAGGGACTCGGGGCTGGTCCAGTCGGCCGTCTCCAGCTTGGCGCGGGCCGTGGCCATGAGGGCCACAGGGTCGCCCTTCATTGCTTTGGCCCAGGACGCCTCGTCTTCCACCGGCTCCTTCAGGAAGAGGAAGTCGACGTTGGCCATGATGTCCGACAGCACGGCCAAGCGGGTCTGGGCATGCGGGGCGATCGCCTCCCAGGCCACCTGGTCGAAGTCTTCGGGCGCCCAGTTGGCGCAAGGGGCCCGCAGCCACGGCTCGCAGGCCATGACGAACTTCTCCGCTGGCAGGGCGCGGATGTACTCGCCGTTGAACGCGGTCAGCTTCTTGATGTCGAAGAAGGCCGGGGAGGTGTTCACGTCCTCGACGCGGAACTTCTGCTCCAACTCCTCGTACGGGCGGAGCTCGACGTCATCGCCCGGGCCCCAGCCGAGCAGCATCAGATAGTTCGTCATCGCCTCGGGCAGGTAGCCCTCAGCGAGATAGTCCTCAAGGGCAACCTTGTCACGGCGCTTGGACAGCTTCTGCCGCTTCTCGTTCACGATCACGGGCAGGTGCGCCCACACCGGGGGCTTCGCGCCGAGCGCCTCCCACAGCAGCTGCTGCTTCGGCGTGTTCGACAGGTGCTCGTCACCTCGAATGACCAGGGTGATGCCCTCGTCGAGGTCGTCGACGACGTTGGCGATCAAGAAGACCGGCGAGCCGTCGCCACGGGCGATGACGAAGTCCTCGATCGAAGAGTTCGGGAAGGACGGCTCACCTCGGATCAAGTCCACGACGACCGTCTCACCCTCAGTGGGCGTACGGAACCGCAGCGCCCGGCCCACCACGTACTCGAGGACCCGGTCCCGGCAGAAGCCGTCGTAGCCGAGGTGCTGCGAGCCGGTCCGCTCCTGCACCTGTTCACGGGTGCAGTCGCAGTAGTACGCACGGCCCTGCGCATAAAGCTGCTGAGCGGCCTCGCGGTGCCGGTCCGCGTTCTGCGACTGAAAGTAGGGGCCCTCGAACGCGGGATCGTCCTTGGAGATCCCGATGGACGCGAGTGCGCTGATGATCCCGTCGATCCACTCGGGCTTGTTGCGGGCAGTGTCGGTGTCCTCGATACGCAGGACGAACTTGCCCCCGGACTGTCGTGCGACGGCCCAGTTGTAGAGAGCCGACCGGGCCCCGCCAACATGGAACATTCCAGTCGGGGACGGGGCGAAGCGCACGCGTGTGGAGGCTGTAGACATGCGCGCAAGGCTACCGATAGCCGCCGGGTGCTTGGGCGCACCTTTTCGACCTGCCGCCGTGGCGCTACGGACTGCAATCTGCAGCGGGGAGGGCCCAGGGCTGACGGGCTTGCTGAGTACATCCGGTCGGCCGGCCCTCGCACAGGGAAGCCTCGTGTCGGACTGTGCCCCCACTGGGCTGGCGCCGGATTCCAGCCGTGGCGTGAAAGGACATGTCGGCAGCACCGGCCTGTACTCCGACGATCCCAAGCAGAACGACAAACGAGGGGATGCTTGATGCCGACCAAGAAGAGGCGCCGCACAAAACGCAGCGCCGACCTGAGATTGGCCAGAAAGCGGGTCTGGCTACGGCGGGTGTTACAGCTGCCCTCTTCGTCTTGTGGGAGCACCCGTGACAATTCCGTCGCCTTCGTCCTGCACCTCGTAGTCAAGGACCGAGCACCAGAACCGGGCGAGGCCGTGGGAATCGGCACAGTCCCAAGGGCCTCCCAGGACACCAGTCGCCCGAACCTTCCCTATCGCAGCGTCTGGGCGGCCGACGCGGCCGCCACCAAACCGTTCGGGTTCATACGCCTCACCCCGGGCCGGGCGTCGGAGGCCAACTGCCTACTGCTCGCCATATTCCACTGGCTGTATCCGTGGCCGATGCGCCAGGCTGCGCCTGTGACGACGTTCTACTTGGTGCAGCACGCGGAGAAGGAGCGTCAGCTCGGTGACCCGGGCTTGACGACGCTCGGCCGGGAGCAGGCTTCCCGCACAGCAGAGTGGCTGCGGCATGTCGGGCTGCGCGCAGTGTTCAGCAGCCCGCTTCGGCGGGCCCGCGAGACTGCGCAGTTCATTGCATCCGCGAGCGGCATTCGGGTGCAGGAGGACGTGCGCCTGCGTGAGCGGATGAACTGGGCCGACGACCAGCCCATCGAAGAGTTTCTCGCCGACTGGGCAGCAACGGTCCAGGACCGGGACTTCGTCCCCCGGTCCGGAGACTCATCGCGCCACGCCGGCGCGCGATTGCTCTCGTGCTTGACCGATCTGGCTGCGGAACGCGGGCCGGTCGCGATTGTCACCCACGGCGGGGTCACCGTGGACCTGCTTCGCTCACTCGTCGGTGACGAGGTGCTGCCGGACAGCCTGCTGCACGACGGAGTCCCCTCCTGCGCGATCACCACGCTCGACGGCACGGCCGTCGTGGACATCGCATCGCAGGCACACCTTCAATAGGGCCTCTAAGCACTGAACCGCTCGCATGACCGAACTGCGCCTCGCTGTGGACAAGGCGGGTCGGTCTCGACCAACTGTGCAGCAACTCCCAGCACGCAGGACCCCTTCCGCTCCTGATGCGGAAGGGGTCCAACCTCACGAAGAGTCCTGGCCCCGAATGAGCCACCCGCCGGCACGGCACGAGACCCGAGTTCGAGTCAGCCCAGTTCCCTCAGCAGCGACTCGGCCACAGCGGTCATTGTGTCGGTCTGCGGCCCTGGAGTACCTGTTCGCTTGAACGCTCTCGCAGTGTTGGCGCACAGCAGCAGGCGGGAGAGGCGTCCGGTTCGCGTGGACAGGACGTCGTCGAAGAGGGACAGCACTCGCTCGGCGAGATGCGGCACGGGCAGGGATGCGGTCCACAGGCAGGCGGCGTCCCAACCGACAGGGCCCATGCCCCAGCTCTCCCAGTCCAGGATGCCGAGCGATGGGCCGCACAGGTTGGCGTAGCCGAGGTCGCCGTGGGCGCAGGCCCAGTCGGTGATCGTGGTGTCGATTTCGTCGCCGTACACCTCCTGGATGCGGGAGGTGAGATGCGTCTGGCTCATGGACACCCGGTCGGTGGTGTGGCCGGCCAGGCTGGTGAGGGCGGCGTGCAGGTCGCTCCACCATTGATCTGGCAGTTGGGGATCGGCGCCGATATCTCCGGATGACGAGAGTGCGCCGCCGTCCATGCGCGTCATCTCATCGATGCGCCAGACGACCTCTCTCCTCAGGTCTGTCCAGGAGGCAGCGGCGAACCATTCGGGGCGGGGCACGCCCGTGATGGCGGCTGCTGCTTCGAAGCCGGTCCATGCCTGGGTGTTGAGCTTGTCGGGGCGACGCCATGCGAGGCGTACCCAGGTCCCGGTGTCGGTAGGGAATCCGGCGCTGCCGTTGTACTTGCTGTAGTGGCCGTCTTGGCGTTTGAGCTGGCGTCCCAGTCGTTGCTCGGCACTGTCCAGGACGTCGTCAATCGGTACGGTGGACAAGTTTTCCAAGGAGGGCTGCACTCGGGGTCCTTTCCCGCTCTGGCTCACTGGTGCACCGTAGCCCTCTGGCGCAGCAGCGTCCGATACTGCTGCGCCGTCTCGGTGTTGGCCGACAGCGTGCTTGCATGGACGGCATCGGCGAGGTGGTCGAGCCGGGAGGTTCCGACGGCCAGGCGTGACACCTCGGGGATCGCGAAGGCCGCTCCGATCGCCGCCTGCAGTGGTGTGGCCTCCTGGCCGGTGGCCAGGAAGAGCGAGGTGTCGACCTTGGCCCACACCGGGTCGGTGGTGCTGCCGCCGAACGGTGCCATACCCCACACGTCCTGTGCGCCCGATCGTGCGGCCAGCTCCTCGCCGGCGTCGAGTACGCCGCTGGGGACCGCGAGCCCGGCCCGGATCATCACCGTATCCGGCCGTGGCGCGCCCTGTTCGGCTTCGAGGAGGGGGCGCGGATCCCAGCTGGAGATGCCCCAGGCGCGGCACAGCCCCTCGTCCTTGAGTTCGACCAGGAGCGCGCAGGCGTCGGCGAAGCCGTCGGGTGAGCACTCCGCGTTGTGCAACAGCACGGTGTCCGGGACTGTGCCAAGAGCCTCAGTCGTCCGCTCCACGGCCTGCCGCAGCCGCTTGGGATCCACGTCGTGGCCATCTGGGAAGTACCCCACCTTCGTGGAGATGGTGAAGCTCGGCAGCAGGTCCGCGGCGGCCCTGGCCAGGGCACGGTGTGCGCCGAAGCCGTGGTAGTTGAACGCGGTGTCCAGGGCCGTCACACCGAGGTTGAGGGCTCCTTCGAGAAGTTCACGGGTGGCACGAGCCCGGTATAGGCCCAGGACGATTCGTCGGTCAGCGGTGCGCACAGCCCCTCCTCGATGAGATGCCTGGCCAGCGTCGTGAGGTCCTCTCCGCCGTTCACGAGGCGGACCGGGTGTCCGGACAGCAGCGCGCGAAGTTCAGGCTCGGCCCGCTCGTGGAACGTCAGCCGCTTGCCTCCTGCGATCACCTGCACGGTGCTGTCCGAGGATGTGATCACAGGCTCGAACTCAGTGACGGCCGCCACCGTGTCCGCGGGGCCGCACGTCGGGATGAACGGCATGTGCCGGGCCGGCGGAGTGTTCGCCCGCAGCTGGTCCATGTAACGCTCGGGGGTGTATTCGCTGGCGAGCGCGGCCAGCTTCTTGGTGAGCACGTCGCCGTCGATGGTGCCTTCGCTGCGTTCCAGGTCCGTGCGGAAGTCCGTGTCGGCGCGTGCTGCATCGGACAGGAAGTTGGCCCAGGTCACGCCGGTGCGCTTGGTAATGCCGAAGGTCACGTGCAGGGAGTGGCCTTCGTTTCCGGAGCCGATCCGGGTCGCGGTGTGCCAGAAGCCGCGGGGTATGTGCATGACGTCCCCGGCCTGCATGGTCCCCTTCCACAGGACCTCCTCCGGCTGGGTCAGGTTCCGTTCGGCATCCCGGTACATCGGCGCCGGCCGGGAAGGCCCACGGACCTCCCATGACTTTTCGCCGGAGAGCTGGACGGCGATCACGTCATGGTCGTCCCAGTGCAGATGGAAGCCGTCGGTGTCGCCGACTGCCAGATAGGCGTTGGCGGAGGCCAGTTCGCCCGACCACCAGCCCAGCGCCCGGCAGGCGACTTCCAGCGTCGGGTCGAAGAAGTCCACATGGTCGAGGACCACCGTCCCGCCGCCGTTGAGGATGCGGCCGAGGGCTGCCATGTCGGCCTGCTGTACGGCCTGCCTGCGCCGGTTGACGGCGGTGGACAGGAAGGTCGACGGGTGTACCTCGTCGCCCTCGGCGTAGCAGCGCAGTTGCGGGTTGGCCAGGTGACGGCGCTGGATGATCTCCAGCAGCCGGTAGGGGGTCATCAGCCGGGTGATCAGGTCCGTATCCGCGAGGTGCCCGCGAGCGAACCGGGTGCCCATGGCGCCCGGCCCGTCCCAGCCGAGCGCCTTCTCGATACCGGTGACGAGCCGGTGCTCCATGGGTCTTCTCCTTACTCCTTGGGGAGGTTCAGGTCGCGGTTGTCACCGTCATCGCCCGCGCTGTTCTGCGAGCTGGTGATGTCGGAACGCTCCGCCTCGCTGCGGTCGTGTGCTGTGGCGAGGTCCTCGACCGCGAGTAGCAGGCCGACATCGCTGCCGGTGCGTTCCTCGCCCTTCGGCTTCTTGGCGCTCTTCACGCGGTTCTCCCTTCGATCAGGCCCCACGGGCGCGGGGCGTCGGATTGCGCAGTGGGTGGATACGGAGTCGGGCGCATCCGTAGTGCCTGTGGTGCGACAGCTCCTCACCGGTCGGGCGACGGACGCTGAGGAACTGCCCTACGCCGCCTGCGTCCCGACCCCGAGCGGCGAGTCATGCCCCGGCCAGCCAAGGCCGGTGGGCTGCGGCCGGTACCTCTTCTCGGCCCGATGGCTGGGCAGAAACGGCTGCAGCACGCGGTGGACGTACGGTCCCGATCGCGCCGCGAAGTACCGGCGCAGGACAGCCGCACGCAGGAGTGGGGGCGGTTTCGGTACCGCGATCTCTGCCCACACGCGTTTGCCGCGCTCGACGTGCTGCCAGCCAGTACGGGCGGCGAGAGCGCCGACGAGCCCCATGCCCCGGCCGTGCTCCTCCTCGACATCGGCCTCGTGTGCCAGCGGGGCATCACTGCTGGTATCGAGGACCTCGATCAGGAGGCGACCGGGCTGGTGGTACAGCGCGACAGTTACCGCCCCGGTGGTGTGGACGACCGCGTTGGTGACCAGCTCGGATGCCACAACACCGACGGTGCAGGCAGTGTCGTCGTCCAGGGGGACGCCCCACGCCCGGGTCTTCTCCACGATCGCGCGCCGGGCAGCAGGAACCTCGCTGCTGGTGCCCGTGATGTCGAAGCGGGTGACTAGCGTAGGCATGGCGGACGCCTCCGAAACGGACGAGGGCGGCCCCGTCCCCGACGGGGGACACGGGGGCGGGACCGCCGATCTGGCAGCCAGCCGGAACAGGAACGCTGCGGTTCTCTCGCTCCGGGCAGGCAGAACGTAAGTCAACGCCTCCACCTGGGCTCCATGTGACTCCAGCCAGTGACTCCAAGATGGAGTCACCGCGTCCTCATGGGTCATAACCTCGAAAGACGCTACGAGGGGGCACTTTTGATGGGCCGACAGCAGCAGGATCTACGCGGGGTCGTCGCCGGGCTGCTCGGTGATCCACACCTGCTGGCCGCGTGCGCGGAGCGCGACATGGGGGCGTTGTTCCGGCTGCTCAACCACCGCGGCGTCAGCACCCGCCGCATCGCGGCAGCGGTGGACATCACGCAGGGGCGGCTCTACGACTACATGAACGGCAAGAGCCGCGTGGAGAAGCTCTCGGTCTTCGAGCAGATTGCCGACGCCCTCCATATTCCCGGTCACCTGCTCGGGCTCGCGCGCCGCTCATGGGAACCACAAGCTTCAACACCGCAGAAGTCTGTGGAGTCACCGCCGAACGGTGACGACCTGGCCGCCATGGATGCGTTCCGCCATGCAGACCGGCAAGCGGGCGGCGGCCGTCTGTACGGAGCAGTCGTCCGCCATCTGCACAACGACGTTGGACCGCGGCTCGTGGATGCCCGCTCTGGGCTCCAGATCTTCGCGGCCGCCGCGGCCTTCACCGAAATGGCCGGCTGGATGGCCCACGACACAGGCCACGATGAACTCGCCCAACAACACTTCGACCGCGCCCTGCCCCTCGCCCGCACCTCGAGCGACCTGACCTTGGCGGCCAACATCGCAGCGAGCAGCAGCCATCTCGCCCTCCAGACAGGTGATCCAGCCCAGGCGGCACACTTAGCTCGGACTGGCCTCGAGAATGTGGCTCACGGCCCAAGGATCCCGTCGCTGACGGCTCGACTGCACACCATGCATGCCCGTGCCCTCGCCGCCTCGCAGCAGCACGCCCCGGCGGTGCGCGCACTCGACACGGCCCACGCGGTTCTCGAAACATCGGTGGAGGCGGAACACCCGTGGATCAGCCCGTTCGACGCCGCCGCGCTCGCGAGTGAAGCCGCCCTGGTCCTGCGAGATCTTGAAAGGTACGACGAGGCGCTCGCCCATGCCGAGCGAGCCATCAGTCTCCGCGAGGATGGCCGGGCACGATCACTGGCACTGAGCCGCATCGCCCTCGTCGGCATTCATGTCCATCGCGCCGACCTGGATGCCGTCGTCCACTTCGGGCTCGCCCTGCTAACGACGAGCCCCAACCTGAGCTCCATCCGAGTCGTCCACCAACTCGACGAACTGCGCGGCATGTTGGAGCCCCACAGGGGTTACCCACTCGTGCGGGACTTCCTGGCTCGATTCGATGACGCGGCACGGGCCAGAATGCTGTTGCTGGCCGACATCATCACGCCCCACAGCGGAGGCACCCTTCCATGAGGCCCACACCCGCAGACCCAGCCGCCTGGAACGCCTACCTGGCCGAGGGCAACGCCACCCAGGCCCGCAAGCGCGTCTCCGCCGATGTCCTGCTGCGCAATGGCCAAGGCCACGTGCTGCTGGTGAACCCCACGTACAAGCCCGCATGGGATCTGCCGGGCGGCATGGTCGAGGCCAACGAACCCCCCGAGGACGCAGCAGTCCGCGAGCTGAAGGAGGAGTTGGGGCTCCCCGTCACCCTGCGGGGAGAGCTGGTCGTGGACTGGGTGGGGCCGCACGGGCCGTGGGACGACCAGCTGGCGTTCATCTTCGATGGCGGCATCATCGACGATGCAGCGGCGGGCGCCCTCCGGCCGCACGACGAAGAACTTGCAGAACTCGCCTTTTTCTCCCCCACAGAAGCCGCAACAGTGTTGGGGCCTCGCCTAACCCGCCGCTTCGAAGCAGCCCTCGCCGCCCTCACAGACGGCCGCCCACGCTACCTCCGCAACGGCACATCCCCCTGGTAGCCCCGCCACGTTCCCCGTCCGTATCTCCTCACCACCTTCTGCAAGCGGGCAAGCGAATCACCGCTTCTGGCCCCAGTGGCATCGGCTGGCTCCCGCCACCACTGAGGGCGCTCCCAAGTAGCCTTTAGTGCATGACAAGTTCACACTCTGCCCGGTATCCCGGAGAGGCGTTCGCTCGCCCAAACTATCGGCTGCACACCCTTGGATGGCGAGCGTTCGAGGATCTCGCATTGGCCATCATGCGAGAGATCCTGGGACCGACCGTGGTGAGCTTCGCCGAAGGCGGCGACGGTGGACGTGATGGCGCCTTCTACGGTGATTGGGAGGCGGATCCCAAGGCTCCAGCGCCCTTCGGGGGCACGGGCGCCAGCAGGCTGGAAGGGCCTTTCGTCATTCAATGCAAGTTTGTTCAGAACGAGTCGGACACGCTGAAACCATCGGATGTTTCCGGTGAAGTGAATAAAATCAGCAAGCTGGTAGCAGACAAAATCTGCTCAAGCTATGTTCTCATGACTAATGCGCGCGTCACGGCAGGCAGCGAGAGATTGATGCGCGAAATGTTCCAGGCCGCCGGAGCCAAGCACGCGCTCGTGCTGAGCGGGACCTGGATACAGGAAATGATAACTAGCAGCGTGAGTCTACGCAGAAATATCCCGCGGGTATACGGGCTGGGTGACCTGACTCAGATTCTTGACGAAAGACGGTACAGTCAAGCGCACGCCTTCCTGTCACACCTGGGTGACGAGAGTCTGGCCACATTCGTACGAACCAAATTCTACGCACAGGCCATGGAATATCTGGATAATCATGGGTTCGCCATCCTGGTCGGTGGGGCGGGTTCTGGCAAGTCGATCACTGCGGCTGCTCTTGCCATCGGTGCGGTGGATGCTTATGGGAGTGCCGTCATCAGGGTTGACGCACCTGAGGAATTCCGCGAGGCGTGGAATCCGCACGAGCCAGACCAGCTCTTCTGGGTTGACGACGCGTTCGGCGTCTTTAGGTTCGATGCCCGGTCTACCGAGAAGTGGGTTCGCAGCTTCGGGCTGATGCGAACTGCGATCAAGAACGGTGCTCGTTTTGTCTTCACTAGCCGTGATTACATCCTTGAAGCCGCACGAGGCGAGTTCAAGGGGACCGCAAGGGAACTCCTCGATCGCCGGGTGGACCTGTCCCCCCATGGCCTGACGGTGAGAGAAAGGGAGCAGATTCTCTACAATCATCTACGGCACGGAGACCAGCCCAAGAGCTTCCTCACGGAAATTAAGGACCATCTGCACGTCGCGGCTCGATCTACATCCTTCACACCCGAGCAAGCCAGGAGGCTGGGAAGCACCTACTTGTCATCCGGACTTGAGAGTGGATCGGAGCGGCAACTGCTGGACTTCTTCGAGAATCCCATCGACCATCTCTGTGAGGTACTCAGAGGGCTGGATCAAGATTCGCTTTCGGCCTTGCGCCTGGTGTACATGGCCGGCGAAGGCTTAAAATCACCTATTGCCTTCACCTCGCGGGAGGTAGAAGCAATGGATCTCATAGGGGGCACCAAGGCCGGAGTGACTCAGGCCCTTGGCCGCTTGAGCGGGTCCTTCCTCCTCAGGGTCGACACTCAGACCAGTCCACGATGGAAGTTCTACCATCCCAGTTTGGCGCACGCCCTGGCGAAACACATCGGCCAGAACAGCGAGTTGGTCGAGATCTTTATCTCCGGACTGACCGAAAGAGCACTGTTCACCATGGTCGACTGTGGCGGCCAACAAGACGTCTCACGCGAGACCGTCGTGATCCCGGAGGTATGCCACAACCTCCTCATCAACCGAATCTCGGAACTTCACGGCACTCGTCTTCTCTGCGAGTCTGCGGACTTTGCCGAGTTCCTCTCCTCATGCTGCAGCCCCGTCTTCCTGCTGAGGCTCGCAGAGTTGAGAGGAGACATCATCGGAAAGTTCACCAATGAAGACACGCTTCGCTTCGGGGCAACTGGCATCAAGCTCTTGGCTCGCCTATGGGGAGCCGGGCTCCTCCTGGAAAAGGAACGGAGGTCTGCCGTTGTCAAAATCACAGAGAACGCCGCATCCCTCCCCATCCATCTCGAGGTCGACTTCGACTGGGCAAAGACGTCCGCAACCACTGAACTCGCCACATCAGATGAGTACCAGGAGCTCCGAGAGCGAGTTTTCCGCGAGGTCATCCCCGAGCTAGCGGACGTGATCGAGGACCCGGGAAGCACCATCGAATGGGAGTCTGAAGAAGACTGGCTCTACATTGCGCGACACTACGAGGCCGCTGTGCACGCATACCGCGCCGCCTACGAGGACCACCCCGATGCCTCCGCTGAGCTCTCGTCCACCGAAGACGTACTCCACACCTACCTGTACTCACCTCCCCTGTGTGGTGGGGGATTCGAAGAGGAGGAGAGCGAAGAGGCGAGCAGCGACGGCGCTGTGAGCCGGAGCATCTTCGACGACCTGGACTCCGCCTGAGCACGTGGGGCGAACCGACACCGCGAGTCCACACAGAAGTACACCGCCGCAGGCTGTGGGTGGCGAGCCTGTCGGAGACTGACCTGCCCAGGCTTGTAGACATCGATGCCCGTCGCCAGCAGCCGGTCCCGAGTTGCCGCCAAGCCTAGGCCCGCCCGACGTTACCCTCCGTGTGTCCCCCAGTTGTACAAGGGTGTGAGCATGGAGCAGCAGGCATGGAACAGCGACCGCAGACTGACCGCCATCAGCCGCACAAGCCTCTCCGTGCCTGCCAGACAGGCGGTGATCGACAGGCAGGTACTCCCCGGACGCACCCTCCTTGACTACGGTTGCGGCCGCGGTGGTGACGTGCGCACCCTTCAGCAGCTGGACTACCGCGCCGTTGGCTGGGATCCGTTCTACCTGCCCGAGACGACACTGGAGCCCGCGGACGTTGTTCTTCTTACCTACGTCCTCAACGTCATCGAAGATCCACAGGAACGGCGAAAGACGCTCAAGGCAGCGTGGGAACTGGCGGGGACAGTCCTGGTCGCCTCAGCACGACTTACCTGGGAGAAGTCGAAGGTCCGCGGTGAGGCGTTCGGTGACGGCCTGCTCACCAGCCGGCAAACGTTCCAGCACCTCTTCGGGGCGAGCGAACTGCGCAACTACGTCGAAGAAGTAACGGGCGTACGGACTGTCTCCGCGGTGCCAGGGATTGTCTACGCCTTCAAGGATGAGACGGCGCGGCTGAGCTACCTCGCTCAACGGATCGTTCCCGACGCAGAGTGGCTCGCCTCCGAAGACACGACCTCGGCGATCGCCGCAGTGGTCGACCACGTGGAACGGCGCGGGCGCCTTCCCCGTATGGAGGAAGTGCCCCAGCCGATGGCTGAGCTTCTCGGCCACCTACGCCCCAATGAACTGCGCCGCCTTGTCCGGGACTCCGCCGAGCAAGCCAAGGTCGAGGAGGGCCGCAAGCGAACCACGCTCAATACGCTGCTCTTCCTGGCAGTCGAACTCTTCAACGGCCGCGGCCCTTTCAGCAGCCTCCCCCTGAGTGTCCAGCTCGACGTCCGCGCCTTCTTCACCTCCTACAAGGAGGCATGCCAGCGATCCGACCGCCTTCTGCTGAAACTCCGCGACGACGCGTACCTCCGCGGAGCCATGAACGCCTCCGCGGTCGGGAAGCTCACCCCGACCGCGTTGTACGTGCACCAGCGCGCGCTCCACCACATGCCCACCATCCTGCGCCTGTACGAGCACTGTGCCTCGATCGCGGCCGGCCGCCCACAGGACTGGACCGTGGCCAAGCTGCGTCACCAGGGACGGGCCGTGAGCTGGCTGGACTACCCCGACTTCGACACCGACCCGCACCCGCGGATCCTGTCGTCGTACCAGGTAGATCTCAAAACGCTCGAGACCTCGCACACGTCATACGCCGAATCCAAGAACCGGCCGCTACTGCACCGCAAGCACGAGTTCCTGGCTCCCGACGATCCGGCCGTCGAGCGTTACAAACGACTCACGGCGGCAGAGGTGAAGGCGGGGCTGTACGAGCACCCTCACCTCATCGGTACGGAGAACGGCTGGGAGGCCGAGCTCCTCCGCTGTGGGCGCGAGTTGCGGGGGCATCGTCTGGTCCGGCGGGCAGGGCCTGACCGATCAAGCTGAGTCCGGCTGCAAGCGCATGATCGCATTTGCCAGCTCGATGGGGTCCAGGTCCGTCGTCTGGCTGGGGAACCACGACAGGCGAAGCCCGTTGGAGGCCACTTCCTCAGGCAGGCCCATGGCGGTCAGGACGTGGCTGGGGGTGTAGGAGGCGCTCGTGCACGCGGAGCCCGTCGCTACGGCGACCTGGTCCTTCAGCATCACAATGAGCGCCTCGGCGTCCACGCCGTCGAAGGTCAGATTGAGGATGTGAGGGACCGTGTGGTCTTGGTCGCCGTTAATACGGAAGCGGATCTTCGCGAGTGCGTCCAGGAGGCGAGCGCGGAAGGCAGCCGCTTCCTTGCTCCACTGGGCGTGTTCCTTGTGGAAGATCTTCGCCGCTTCAGCCAACCCCGTGATCAACGGAACCGGGAGGGTGCCCGGCCGCAGTTTCCGCTCCTGGCCGCCGCCGAACATGATGGGCTTGAGGGGCAGGGTGTCCCAGCCGCGGTGGCGGGCAAGGAGCATTCCGACGCCCTTGGGTCCGCCGATCTTGTGCCCGCTGACGCTGATCATGTCGATCGGCGCCGTGAGGTCCTCGGTCAGCTTCCCGTAGCCCTGTGCTGCATCCACGTGCATGTATGTGGAGGTCTCACGCAGCTTGTGAGCGATCTCGGCGACAGGCTGCACGACCCCTGTCTCATTGTTGACGTGCATGAGCGATACCAGCAGGGTGTCCGGACGCAAGCGTTCCATCACGGCGTCGGCGCTGACGCGTCCTGACGGGCCGGGTTCGATGAAGTCGACGTCGAAGCCCCGTGTCTGTAGGTGCTCAAGAGGCTCGATAACCGCTTTGTGCTCAATTGCCGAGGTGATGATGTGACGTCGGCCGGTCTCTTCGCCGTGGGGGGCCAGACCCAGCAGGGCGATGTTGTTGCTCTCGGTCGCGCCGCTGGTGAAGATCAGCTCGTCCACCTCGGCGTTGAACGTGCCGGCTAGGTACTGACGCGCCTGCTGCACGGCACGTTTCGCCCGGGAGCCGTACTCGTGGGTGCGACTGCCTGCGTTGCCGAACTCCTCGGTCATCCAGTGCAGGACAACCTCGGCCACGCGCGGGTCCACGCGCGTGGTCGCTGCCGCATCGAGATACGTCACCACTAGCCCCACCACACCTCTGTGCGTTATTCCTGCATACCCTGTACGTCTAATCCCTGACGTACAAGTACGATACCGTTGCGCAGGTGGGATCACAGTCACCTTCGCAACTCGCAGACGCCGCCACCTCTTCAGGCTTCGAGTACATCTTTCCAGCCATCCGAGGGGTCCAGGCAGGGCGCGAGTTCTACGTGTCCATGTGTCCGCTTCGTCTCATTCCGAAGATCTTCCTGTTCGATGAAGACGAGCTGGCCCCCGAAGTCCGCGCGCAACGGGTGCTGAACAAGGGGAGACTCCCAGCCCTCACTCGGTACATCGTGGACAATCCGGACGATTACGTCTTCAGCGCGCTGACGGCGTCCGTGGACGGCGAGATGCACTTCGAGGGCATCTCTGACTCCGGTGTGGGGATGCGCGCAGGGCAGATCCGCATCCCCATGGCCGCTCGCTTCCTCATCAACGACGGCCAGCACCGTCGAGCTGCGATCGAACAGGCACTGAAGGAGAACCCGGACCTCGGCGAAGAGACCATCGCCGTCGTCTTCTTCCACGATGCCGGCCTCGCCCGCTGCCAGCAGATGTTCGCAGACCTCAACCGTCATGCCGTCCGTCCCGCCCGGTCCATCGGCGTGCTCTACGACCATCGAGACGACCTGGCCATCATCACCCGACTGCTTGCGATGAAGTCGCCCATCTTCAAGGGACACGTGGAGATGGAGAACAGCACTCTCTCCCAACGGTCCCGCAAACTGTTCACTCTCAGTGCTGTCTACTACGCAACTCAGTCCCTTCTTCAGGGACTTGAGGTTAAGAAGGACCAAGCACAGACACTCGCCGAGCAGTACTGGGAGGCCATTGACGCGGCCATCCCGGAATGGTCTCTGGTACGCCGCCGCGAGTTGACGGCCCCCGAAGTGCGCCGCGACTTCATTCATAGCCATGGCATCGCACTGCATGCCCTAGGACGGATCGGAAACACCCTCCTGAGGAACGCACACGCTCCCAAAGCGTGGAAGCCGAAGTTGGCCCGCTTGAAGTCCGTGGACTGGACACGCAGCAACACCGACTGGGAAGGCCGAGCACTCGTGGGTGGCCGCGTGTCGAAGAGCCACCAGAACCTGACTTTGACTGTGAACTACCTCCGACACCACATGGACCTTCGGCTCAGCCCCGAAGAACAGCGTGTAGAGGACGCATACGTACGAGGAGATGCATGAGCACCGTGGCACGTCCCGTGGCCTTCCAGGGCCGGGGCCTTTCCGAGGTCGTGAACGAGCTAACCGATGAAGTGCGTGAGCTCTACACCGCGGACGAGGTGCCTTGGGTCATCGGCTACAGCGGCGGAAAGGATTCCACCGCCGTCCTCCAACTGGTGTGGCTTGCTTTGCAGGGGCTGCCGCCCGAACAGCGCAGCAAACCAGTGCATGTGATCAGCACAGACACTCTCGTTGAAAACCCGATTGTCGCCGCCTGGGTGTCACAGTCGCTTGAGACGATGAAGAAGGCGGCGGAGGAGCAGGGCCTGCCGATCGAACCGCACCGGCTCACCCCCAAGGTGGAGGACACCTTCTGGGTCAACCTGATTGGCCGCGGATACCCGGCCCCTCGGCCGAAGTTCCGATGGTGCACCGAGCGGATGAAGATCAAGCCGTCGAACCGGTTCATCCGCCAGGTGGTACGCCGTCACGGTGAAGCCATTCTCGTCCTCGGTATCCGCAAGGCAGAGAGCCAGGCACGTGCCCGAGCCATGGCAAAGCACGAGAAGCGGCGTGTGCGTGACCGCCTGTCCCCCAACGGCAATCTCCCAAACTCGCTCGTGTACAGCCCTATCGAGGACTGGACCAACGACGAGGTCTGGGCCTTCCTCATGCAGCAGGCCAATCCATGGGGTTACAAGAACAAGGATCTGCTCACCATGTATCAGGGGGCATCCAGCGACTCCGAATGTCCGCTGGTTGTGGACGACACCACCCCGTCCTGTGGTGACAGCCGGTTCGGCTGCTGGACATGCACGCTTGTGGACCAGGACAAGTCCATGACCGCCATGATCCAGAATGACCCCGAGCAGAAGAAGTGGATGCGGCCCCTCCTCACGCTTCGGAACGAGCTGGACGATGTATCGACGGAGAAGGAGACACGGGACTTCCGCAGGATGAACGGTCGCGTGCAACTGTTCAACGACCGCATCATCCAGGGTCCTTACACCCAGAAAGCTCGCGAGGACTGGCTGCGGAAGCTGCTTCGCGCACAGGCACATGTCCGCAAGGAAGGCCCGGAGGAGGCTCGCAACATCGAGCTGATCACGATGGGCGAGCTCCACGAAATCCGCCGGATCTGGGTGTTCAAGAAGCACGAGGTGGAAGACATCCTCCCCCGGATCTACGAGGAGGAAACCGGAGAGAAGTTCCCGGGCCAGGACCTCGATCAGAGCTTGGTCATCCGCGCGAACGAGATCGATCTCCTCCGTAAGATCTGCGGCGATGACGAAATTCACTTCACCATGGTGCGCGAACTACTTGCTGTTGAGCGGGAGTACAGGACCAAGACTCGCCGAAAAGGCCTCTACGAGGCGCTTGAGAAGGTAATCCAGAAGGGCTTCTACGAAAACAAGGAGGACGCCCTGGAGTTCGCGCAACTCAAGGAAGCAATTACCGCGAGTGGCGTCCGAACTGAGGCCGCCGACCAGCCCCAGGCACTGACTTTGGACGAAGAGACCGATGCACCTTCATAACGTTACGCTGCACGATTTTGGGGCTTACCGAGGCGAGCAGCGGCTCGACCTCCGAACGGAGCCCGGTCGCCCCATCGTCCTAATCGGTGGCTTGAACGGCTGCGGGAAGACCACACTTCTCGATGCTATCCAGCTCGTACTCTACGGGCCTAAGGCGGACTGCAGTGGCCGCGGCAATCGCCCCTATAACGAGTACCTTCAGCAGTGCATCAACCGCGAGGCTGACCCCGCCGAAGGCGCGTCCATCGCACTGGAATTCTCGATCACGGTAGAGAACGAGGAGCACTACTACCGCGTAGTGAGGAACTGGTACTTCACCGGCAGTAAAACATTGCGCGAGTTCCTGACCGTGTTGGTCAACGGCGAGTTCAGTCGCACGCATACAGAGAACTGGGCGGATCATGTTGAGACCATCCTACCGCTCGACGTATCCACTCTCTTCTTCTTCGACGGCGAGAAGATCGAAGAGCTTGCCGACCCGCGCAGCGCCGCCAGGGTCATCGAATCGGCCATCCATTCCCTCCTCGGCGTCAGTGCCGTAGAACGGCTTCGGCAGCTACTTAGGACTCTTGAGAACCGCCAGCGGCTGTCCGAAGCCGACCAAGACGTCCTGGAGCAGATCCAGAAGCAGGAGTTGGAGCTCAAGCAGGCAACTCAAGCCGCGTCTGATGCCCATCAGCGGATGGCGGCGGCTCGCTCAGGGCTTCTCCAGCGCCAAGTCGCCCTGGATGAAATCGAGCAGAAGTTTGAATACGCTGGCGGCAAGGAGTACGAGCGCAGAAAGGAACTTGAGGCCGAGCGCAACCGGATCAAGAACCAGCTGGCCACCACGAACAAGGCCCTGGTAGCTCTCGCAGAGGGCCCGCTGCCGCTCTTGCTCCTGCAAGATCAGCTCAACAGCGTGAAGGAGCAGGCGAAGCGGGAAAGGGAGGCCGACGACGCCTCACGATTCCTTGGAGTCCTGGAAGAGCGCGACGAGTGGCTGATTACGCAGATCATTGACGAGCTGCCCGCGAGTGCCCGCTCCGTGCTGAAACGGAAGCTGACGAGTGATCGCAAGAAGCGTGCAGCTGCCGCGGATTTGGAACACAACCTCGACCTGCCCCATGACGCCTTGCTGCAGTTGTCGGCACTGGAGCAGGCTCTGGCCACATCCGCCGATCGGGCGCAGGAACTCATGAAGGAGGCTGCTGACTTCGCCGAGGATCTCGAAGTCGCCCAGCAGCAGGTCGATGCTGTGCCTGACGACGAGTTCATCGGTGGGCTCGTTGAAGATCGAAAGATCGCGATCGAGCGGCTGGCTGTCGCGCGGGCGGAATTCGAGCGGAACGAGAGCCTTCACGATGAAGCTGTTGCTCGCTGCGGACGGCTGAAAGAAGAGCTTAAGCGCGCCCACAGTTCTCGCCACACGGCGGAGTGGCGCTCCAAATGGCTCGAACGAGTGGTCAAGTACTCGGGCAAGGCGCGCGGCACCCTAGAGCAGCTCGGCGTGGATCTCCTCGCCCATCACATCGAGAACGTCGAAGTCGCTGTGTTGCAGAGCTTCAACACGCTCATGCGCAAGCAAGGTCTGATCCGTGATATCACCATCGACACAGAGGACAAGTTCGCGCTCGTCCTCACGGGCCCGGATGGCGAGGCCATCGACCCTGGTCGACTGAGTGCTGGCGAACGCCAGCTGCTTGCCGTCTCTCTCCTGTGGGGCCTGGCTAAGACGGCAGGCAACCGTCTGCCCAGCATCATCGACACCCCACTGGGCCGCCTGGACAGCAAGCACCGGGAGCACCTGGTGGACCGCTACTTCCCCGAGGCCGGACGTCAGGTGCTGCTGCTGTCCACAGACGAGGAGATCGACGAGAAGTTGCTGGGGCGCCTCAAGCCGTATCTCTCTCACACCTACACGCTCGTCCATGACGACAAGACCTTCACCACTACCGTCGAACCCGGCTACTGGTGGACCGAGGGAGCCGCACATGTCGCTTGAGACCATCCGCCTCTCGCAGACGGCCAAGGATCAACTCGTCTGGCTTAAGCGGCATACCGGCATCACACACTGGAATGTCCTGTGCCGCTGGGCTCTCGCACTGTCTCTGCAGGACGACTCGACTCCGCTGGTGAAGGAGATCGTCACTGACTCGAACGTCGAGATGAGCTGGAAGACGTTCGCCGGGGCGTACGGGGACGTATACCTCGCCCTTCTCAAGCAACGCTGCCTCGCAGACGACGAAGAGCCCACGGACGAGGTCGTCTCCCGAACGTTGATCGTCCACATCCACCGCGGCATCGGCTTTCTCCACGGGCGGCGCGATCTGAGGAGTATCAGCGACTTCGTTTCGCTCGCAGTCGCTTAGCGCGGACAAGGGGCTGGCGGGGGGGACAGCGGGGGGGCCCCGGCCCCGCACCGGGGAGGCCGGCTGGGCCCGAGCACCAGGAGACCAACAGAGGGGTGGTGGGGGGGGAGATACGGGAGG